>NZ_CAMZMW010000042.1:0-1185 GCF_947311865.1 Paracoccus sp. PARArs4 | reverse complement strand
TCGGGATCAGGCGAGGATCTTCGAGACCACGCCTGCGCCGACGGTGCGGCCGCCTTCGCGGATGGCGAAGCGCAGCTTCTCTTCCATCGCGATCGGGGCGATCAGTTCGACTTCGAACTTCAGGTTGTCGCCCGGCATCACCATCTCGGTGCCCGAGGGCAGCGTCACGGTGCCGGTCACGTCCGTCGTGCGGAAGTAGAACTGCGGACGGTAGTTCGCGAAGAACGGCGTGTGGCGGCCGCCTTCTTCCTTGGTCAGGATGTAGGCCTCGGCCTCGAACTTCGTGTGCGGCTGGACCGAACCCGGCTTCGACAGGACCTGGCCACGCTCGACGCCGTCACGGTCGATACCGCGCAGCAGCGCGCCGATGTTGTCGCCGGCTTCCCCGCGATCCAGCAGCTTGCGGAACATTTCCACGCCCGTGCAGG
Source organism: Paracoccus sp. PARArs4 (assembly GCF_947311865.1). NCBI lineage: Bacteria > Pseudomonadati > Pseudomonadota > Alphaproteobacteria > Rhodobacterales > Paracoccaceae > Paracoccus > Paracoccus sp. PARArs4. The sequence goes on along the minus strand of NZ_CAMZMW010000042.1, from coordinate 757 downwards.
TGGTCTTCTTGGTGTCGCGGATGCCCACGATCTCCAGTTCGTCACCCACGTTGACGGCGCCACGCTCCACGCGGCCGGTCACGACCGTGCCACGACCCGAGATCGAGAACACGTCTTCGATCGGCATCAGGAACGGCTGGTCCACGGCGCGCTCGGGCGTCGGGATGTAGGAATCGATCGCTTCCATCAGGGCCTTGATCGAGTTCTCGCCGATTTCCGGATCGCGGCCTTCCATGGCAGCAAGGGCCGAGCCCTTGATGATCGGAATGTCGTCGCCCGGGAAGTCGTAGCTGGACAGCAGCTCGCGCACTTCCATCTCGACCAGTTCCAGCAGCTCTTCGTCATCCACCTGGTCGACCTTGTTCAGGTAGACGACCATGTAGGGGATGCCGACCTGGCGGCCCAGCAGGATGTGCTCGCGCGTCTGCGGCATCGGGCCGTCGGCGGCGTTCACGACCAGGATCGCGCCGTCCATCTGCGCCGCACCCGTGATCATGTTCTTCACGTAGTCGGCGTGGCCCGGGCAGTCCACGTGCGCGTAGTGGCGCGTCTCGGACTCGTATTCCACGTGCGCCGTCGAGATCGTAATCCCGCGGGCCTTCTCTTCCGGCGCGCCGTCGATCTGGTCGTAGGCGCGGAAGTCGCCGAAGTACTTCGTGATCGCAGCCGTCAGCGTCGTCTTGCCGTGGTCAACGTGACCGATGGTCCCGATGTTGACGTGCGGTTTCGTCCGTTCAAACTTTGCCTTTGCCATGTG
>NZ_CAMZMW010000041.1:0-1388 GCF_947311865.1 Paracoccus sp. PARArs4 | reverse complement strand
GAGGGTCTTTCTGTCCGCCGTCGCTCTCGCCGCAACTGTCATCTTCTGGCTTTGAAAATTAACGAGTCTGGAGCCTAAGCAGACTCTCAACCACAGATCTATCTTGGCAGCAGGAAGCCCAAGCGCTGGGAGGTTTGGTTCGTGAGGACTTGAGGCGAGCACGCAGAAGAGGACTTGCACAGGAGGGTATCTCAAACGAGAATTCAGGGTCATACCTTTCCTTCGTAACTACGGTCATATCAGATGCGGCAAAGAATCCTGCCGCCTTCAACGCGGCGGAAATTCACGCAGCAAACCTGATCTCTACTAATACGCCCTTATGCTACGAACTTAGAACGTTTGTCTGTGATGTCCTGAGGCGCACAATCGAATGTCCCGGCGGCAGGAAGCCCAGGGTTCATCCAGTCCGAGATGCCGTTCTCTATGCGTTTATATGTGACTTAGCCGAGCGCTTTAAGGTAAGGCCGACGAAAAATTCTGCCTCACACCATCTTATCTGCGCCTGTGATATCCTCGCTGAAGCGATGCCCAACAGAGCCGATCTCCCCAAGAGTCCCAGTTCGCTTCAGCGCATATGGCTGCAGGGCAAGAGAAACGAACAATCTGAGCTGGAAGACGATCAATTGGATCCGAATTGACAGGCACTTTTCGTTCGGCGTCGGACTGGGGCTCTGGATGATTTTTCGAAGGTCTTGCAGCGCACCGCCGGCCGCTCGCTTTAAAGCGGGCCGAGCGGTCAGCCGTTCCGCACTGCAGGCCGGCTGATCCGGAGGATCATTGCAGACGGGGGCGAGAGCAGCCAGCGCCACGTATGCAATGCGTGAAAACGTTCATACTTCCATCTACTCATTTATGATCACTCCGACGCGATGCCTGATAAATGCATCGTTCGGAAGTATATCGACAACATCCGGACCTAGCTCAATCTCGCCGTTCAGCCGCGTGATAGGACTGGTGCTGTCCAGCTTGGTACGATGCTCGGCCGAGAAGGTCGTTGAGGCTATGACATCCACCTCCGGGGTAATCGCGTGCATGGTACGCGTGAAAAGCTTGCCGCGCATCTGGTTCGCCACAAGCCGCCAATGAGCCTTCGCCGGCGCAAAGTCGGGCTGGGCGAAGGCCGGAACTATAAAGGCGGAGACCACCCGGCGCCTGTTTTTGCCGACACGGGCGAGCGCATTGCTCTGGAAGTGAACGCGGCAGCGCTGCCAGTTATTGGATAGAACTCGAGCGCTGGCGGCTTCGATACGTTCATGCGAATTGCCGATTACTATTTTCACATCGCGAGTCTTTCTCGGAAGAGATCGCGATTGAGAACGGCGGTGAGAAAGTCGACCACGGTAGCGTCGGGATGAGCCCGCTGCGGGCGGCGTAAAAGTCGTCCACCT
>NZ_CAMZMW010000040.1:0-1966 GCF_947311865.1 Paracoccus sp. PARArs4 | reverse complement strand
GAGGGTCTTTCTGTCCGCCGTCGCTCTCGCCGCAACTGTCATCTTCTGGCTTTGAAAATTAACGAGTCTGGAGCCTAAGGAATGTGATAAAAAATCCTTGTCGACAGGGCTTCGGCCAAGGCATGATTCGTTTTACAAGACGGCTTATGCATATCAGACCTTCCATAAAGGCATAGCTAAAAGGGGCGAATTACGCCCTTGGGAAAGTCGCGGAATCCTATCTATATTTGGATAGTCCTTCGGATTGTTTCAGTTGTGGTTCGTCGCGGGAAGTTGGAAGTCATGAGCCGACTTCCCAAGACCTAAAAAGACCACTTCGCACAGCAAGGATGACCACACCCACAAAACTGAAAAAATTAGAATAAGGACATAAACGATGGCAAGCGCTTCTCCAACTCTATCAATCGAACAGAATTCAGCCGTTCAAGGCATCATCACCAAAGAAATCAAAATCCTTGTTGGCGGGGCCGGAACTGGCAAGTCTACCGCCATCAAAGCTGTCTATGATGAACTTGGTGATAATCTTTGTGTTGTCGCGCCAACCCACATCGCCGCCGCCAATCTTGAGAACGCCGGTATCCCGCGCGTCTACCAAGTGGTAGCCCTTATCCAAACCACGAAGAACAGCTTGAGCAATCAGCTTATCGAACGTGGCGTTACCCATGTGATCGTTGACGAAGCTTCGATGCTTACCCGCCGCCAGAAGATGATTATCGATGACACATGCGCCCTCGCAGGCATCCATGTAACCTATGTTGGTGATTCCAGACAGCTTCCCCCGATCACCGGCTTGAAGGAAGACTACAAGCAGAATTGGTTCCTGAACGAAGTTCCTGACTTCGTGTTGACTGAAAACTTCCGGCAAGAGTCGGGCGTAGATCCTCGCTTGGTTCGCGACTGCGCCATTGAAGCGGATGCAACTCATATCTGCATGACCAACGAAATGCGGAACCAACTAAATGTGGCATGTCATGAGGTCAGATACGGCAACGCCGCTTATGCCGATAAGAACAAGACCATTCTGAACCTTCATGAGGGTCAATTCCTCTTGGCAAACTTCACTTCCAATCCTTACCGCGACAGCAAAACGGGACAAACCAAAATCACCTATCGCAACAATGCCCTTTATGAAATCGAGTCCGTTTCGCGAACGAGATTTCACTTTTATATTAAGTTCAAGGGTATCAAGAAATCTGTCCAAGTGGCGAAGAAAGAGTTTTCACTTCAAGCTTTGGAAAGCAATGCCAAGCGACAATTTGATTTCTCTTATGCGATTACATGTCATTCGGCGCAGGGCATGGGCTTCGATAACGTCTATGTTCATCTTGAGTGCGTTGCGATTGATAAGGGCAAATTCAATCAATGGGATTACGCCCTTCCTCAAATCGCCATCGAAAACTGGCTGTATACCGCCATGACGCGCGGCAAGAAATCGATCACTGTTGTTGACAAGACCGGAGCAGTTGAGCGTGACGGCCTTTCATTGAGCATCAACGCCGACGACTTCGGTAAGCAGGCGGTCACGGTTGTCCAAGAGCCGAGCAAGACCGTTCCTGCCTTTGCTGTTGTTGAAGTTGTTCCAGCCCATGCCGAGGAGTCGCCCGCTGCGGAAGCTGCGCCAGCGCCCAAACCTGTGGCGGTCGAACAGGATGATGAAGCCTTTATGAAATGGTTCTTTGCGTCAGGAACGGCCAAAGCTATAGAACCATCGGCTGATGAACTTCGGGCCAAGCGTGAACAGCAAGAACGGGATGAAGCTGAATACTATCAATTCTTCAAAGTATATTTCTTAGCCCAACGAAGGGCAATGCTTGCTGCGAAGGAACTACAAGCAGCCTGACCCCACGAACATCACAAAATTACATCGAGACACGCGACGGCGATGGTTCTAGGGTCAGGACCCATTAATCGGGTTGCGACCACCTTGCCGGCGTGATTCACGCTCCCGAACTGATGGGGGCATGAT
>NZ_CAMZMW010000039.1:0-2492 GCF_947311865.1 Paracoccus sp. PARArs4 | reverse complement strand
TGAGAACGGCGGTGAGAAAGTCGACCACGGTAGCGTCGGGATGAGCCCGCTGCGGGCGGCGTAAAAGTCGTCCACCTTTACCCTTTCTGGCGACAGGGAGGGCGGGAGGATTTTCACCGTGGATTTGTATCGGAAGGTTCGCCTGGCTTGTTCAGAAGGCATGAGCCAGCGCGAGGCTGCGCGTCAGTTTGGGGTTTCCCGCGACAGCGTTCGGAAGATGTTGGCGTTCTCGGTTCCGCCTGGATACCGGCGGACGGCGCCGGTGAAGCGACCGAAGCTGGATGGGTTCACCGAGATCATCGATGGCTGGCTGGAAGGGGATCGCGAGGTCCATCGAAAGCAACGGCACACGGCGAAGCGGGTATTCGAGCGGCTTCGCGATGAGCATGGCTTCACCGGCGGCTATACGATCATCAAGGACTACATGCGGGAGCGCGAGCGGCGCGGCCGAGAGATGTTCGTGCCGCTGGCCCATCCGCCAGGACATGCCCAGGCCGACTTCGGCGAGGCTGTGGTCGTCATCGGCGGCGTCGAGCAGAAGGCGCACTTCTTCGTTATGGACTTGCCGCACAGTGATGCCTGCTTCGTGCGCGCCTATCCCGCGGCGACAGCGGAAGCCTGGGTAGACGGCCACGTCCACGCCTTCGCCTTCTTCGGCAGGGTGCCGGTATCGGTCCTCTACGACAACGATCGCTGTCTTGTTGCGAAGATCCTGGCGGACGGCACACGTCAGCGGGCCACGCTCTTCAGCGGGTTCCTGTCCCACTACCTGTTCCGAGACCGCTATGGCCGCCCCGGCAAGGGGAACGACAAGGGCAACGCGGAAGGATTGGTCGGCTATTCCCGCCGCAACTTCATGGTCCCGGTCCCGCGGTTTGTGAGTTGGGCTTCGTTCAACGCCTATCTGGAGGAGCAGTGTCGCAAACGTCAGGGGGATGTTCTGCGCGGCCAGTCCGAGACCATCGGGGAACGCCTCGTGCGAGATCTGGTCGTGATGTCTGATCTGCCACCCGCGCCGTTCGATGCCTGCGACCAAGCCACCGGGCGCGTCAGTTCCCAAGCGCTGGTGCGCTACAAGACCAACGATTACTCGGTGCCGGTCGCCTACGGCCACCGCGATGTCTGGATCAGGGGCTATGTCGACGAGGTTGTGATCGGCTGCGGTGGCGAGTTCATCGCACGCCATCCCCGCTGCTATGATCGCGAGGACATGGTGTTCGATCCGGTGCATTACCTCCCGCTCATCGAGAGGAAGATCAATGCTTTGGATCAGGCCGCGCCTCTTGCCGAATGGAACCTGCCGCCGGAGTTCGCAACCCTGCGCCGCCTGATGGAGGCGCGGATGATCAAGGCGGGACGCCGGGAATATGTGCAGGTTTTGCGCCTGCTGGAAACCTTCGACATCGATGATCTCCACGCGGCCGTGAAGAAGGCCCTGCAATTGGGCGCGGTCGGCTTCGATGCCGTGAAGCACCTCGCTCTCTGCCATGTTGAGAAACGGCCGCCGAAGCTGGACCTCGATGTCTATCCCTACCTGCCGCGCGCGAATGTCGGGACCACCTCGGCGGCCAGCTACATGTCTCTGCTGTCGGGAGACGCGGCATGACCGGTGCTCCGCAGGTCCTGCTTGCTCATCACCTCAAGACGCTGAAGCTCCCGACCTTCTTGCGGGAGCACGAGAAGCTGGCGCGCCAATGTGCAGCCGAGGGCCTGGACCACGTCCAGTTCCTCGCCCGACTTGTCGAACTGGAACTGATCGACCGCGAGGGACGGATGATCGAACGTCGGATCAAGGCTGCAAAGTTCCCCGCCAAGAAGAGCCTGGACAGCTTCGACTTCAAGGCGATCCCGAAGCTCAACAAGATGCAGGTGCTGGAACTTGCCCGTTGTGAATGGATCGAGCGGCGCGAAAACGTCATTGCGCTCGGACCGAGTGGCACGGGCAAAACCCATGTTGCTCTGGGACTGGGATTGGCCGCTTGTCAGAAAGGAATGTCGGTCAGCTTCACTACGGCCGCGGCACTGGTCAATGAGTTGATGGAAGCCCGCGACGAGCGCCGCCTCCTGCGGCTCCAGAAGCAGCTGGCCTCCGTCAAGCTGCTCATCATCGATGAGCTGGGCTTCGTGCCTCTGTCAAAGACCGGCGCCGAGCTACTCTTCGAGATGATCTCGCAACGCTACGAGCGCGGCGCCACGCTCATCACCAGCAACCTGCCGTTCGACGAATGGACCGAGACCTTCGGAACAGAGCGGCTGACCGGCGCTCTGCTCGACCGCCTGACCCACCACGTCAACATCCTCGAGATGAATGGCGACAGCTACAGGCTCGCGCAAAGTCGGGCCCGAAACGCCGGCCAGACCCCGTAAAAAACCGCGACGCGCACTTGAGCCCGCCGCTCGGGCTACGCCCTCCCGGCGGGCTCAAGTGCGCGCATAAACGTGGCCTGCTTTTACGCCGCCCCGTGGCTGGTTTTTGCTCCGCCATTGACACT
>NZ_CAMZMW010000038.1:0-4298 GCF_947311865.1 Paracoccus sp. PARArs4 | reverse complement strand
CGGTCCTTTTTCCGTCTCGACCCCGGCCGTTTCACTCGGAAGCCCCCCGCCCCACAACCTGCGCACGAGGCGCGTCTCGCGCGGTTTCGGACGCATAACGCCCCTTACACCCCCAAACCCCGCCTCCCGGTTGAACAGCAGCGCCCCGGAGAGCCGCCAAGGGCCTCGTTGACGAACCTCGAAGCCCCGCCTGTCGATCCCGCACCGCAAGGCCCCTCTAGGGCGCGCTCCGGGCCGCTGGCACCACCTTTTCTCAGCTGAAAGATCCCGAGGCTTGCGCTCGTGCATTGGGGGCGGGTTTTCATGACCTGCGCGCCTTTCCCTCCCCCGGACCCCCACCCACCGCGCGCGCCTGCGCCCGCGGAGTCGTCCCCTCGGCCCACAAGGGGCCTCGCGTCCGACGGCATGCAAAAACTACACCGCCCGTCCGTTCGGCGGGGGGTCGCCAGCTTCCTGGCGGGCGCTCCCCCCCGGCGCGCAAGCGCGCCCGGACCGTGCATTTTTTGCCTGCCTTAAGATCATAAGAAGGGGAAAAGAATGAGCCCTTTTTTTTCAATAGCTTATCCTGTGGATAGTGTCGCTAGATTTCCGCACCCCCGGAAACTCATTTCCGGGGTGCGTTCTAGATAACAGAAACCTACTTCACATATCGTGAACTGGGCGTTAGCTTCATTTCACATATCGTGAAGTGCGGCGCTACAAACAGGAACAGGGTTTCCGCACCTCCGGAAATTGAGGAACAAATCTATGACACGTATGTCACCGCCCACTGACATTCGGCGTGCGCCGCGGGGAACTTTTGTTCAGACTGATCGAGCTTCTCATGAGGCTTGGGCGCAGCTAACAGCTCGCAAGCCTGCTGCCTCAGCTGTTCTTCATCTGCTCTCAGCGAGCATCGGAAATCAAAATGCGGTTGTTGTGTCACAAAAGACTATGGCAAAGATCTTGAGCGTGACTGATCGAACGATACGGAACGCAATTTCTGACCTTGAGGCAGGCAATTGGCTGCAGGTCGTGCGGATCGGCGCGGGACGCGAGTGCGCTTATATTCTGAATGATCGTGTGGCTTGGGCAGATAAACGAGACAACCTGCGCCTGTCACGGTTCTCGGCTGAAGTGATTGCTGATGCTGATGATCAGACAGATTTCACACTGTCAGATGAAGATCTGCGGAAGCTGCCTCGCATGGGGGAAGTGCAACTTCCGACCGGCACTGGCCTGCCGCCCGTTTCGCAGCCGTTCTTTGATGGCTTGGAACCCAAGTTACCAGTAACTGGCAAACAGAGCGACTAGGCACACTGGCAATTGCCTGACATTATCACTGATATGACAGTGACAACGTTAACACCTCAGCAAGCCGCGTCACGCGCGAAGGTATCGCGCGGCACAATTATGAACGCATTGAAAGTAGGAGATTTAATTGGATTCCGGAATAACCGGAACCACTGGCAGATTAAGCTAGATGATTTGTCGAAGTGGCTATCAGACCGAACTGATAATGCTAGTGTCAAAGGTGATAATTCTGACACCTACAAGCCACCGGCGATCAATGAAAACACGTTGCGGATTGCGGTGCTAGAAGCGGAAATTAAGGGAAAGGATCAGCGCATTCTTGACCTTGAGCGTGAGCGGGATGACTGGAAAGCGCAGGCGCAGGAGCTAGCCCGCCGTGATACTTCCACCATGCCGTTCACCACCCCGCCCCGCCGCCGCTGGTGGCCGTTCTAGTTACTGGAGTTGGAATGAAGCTTTCCGAGCTATCCGAACTCCACTTGGCCGCCGTCGTCGCCATCGCCACTTTCCTTGGCGGGGTTGGCTCGGCCATGATCAATACCTTTTGGACTGACGCAGGAACAGAGCGCCAGACTGCCGTCCAGCTCGTACAACTAGCCATTGGGATATTGAGCGAACCTATAGCCGCATCCGCAAAACGGGCAGTCGGTCCTGCCCCAACCAGTCAAACCGTACTTCGCACCTGGGCTGTAGACATCATCAATCAGTCTGCCGAAGTGAAGTTTGACGAAGAAGCGAAGCATCTGCTGGTGAATGGCTATGCTCGATGTCGCGAAGCAAGCAGCTCGTGCGTGATTAGCGCAGAGACGCGCAGCTCCCATCCGGTTGCCACAATCGATGTTGTACGGACAGCGTACGACCAGCGACGAGCTGGCCGAGACCAACCGCCAGCTGGGTCACCCACTTGCTCGCTTCATCCCAGCCCTGCAGCCTGTCGCAGCGCCTCGTTCATGCGCGTCTGCCAGCCCGGTCCTTCCGCCTTGAAGCGGGACACCACCTCGGGATCGAGGCGCAGGGAAACGGCCACTTTCGGGTTCTCCGCCTTCGGACGGCCGCCCAAATTCTTGCGCATCTTCTCAGCCAGCGCAGGGAATGCCTCGGCGAAGGGCTTCGCCTGGGCGAGCTGCGCGTCGGTCGCCTCCGGGGCATCAGGATCGCTGGCGATCATCGCCTGAACCTTGGCTTCGCTGATCGGCTTCTTGGTCATAGCAGTTCCCTTTCCTTGCGGCTGGCCGGGCGCATCGAAATCACCGAGACGCCCTCGGTTCCCAGGACAGCGAAAACGACCGCGATCGTACCATCCGCAAGCCGCCCGATCGCCATGTGGCGGTTCTCTTTCACCGGGACGACCAGCGAGGACAGGAAGAACGTCTCGTCCAGGTCTGCAAAGTCGAGCCCATGCTTGGCCAGATTGGTCAGCCTCTTCGGCTCATCCCAGACGATCATCATGCCCGCGCCCTACACTTGATATAGTTTCTGTATCTACAAAAACCAGAGGATGCCACGAGAAAACCCCTGCCTGCCTGACAGGCTCTGGGGCGCCTTCCCGGCACTCTACGCGAATTTTGTCCGACAACTTGCACTTCCTGCCAACGCCAACGCCAACGCACCGGGGAGGCACCCGGACCGCCGGCCCAAGCTCACGGGCCGGCGGTCCTTTTTACGTTCGGTACCGCCGCGTGGCGCGCAGCCGGCACGGGCGTCGCATCAGCGGATCACGGCTGCCCCTCGGCGGATCCCCGTTTTTTCGGCCCTGGGGCGGCCTTGGGTGGTTTCGCAGGACACCTTGCCCCGAAAACCCCGAACCAGCCCTGAGCGGGCCGCACAGCGCCTCTGAGCGCCCCAAGAGCCGCGCCCTGCGGTTTCGTACTTCGGATCCATCCCGTCGCCCTTTCCCAAGCCCCTGATCCCGCCGGCCCGGTCCTGGTGCGACTGGACGGGGTGGACTGCCCCTGCGCCATGGAAGGAAGCCTGCGCTTCGGCAGGCTGTAAGATTGGCAAGAAATGGGAATGTAATTTTTTACACTTCCGGCCCTGCCAAAGCGCCTGCCTTTGCAGGGCCTGGAACGGGTCGGAATGTGAAGATCTGACGCGGCGCTTTCCAAGCCCTCCGCGACCGGGAACAGCACGCCGATCGAGGATCGGTTCTCCCGAGGCAGAACGCGACCAAATCCGGAATCCGGGCCCGCCAAGGGCGCGCGCAACCCTCCGAAACGCGGTGTCGCCGAAATACAATCCTTGCTTACACCGCTAATACAGATGGACGCACATGTTGCAAAACGACACTATAGGCGGACGGGACTGTTGCAGATACCTCTTCGGCGGAAAGCCTCTGGCTGAGAAACATCAGCCTTATGACCCGCGAGAAGCGTGCTAACATGCGCGTATGAGCCCCGAACCCCATCTGTCGCAGCTGTTATGCACAGCTGCGAGACTTCGCGCCAGATCCGCAGATCTGCGCGCAAGCTGCAGAGCATGGTATGCTGAGCGGCGAATGACCTGCTGGCAGATGCGAAAAAACCTCGAACAGGGCAAGGAGGCGCTAGCACGCGCTTCTTGCTCTTTGTCTAGATAGGCTAGCCACCGAGAAAAACCTTGGGCGTATTGCCAGAAGGAGGGCACTTCATGACCCCCGCAGAACAGCATGCCGAGATCATGCGCCGCTATCGCGAGGCGGAACGCCAGAAAAGCATCCAGGTAATGATAGAGGCAAAGCTCGCCCAGGCATTTCGTCTTCTAAAGTAAGGAGAATGTGCGATCAGACCACAACCATAGGTTGTTTAATTTTTTCTGTTTCAAAGACTTGCGAAACTTTTGGTGGGAGTGGTCGTTCATCGGCTTGGTCACATGGTTCCCTGTTTGCGAGTGTGTCACCACCTGTAACCAGTCTTGCCGTGCAGTTCTCACGGAGCATGGTGTGGCCGGGGTCGGTCCTTTTTCCGTCTCGACCCCGGCCGTTTCACTCGGAAGCCCCCCGCCCCACAACCTGCGCACGAGGCGCGTCT
>NZ_CAMZMW010000037.1:0-4707 GCF_947311865.1 Paracoccus sp. PARArs4 | reverse complement strand
GAGGGTCTTTCTGTCCGCCGTCGCTCTCGCCGCAACTGTCATCTTCTGGCTTTGAAAATTAACGAGTCTGGAGCCTAGAGTTACGGCGCCTTTTTGAATGCCTGTGCCGAAGGGCTCGCGAATGCGGGCCCTTTTCTTTCGTCAGCAGAACTGGCGCGCGGACAGATCTTTGCTCCGAGCCTGCAAAACCTTTGATCGGTGGTCATTGATGACCATTGTAGTTGCTGTGTAAATCGCTACCTTCGGCACCAACTATGCTCGAGACTACAAGATCCGCCCGCCCAGCAGACGCACACCATGATGGCCGCCCCCTCGGGCGGTCGTTCCAATTGACGGAAGACGCCGATGACCATCCAATATCTCGTGACCCATAACGGCGGCTTCCACGCGGACGAGCTTCTGTCCTCGGTCGTGCTGACACGCCTGCATCCCGATGCCGAGTTGAAGCGCACCCGCGCGTCGGAATGGATCACCCCGGCCGAGGGGCGCGTGATCTACGATGTCGGGCGCGATTACGACGCCGGGCGGGGGATATTCGATCACCACCAGAAGGATGCGCCGCTGCGTGACGACGGGCAGCCGTTCAGCTCGTTCGGGCTGGTCTGGCGGCATTTCGGACGCGACTACCTGCGGGCGCTGGACGTGCCCGATGCCGATATCGAGGAGATCCACCGCGCCTTCGACCAGGACTTCGTGCTGCCCATCGACCTTCTGGACAATGGCGCGGTCAGCCCTGCCGTGGCGGGGCCGCTGTCGGGGCTTACGCTGCCCATGCTGCTCGAGAGCCTGAAGCCGGTCTTCGACGACCCGGCGCCCGATGCCGACGATCGCGCCTTCGATCGGGCGCTGGTCATTGCCCGCGCCTTTGTCGAGGCCGCCATCGCGCGCAAGGCGTCGCGCAGGCGCGCGGACGGCGTCGTGCGGCAGGCGATCGCGCAGGCGGGGCAGGGGCGCGTGCTGGAATTGCCGATGGGCATGCCATATCGCTCGGCCATCGTGGCGTCGGGGGCGGATCACCTGTTGTTCGTCGTCCATCCCCGCGATGGCGGCGACTGGGCGCTTACGGGGATCCGGGTCGACGATGACGGCTTCGGACTGCGTGCCGATCTGCCAGCCGAATGGGCCGGCCTGACCGACGAGGCGCTGGAACAGGCTTCGGGCGTGAAGGGCGCGCGGTTCTGCCACAATGCGCGCTTCATCGCGGTGGCCTCGGACCGGGATGCGATCCTGCAGATGGCGCGGATCGCGGTCGACAAGGCTGCATGAGAAGGGGCCCCGCAGGGCCCCGTGATCGGCGTGCGACGCGGTGGCTCAGGCGGCCTTCTGCGCGTCGAATTCGCTGACGACCTTGCGCGATTCGTCCTCGCGCGTGAAATAGCCGTACATCTGGTCCAGCACTGCGTCGGCTTCCAGGCTGCGCTTGCGTGCGGCGATGCTGGTGGTCTTGTCGTCTTTCGACATCGTTCAATCTCCGGGTTCGGGTCCATCCCTCCCACGGCGGCGCATATATTGACCCGCCGATCAAAGATAAACCGCCCCGACGCTACGTCAGGGCGGTTGCATGGCAGCCTTGCGTCTGGCTCAGGCCAGTTTCAGCATCCGGTGCTTCTTCTTCCCGACCGAGATCTTGATCCCCGCCGCCATCGCGTCGCGCGACAGCGCCATCTGCGGATCGGTCACGGCCTCGTTGTCGGCGCGCAGCCCGCCTTCGGCGATCAGGCGCTTGGCCTCCTTGCCGCTGCCGACGATGCCCGACTGGACCAGCGCCTGCACGATGCTCAGCCCGTCCTGCGTGTCGGCTGGCAGGGTCGCGACCTGCAGATCGCCGCCCGCCCCGCCTTCCTCGAAGACCTTGCGCGCGGTCTCCATCGCCGAGGCAGCGGCATCCGCGCCGTGCAGCAGGGTGGTCACCTCGTTCGCCAGCAGGACCTTGGCCTCGTTGATCTCGGACCCTTCCAGCTTGCCCAGACGCTCGCACTCATCGACCGGCAGCTCGGTATAGAGCTTGAGGAAACGCCCCACATCGGCATCGGTCGCGTTGCGCCAGAACTGCCAGAACTCATAGGGCGACAGCATGTCCGAGGACAACCACACCGCGCCGCCCGCCGACTTGCCCATCTTGCGCCCGTCCGAGGTGGACAGCAGCGGCGAGGTCAGCCCCCAGATGGTACGGTCGTCCACGCGGCGGGTCAGGTCGATCCCGTTCACGATGTTGCCCCACTGGTCCGAGCCGCCCATCTGCAGCTGGCAGCCATAGCGGCGGTTCAGCTCCAGGAAGTCGTAGGCCTGCAGGATCATGTAGTTGAATTCGAGGAAGCTCAGCGACTGTTCGCGGTCCAGGCGCGATTTCACCGATTCGAAGGACAGCATGCGGTTAACGCTGAAATGCCGTCCGATATCACGCAGGAAGGTCAGATAGTTCAGGCCGTCCAGCCATTCGGCATTGTTCAGCATCAGCGCGCCGTCATCGCCGTAATGCAGGTACTGCGCGAAGACGCTCTGAAGGCGGTCGATATTCGACTGGATCGCGGCATCGTCCAGCAGCGGACGTTCCTCGGACCGGAAGGACGGATCGCCGACCTTCGTGGTGCCGCCGCCCATCAGGGTGATCGGCTTGTTGCCGGTCTTCTGGAACCAGCGCAGCATCATGATGTTCAGCAGGTGGCCGACATGCAGGCTGGCCGCCGTCGCGTCATAGCCGATATAGGCCGTGACCGGACCCTGGAGCAAAGCCTTGTCCAGCGCCTCGTAATCCGTGCAGTCGGCCAGGTAGCCACGCTCGGACATGATGCGCAGGAAGTCGGATTTGGGCAGGTAGGTCATGGGCTTCATCCTTCTATTGCGGGGCGATATACAGGTGCGGCGATAAAAGGGGAAGGCGCGATGATCACGGCCCTTGGAATGATGTCGGGAACCTCGCTCGACGGGGTGGACGCGGCGCTGATCCGCACGGATGGCCGCCGGATCGAGGGCTTTGGCCGCAGCGGGTTCCGCGCCTATGGCGACAACGAATCCGGCCTGCTGCATTCGCTTCTGGGCAAATGGCATGGCGATCCGGGCGTGGCCGATGGCGCCGCCCTGTCCGAGGCTGCCCATGCAGAACTGGCCGCCGATTTTCCCGAGGCGCAGCTTCTGGGCTATCACGGGCAGACCTTCGCGCATGACCCGGGCGGGCGCGGCACGCATCAGGCGGGGTCCGGCGCACGGCTTGCGCAGATGACCGGCCGCTCCGTCGTCTGGGATTTCCGCACCGAGGACGTGCGCCGCGGCGGCGAGGGTGCGCCGCTGGTACCGTTCTTTCACTGGGCCTGCGCGGATTGGGCGGTCGGGCAGGGGCTGCTGGAACGCGGGCCGGTCGCCTTCCTGAACCTTGGTGGGGTCGGCAATATCAGCTGGGTCGATACGCGGCTGCCCGCCCCCGAGGCCGAGGGGGCCTGCCTTGCCTTCGACACGGGCCCGGCCAATGCGCCGATCAACGACCTTCTGCGCGCGCGCCTGCGCATGTCGCGCGACGAGGGCGGCGCTCTGGCGCTGTCCGGTTGTGTTAATGAGGCCATCGTCCGCGACTTTCTGGCCGATCCCTTCTTCCGGCGGCCGCCGCCGAAATCGCTGGACCGAGACCGCTTTGCCGCGCTGTCGGTTGCGGTGGCGCCACTGTCCGATGCCGATGCCGCCGCGACGCTGGTCGATGCGCTGGCAAGCGCCGTCCGGGCGGGGATGGAATGGCTGCCCGAAGCGCCTGGCTCGGTCCTGGTCTGCGGGGGCGGGCGGCACAATCGCGCCATCATGCAGGCGCTGTCCGCCAAGCTTGCGCCCAAGGTGATGCCGGTCGAGGCTGTAGACATGGACGGCGACATGCTCGAGGCGCAGGCCTTCGGGTGGCTGGCGGTGCGCGTGCTGAAGGGGTTGCCGATCTCGGGGCCGATGACGACCAATGTCCCCGAACCGGTCTGCGGCGGGCGCATCAGTCATCCGCGGGGGTATGGGAACAAAGCTGCGCCAAGGGGGTTGTGACCCGTCACCAGCTTTGGCGCCCCCATCGGAAGGACCACGTGATGACCGTTCGACCCATTCTTGTCGCCCTGACTGCAATCCTGCCCGCAGGCATCGGTTTCGCCCAGCAAGCCCCGTTCGAGAACGCCCCCGCAACGCTTGTCGCCACGTCCGAGGTGAACTCGGTCGCGCTGCGTCAGGACAACGTGCTCGTGGATCTGAGCGCGGCGATGGCCGCCGGGATCGACGGGATGGCCGTCATCTCGGCCGACGATGTCGAGGTGGGGCATGTCGAACGGCTGAACCCATCGGAGGGGACGGCGACCATCGGGTTTGGCGGTTTCTTGGGGCTTGGCGAACGCAAGGCGACGCTGCCCCTGTCGAAGCTTGCATTCCAGCAGCAGCCCGACGGCCAGGTTCGCGCATTCATCGCGCAACCCTCGGACCGGCTGGCCGAGATCCCTGAATCCCCGCAGGCCGATATGTCGTAACCCCCTGCGATTGCTGAGTTTCGAAAGCCGATTTGAAAGTTTCTGCGTTTTCTTCTCAAAAATGTCGCATGGGCTATTGACGGCGACGATAGCTGTGCGTAAACCCCGCCTCACCCCAGCAGGCGAACGGCTGGGGGATGAGTTGGGCGGTTGTAGCTCAGTTGGTTAGAGTACCGGCCTGTCACGCCGGGGGTCGCGGGTTCGAGCCCCGTCAACCGCGCCA
>NZ_CAMZMW010000036.1:0-4776 GCF_947311865.1 Paracoccus sp. PARArs4 | reverse complement strand
CTAGACGGATCCCAGAATTTTCGTGGCTCTTCGCGGGTCCAATCTGGTTCTGTTGCCGATACCCGTGGGGCACAAGTGCTCTTAAGAGTAGAGGCTTCATCGTTGCTAGGAGCTGCAACTTTAAATTGAATGTTTACCATTTCCCTCACCAAAAAAACTATCTTGAAAGCAAGCTTCATCTTCACTGTGTCTGTCAACAGTGATGTCCTCCGCAGCCTTGGAATGATTCCTGCCTCATCCGCCTGCCCTACAACCTGAACCTGCGTGGGTTGCTCACGGGTCGAGAGTCATAAGACCCGTTACGCCCCTGTTTCATCCCTCACGGTTGAATCTAGCCTGCTTTCGGCAAAGCCAGATCGGACACGCGCAGCGCCTCACCGGCGCGATGACGGCGCACCCGTTCCTCTGTCCAAGCGGTGAAGCCGCCAGCATCGAAGACCCCGCTGGACAAGCCCTGCGCCCCGGCCAGAAAGATCAGCTGTTCCGTGTCGTCCAGCTGGTCGAAAAGCTCCGAGATCTGTTCAAGCATGGGGCAGGCATCCTTGGCAGCATGGAAAGCCCCGATCACCAAGCTGCGTTCGTCATTGAGCCAGACCCAATCGAGCGAAAGCCCTGTGCCATGCGCATAGGCCAGAAAGTCGTCGGAAAAGGTGCGTTCCCCACGCAGCGCCAGAGAGCGGCCACAGAGCGCCATTGCGTGCCGGTCGAGCATGTCAGTTCCTGTCACGTCCGACAGGCTCAGACAGCCTTCCCAGAGGCTGACGCAGCTTTGCACGGTTGCCGTCAGTTCGGCCATGTTGGACGCGCGGCTGATCCAGCTTTCACGCGCTGCCATCAGTGCCGCCGTGTAGCCCGTGCCAGCCGCGCGGGTTTCCTGTTTTTCCGGTCGCCGGAAAACTGACGATCCGTGCCAGTGTGAAGGGGAGTCGATTTCGCTCACCTATACTAATAGATCATCCCTCTGCATTTGCTGCCTGTTTGCCCTCGCCGCGCGATTTTCGCTGAGAACTCAGCTGAGATGCGGCTGGCTGAGGAATACGACGCCGCGCAGGATCGGGGTGAGGTTTCCAAAGGTCGCGACGGTCCCGGCGCTGGCGTTTCGCAAGGGAACGCCAAGGCCACCGCTTCGGACCTTGGCCTTGCCCGCAAGGACATCCACGAGGCCCGCCAGCTTCGTGACGCCGAGAAAGCCGAACCCGGCCTGATCAAACGCAGCCTGGACGGATAGTCGCTTGGCGCAAAATGGGCCGTCCGAGGTCAGACAAGCCCAAAGGGAGAGAGTGATCTATTAGTATAGGTGAACGATTTCGCTCACCCTTACCCCCACACATACCGGGTTGCGCCGTGCCAAGTTGATGCTTTCTTGGTCTCGGTGATGATGCCAGCTGCGATCAAGTTGCCCCGCGCCCGCCGGAACCGCACTAGCGTCCACTCGCCGTCCGGCATCGTTAGCCGCATATCATTTGCCACGATTAGCTCACCCCGATGGTTGGAGCGTCGTTGCAAGGTGAGATAGAGAGCGGTGGCATCTGCACCGAGGGGCAGAACTTTGTCGAGTGTTTCAAACGATAGCGTCAGCCGCTGGCCGGTTCCGACATAGTATTCGCCCGCCGCTATTCGGTCTTGCGTCCAACTCCAAACGGACTTTGCCGTAGTAACGACTTCACTCTCAGGGAATGGCTTTGAAGCTGTATCTAGGCGATCAGCTACAAAGGTGTGAGCAACGTCTAGCAGCGCATCGAGGTCATCGCAGAAGCGGGCTTGGTTGCGGAGGTGATCCCGCAAAGCAACGTTTCTCTGGCCTGGTGCAACGCGTTGCAACTCGGGCCGCTCGATCTTCCCTTTTGGGAAGCTGATGATGTTCGCAGCCGGACGCAACTGGTCGAGGTCAGCCAATCCGCCGCGGATGAATTGGTAGGTGTCCTTGCTACCTTTAGATGGAGGCGCGACCACTACCCCGCTGCCGAGCAGATCAACCGGGATGGACGCATCAGGCCGAATTTTGCGCTCTTCGCCGTTGAAGCGATACCAGGCTTGGAAGTTGCCGGAACCAGAGCGGACAATGATCGGTGTTTGCCCGTGTCGCTTTAGCGTGTCCCGCAGAAGGTCTTCGTCGGGACTATCAATGTCCACAACGGTGATCTTTGTTCGACCCCCGGCCATGAAGGCCAAGGCATCGACTTCTGGAAACTTGAAGGCCAGTTGCTCAGACCCTTTGAGGCCGAACCTGGCATAGTGTTTTACAGCGGGTAGCTTCCCCTGCATGGGGAAGGTCGGGATGTTGTGCGCAGCGTAGCGCGGTTGATACTCAGCGAAGATCCCCAATGGGGTGTTCCTTTCGGGTTTCCTCGCGGATTCGTCCCTTGTCGTAGAAAGCAGTTCGTTCTAATATCCGACATAGCAAGTGAGACGCCCCGCGAAGGCAGTTTCCATTTAGAAGCCCGTTCCTGCTACCAACAGGGCGGGCTTCGCTCATTTCAGGCTCGCGCCTAATTCGTGACAATACACCAGCCCTATGAGAGTCAGCAACTGGTCGGCACTCATTTAGTGCCTCGTGGTCTGTGTTGTCCGCCGATGATCCTTTGCCACAAGGTTTTGCGGTTCGGTTGCTCTTGGACAGGTTCGGCATCTGGAGGAGGCAGCAGGCGCATCAGGGCAGCTTCCCGATCCTGCGCCCGGCTCAATTGATCCTTGTAGAGTTCGACCAGGCGTTCCCGTTCTTCGGCTTTCGCTTCCTCGGCAGCTGCGCGGCGTTCGGCGTCGGCCAGCTTTTCGCGCAGCGTGGCAACTTCGTCCTGTAGAGGGTTGGCAGGGCTGGAAAAATCCGCCTCTTTTGGCATGGCAAGTCGCTGCCTTTCCACGGTGTCTTGCCGGGGTGCAATGTTGTCACCGCCTTTGCGCATCTCATAGACGCGGGCCAGCTCTGCCGTGTCAATTTGCCAGCTGGTCGATCCGCCAGCACTCACCTTTTCCCCGGTGATCGTGCCGTCTTTCAGCGCCTTTTGCAGTGTCGGCCTGGAAACCTTGAACTGCTTGGCAGCCTGCGAAACGCTGATCATCGGCATGGCAATTTGCCCCTGTAAAGTCGCTGTCCGATAGGGTGGAAACCCTGACAAGTCACTTTCCAGCCTCCAAAGCGGCCAGTCGCGCTTCGATCTGTTCCAGCCGCGTCACCAATTCGCCGCCTGCATCGCCATCCACCAGGGCAATGAGCTGGTCGAGGAAGTCGGGTTCCTTGCGAAGACGCTGGCCCAGCCGCCCGATCACGTCGCGGGCTTCCTCGGGGACGCGGATGTTGACCTGCACTGTCTCAGCCATTGGGCAGGTGCCCGTTGTCCCGCAGGTATTCCGTGACCAGCTTATCCAGCATGGACGACACGGAACGATGATCCGCCTTTGCTGCCGCCTCTAGCGCCGCCTTCACTTCGGGCAGGAGCCGGAAGGAGACGGGCACACCTTTTTGCGCCATTTGTAGTTATCCGTAGTTGACAGTGTTTGGCTGTTTGTAGTTATTTGTAGCTGCGCCGGATGCATGGCGCAACAGTCAACATTGGAGAGACCGATGAACGCGATTTCCGCGATTGATACCGGCTTGCCTGAAGGCTTTGCCGACCGCCTTGCCCTCTTTGCCGATTGGACCGGTGCCGCGCCGTTCCCGCCCGAGCGGGTGCTTGTCCTGGTCGATGGGGAAGCTGTCTTCCTGATCCGGGATCGCCTCATTCCGGCGACCGATTGGGATATCTCGACCCGCGACGGCACCCCTCGGGCCTATCGCCTGGGCATCCCCGAAGCGGGCGGCGGGCGAGGTGCTGCACTTCCGCATCGGCTGCGACACCGCGACCCCGTGGGCGGGATCTGCCCCCCTGCGGCGTGCCCCCGCGCAGCTGTTGCACGAGCTGGAAACCTCTCTGCGCGACGTGTTCCGCGATGCGCCTCAGATCTAGGTCGTCGAACATGGTGCATCTCCGATGATGAAGTACTGGCCATATCATCGGGTCAAGGCGGTGGGGGTTATATGACGGGGTTCGCGGCACTCGCTGTCCCGGAAATGGGTCCTCTCATGACAACCGGCGTGATCTCTCGCATCGGGTTGTCAGCTCATATGCCAGCCATCTAAGGGGACGGCCAAAACCCTACCTTACTACTGCGGCATGACCTGCAACGCGCTGGCGCTGCGGGCGAGGATGGCTGCGGCAAAGAGATAGGGCCGGGATGCACTACGAGCCACTTTTACAATGGTTGGTCTTGGTCAAACGGAGGAGCAATTCGGACCACCCTTGCAGGAACACCTACCGCTACGCCACCGTCTGGCACATCCGAGATTACGACTGCATTCAAGCCAATAACCGCATGGTTTCCAATTCTGATTCCACCAACGATGCGGGCTCCAGCCGCGATATCCACATGACCACCAATAATAGGAGTGTGCCGGCCATCCGGTCCCGCCTTGCCAATTCCAATAGTAACCTGATTGAAAATCAGGCAGTTGGGGCCTAATACTGCGTCCGGATGAATAACGATGCCATTGGGGTGGGGCAATAGCAGCCCACCCCCAATGTTGGTTCTAAGTTGGATTTCATTCTGAGATACTAGACACCAGAATTGATGAACCCGTTTCCAATACTGCCGGGCAATCCATACGGCGATGCCGTATTTGTTCTGCAATGCTTGAAACCGACGTATCGCACGCAATAATTTTCTAGACGGATCCCAGAATTTTCGTGGCTCTTCGCGGGTCCAATCTGGTTCTGTTGCCGATACCCGTGGGGCACAAGT
>NZ_CAMZMW010000035.1:0-2500 GCF_947311865.1 Paracoccus sp. PARArs4 | reverse complement strand
CGAGTCTTAAATGGGCGACTTAGTTAGACGGATCAGACCCGAAACCGAGTGATCTAGGCATGAGCAGGATGAAGGTACGGTAACACGTACTGGAGGTCCGAACCCACACCTGTTGAAAAAGGTCGGGATGACTTGTGCCTAGGGGTGAAAGGCCAATCAAACTCGGAGATAGCTGGTTCTCCGCGAAAGCTATTTAGGTAGCGCCTCGGACGTATCCTCTCGGGGGTAGAGCACTGCATGGATGATGGGGGCCCACAGCCTTACTGAGTCTAAGCAAACTCCGAATACCGAGAAGGACTATCCGGGAGACACACGGCGGGTGCTAACGTCCGTCGTGGAGAGGGAAACAACCCTGACCAACAGCTAAGGCCCCCAATTCGTGGCTAAGTGGGAAAGCATGTGAGACTTCCAAAACAACCAGGAGGTTGGCTTAGAAGCAGCCATCCTTTAAAGATAGCGTAACAGCTCACTGGTCTAATCAAGAGGTCTTGCGGCGAAGATGTAACGGGGCTCAAGCCACGAGCCGAAGCTTTGGGTGTGCACTTCGGTGCACGCGGTAGCGGAGCGTTCTGTGATATAGAACGCTGCCTCTTCTGATCTTACGGGATCAGCGGAGGCATTGTTCTGACTGTGAAGCCGGGCCGTAAGGCATCCGGTGGAGTGATCAGAAGTGAGAATGTTGACATGAGTAGCGACAAACAGGGTGAGAGACCCTGTCGCCGAAAGTCCAAGGGTTCCTGCTTAAAGCTAATCTGAGCAGGGTAAGCCGGCCCCTAAGGCGAGGCCGAAAGGCGTAGTCGATGGGAACCAGGTTAATATTCCTGGGCCAGGAGATGGTGACGGATCGCAGAGGTTGTCAGTCCTTATCGGATTGAACTGGCAGCTGAGCGGTCCCTGGAAATAGCCCTCCATGAGACCGTACCCGAAACCGACACAGGTGGACTGGTAGAGAATACCAAGGCGCTTGAGAGAACCACGTTTAAGGAACTCGGCAAAATACCTCCGTAAGTTCGCGAGAAGGAGGCCCGGTTTTTACGCAAGTAGAGGCCGGGGGCACAAACCAGGGGGTGGCGACTGTTTACTAAAAACACAGGGCTCTGCGAAGTCGCAAGACGACGTATAGGGTCTGACGCCTGCCCGGTGCCGGAAGGTTAAAAGGAGATGTGCAAGCATTGAATTGAAGCCCCGGTAAACGGCGGCCGTAACTATAACGGTCCTAAGGTAGCGAAATTCCTTGTCGGGTAAGTTCCGACCTGCACGAATGGCGTAACGACTTCCCCGCTGTCTCAAACGTGGACTCAGCGAAATTGAATTGTCTGTGAAGATGCAGACTTCCCGCGGTTAGACGGAAAGACCCCATGCACCTTTACTACAACTTCGCACTGGCATCAGGATTGCGATGTGCAGGATAGGCGGTAGGCGCTGAAACCGGGACGCCAGTTCCGGTGGAGCCATCCTTGAGATACCGCCCTTCGCACTCTTGATGTCTAACCGCGGCCCGTTATCCGGGTCCGGGACCCTGCGTGGTGGGTAGTTTGACTGGGGCGGTCGCCTCCCAAACAGTAACGGAGGCGCGCGAAGGTTGGCTCAGAGCGGTCGGAAATCGCTCGTTGAGTGCAATGGCAGAAGCCAGCCTGACTGCAAGACTGACAAGTCGAGCAGAGTCGAAAGACGGCCATAGTGATCCGGTGGTCCCGAGTGGAAGGGCCATCGCTCAACGGATAAAAGGTACGCTGGGGATAACAGGCTGATGATGCCCAAGAGTCCATATCGACGGCATCGTTTGGCACCTCGATGTCGGCTCATCTCATCCTGGGGCTGGAGCAGGTCCCAAGGGTACGGCTGTTCGCCGTTTAAAGAGGTACGTGAGCTGGGTTTAGAACGTCGTGAGACAGTTCGGTCCCTATCTGCCGTGGGTGTTGGATACTTGAGAGGAGTTGCCCCTAGTACGAGAGGACCGGGGTGAACGTTCCACTGGTGGACCTGTTGTCGTGCCAACGGCAGTGCAGGGTAGCTATGAACGGACAGGATAAACGCTGAAGGCATCTAAGCGTGAAGCCCCCCTCAAAACAAGGTATCCCTTGAGAGCCGTGGAAGACCACCACGTCGATAGGCCGGAGATGTAAGTGCAGCAATGCATTCAGTTGACCGGTACTAATGGCTCGATTGGCTTGATTTGATCCGGAAGAAGCAAGACTTCTTCCAAAAGCATCCTTGGACAACAAACGCTGGTCGTCTCTTTCCCGGTCTGGTGGCCCTAGCACGAGCAAAACACCCGATCCCATCCCGAACTCGGCCGTTAAGTGCCGTCGCGCCAATGGTACTGCGTCAAAAGACGTGGGAGAGTAGGTCACCGCCAGACCTGGAAAGAGACGACAATCTCTCTGAACGATGAAAACAACCGATCAGGACAAACTTGGCGCGGGGTAGAGCAGCCCGGTAGCTCGTCAGGCTCATAACCTGAAGGTCGCAGGTTCAAATCCTGCCCCCGCAACCAAAA
>NZ_CAMZMW010000034.1:0-5775 GCF_947311865.1 Paracoccus sp. PARArs4 | reverse complement strand
GAGGGTCTTTCTGTCCGCCGTCGCTCTCGCCGCAACTGTCATCTTCTGGCTTTGAAAATTAACGAGTCTGGAGCCTAAGCCGACCATCGTCAAGCGCTATGCGATCTGCGCCAGCGCGCATTCCGCGGGCTTAAACCTACGTAGTGAAAATGGATGGCGACCGTCCGGCCGATTGGCGTTCGTAGGTCGGAAACCCTTCGAAAGGACGTGTCTTCTCAGGAAAAGTTGAACAGCCAAGAAGCTGAATGCCATTTCGATCGGCGATTACGCCCTATCGCGCTGTTCGCCATAACAAGCCGGATCGAACACTATTCTGCCAAGCGGCTAGTGCCAATCCGCTCAAGAGGTAATCCCCTGATGGAAGACGCAGTTCAAACCGTGGGAGCCGACATGACGCGAAGCGATCTGTCCTGCTGCCAGACGGCTCATATTCCATCAAAGCGCTCCACAGTTCTTAATGCGAATGCACGTTCGCCAAGCGCATACCGCAATGTGGCGGCTTTAGCAGCACCGATCTCATTCACATGAAAGCTGCATCATGCCTAGACGGTCGGTATAGAAGACTTCAGCATGCCGCCTTTGTCATGAGGCGGAAGCGCGGTAGCCTCTTCGTAGCCTCAGGCCTCCATCTGAACCGGTTACAAATGAAAATTCCCCCCGGCGCCGAGGCGACCGGGGGGCATCGGGAAGGTATGACGCAGCCCTCTGTGCCTCAGCTCAGGTTGATCATCCGGTCGTCGGGCAGAACGGCGTCGCTGTCATACTCGAAATCGTTTGCAGCTTCGACATCATCCTCGGTCATGCTGTCGACCACCAAACGCTCTTCATTGACGGTGACACGGGACATCGGCACCGGGATCTCCTTGCCGCCAAGGCCGAGGAAGCCACCACTGCTGAGGACGAGGTTCGGCTTACCGTTCAGATCGACGAATGCCTCGGGATTGCCCAGATCCTCGCCGTCGGCGGTGACGACCTCCATGTCGCTCAGCTCTGCCACGGACATTTCGCGGCCCTGAGTTTGTGCCTGCTCCTCGACCTCTTGCGCATTGGTCTGTCGACCCTCCTGGGCGGCCAGACGCTGCTGGCGTTCCTCGGGGGTCTCGATCACGACATTCGGCTGCCCGGTCTGCTGCACCTCGACCGTGGGCTGCTTGGCCATCGACACGGACACCTGCGGCTCGGCGCCTTCGAACGCCACGTCGGGATCGCTCTGCTCGACCGAGACGTTCGGCTCACCCTCGGCGTGAACGATCTCGACCTGCGGTTCCGGGGTCGCAATCTCGGTATCGCCGTTGGCGTTCTGCACCGAACCGTCATCGATCTCGGTCGTGTCGCGGGCCTGATCCTGCGGTACGGGGTTGCCGTCCGCATCGACGCCCAGATCGACATTCAATTCAGGATCGGCCTGCGTGACGCTGATTTCAGGCTCGCCCTGTTCGACCTGAACCTCGGGGTCGGCGGCGGCGACGCTGACATCGGGATCGGGGTTCAGGATGTAGATGTCGGGTGCCGGATTGTCGACGCGCGCGATGATCTCGGGGATCTCAACGGCGACGGTGGGCTGCTTCTGGCTGACCTGGATATCGGCGGCATTGCGCGTCACGCTGATTTCGGGCTGCTGTTCGGTCACGGTAACGGCGGGCGCGGGAACCTGTACGTCCACATCCGGATCTGGCACGGTCACTTCGGCCTGGCCCTCGATGGTTGCATCCTCAGACAGATCGACGCGGTCGCTGGCCTTGGCTGTTTTCTCTTCTTCGGCCTGTTCGGTGACGTCATCGGACGCCCCCTGCGTCAGACGTTCTTCCAGCGTAGTGCATTCCTGAACCATGTCCCGGTTGATCGCCGCGACGACCTCGGTCTGCGGGATCACGGTCGGATCGTCGGCATCGCGATAGGCGTCGGCCAGCATGCGGCATTCCTGGCTCTTGCCTTCCAGCTGTTGTTCGTTGATGTCCACCAGCGATTGCGCCAAGGCAGCTCCGCCCAGTGGCAGGGTGATTGCGGTGCCCAGAAGCAGGTTGCGGGTCAGGATCTTCATGGTGTCGCTCTCCTCGTGATCTGTCTTTGCGCCCTTCGGAACACGCCCCTCCAATTGCCCCCATTCGTCCACAGTTCCCGCGGCAATCATCGCCGGGACCGGATCCCTTCGACCCGAGGGCGTGAATAACGCGCTTATTGCTGAGCCAAATCGACCTGAATAAAAAATGTTAAAGATCTGCACGGAACAGTTCGGCGCGACGATCGCACCGGATGGCCATCCAATTAAATTCCTGTGCGACCAAATCCCCTCGATTGCGTTGGGCATTCGACAGCACAGGAGATTTGCAAATGCCCCGCAAGCAGCACCGCGGCCGCAGGGCCGAGGCCCCGACCGAGATTCCTGCGAAAGGGTGGTGGGACATCCTGAAGAGGGTCAAGAACGAGATCAGCAGCGACCACGTGTCGGTCGTATCGGCCGGCGTCGCGTTCTTCGGGCTTCTGGCGATCTTCCCAGCCATCGCAGCGGTGATCTCGATCGCGGGGTTCTTCCTCGATCCCGCCGATGTCGCCGGACAGCTGGATTCGCTGGTGACCATCCTGCCCGAAAGCGCGGCCTCGATCATCCAGGACCAGATCACCGCCGTCACCGGCGGGGACGAAACCGCGACCGGCATCGCTGCGCTGTTCGGCATCGCCGTCGCCTTCTATGGCGCGACCAAGGGGATGCTGACCCTGATGGAGGGCATGAACGTCGCCTATGACGAGGAGGAGACGCGCGGTGTCGTAGCGCTCTATGCGATGGGCGGCGCGCTGACCCTGTTCCTGATCTTCGGCATCCTCGTTTCGATGGGCGCCATCCTGGTCGTCCCCGTCTTTCTGGATGTCCTGCCCCTGCCCGGTATCGTCGAGACCATCATTTCCTGGGCGCAATGGCCTGTTCTGGCCGCGCTGACGATGTTCGGACTGGCCGTCGTCTATCGGTTCGGCCCGTCGCGAGAGGATCCGAAATGGCGTTGGGTCAGCCCCGGCGCGATTGTCGCCACGATCCTGTGGCTGGCGGGCACGGTCGGGTTCTCGATCTATGCGCAGAACTTCGGCAGCTATAACGAGACCTATGGCACGATCGGCGGGGTGATCATCCTTCTGACCTGGCTGTGGATCTCGGCCTATATCGTACTGGCAGGGGCCGAACTGAACTCCGAGATGGAGCATCAGACCCGGCTGGACACGACCACCGGGCAGCCCCTTCCGCAGGGTCAGCGCGGCGCGGTCAAGGCCGATACCGATCCCGACCTGCCCGAGGATACCACCGGCGACAGACAGGCTGCAGGGCGCAGGGATGACGGCGTCGTATCGCGAAAACCGTCGCTTGTGGCCGGGGTCCTGGGCCTTCTGGCGCTGCGTGCGATCCGCAAGCCGCGCCCCGCCAACGACCGTTTCGGGCGTTGAATGGCAGATAATGGCCGATCGGCGATAAACCAATGTGAAACGTCAGGAACTGACGCAAACCCGATCAGTTGAAATGTGCAACACGCGACGTGCCACCGGGCGTCACAGTGTAATTCAAGGGAGTTTCGATTATGACCCATGATCCGAATATCACGGAAAATGCGCAATTCACGGATGCGCCTAATGCTGGAACGACCAAAAGCACCGATACCCAGGAATTGAAGCGCGAAGCCGAGCATCTGGGCGATACTGCACGCGAGGTCGGAAAAGAGGCTTATGGCCGCCTTTCCGAAGGCGCGGCGCAGCATACGGAACAGGCCAAGGAAGGCGCCGCCTCCGAGGTGCAGGACATCTCGGCCGCATTGCGCAGCGCGGCCGACAAGAGCCGCGCGGGTTCGGCCCAGGAACGGACCTTCGGGCAGGCCGCCGAAGCGCTGGCCGATCTGTCGGACATGATCCGCAACAAGGATCTGGGGCAGATGCTGAACGACGTGAACGGCCTTGCACGCCGCAACCCGGCCGCCTTCCTCGGCGGTGCGGCGCTGCTTGGTTTCGCGGCCACCCGCTTTGCCAAGGCATCCGCAAGCCCCGATCACGGCACGACCGGCAATGCAGGGGCCGCCTACCCCGCCACGCCATCGCCCGCAGCACCGACCCCCGCTGCAGGAATGCCCGCATCGCCCGCCGTCAACACTGTCACCAATCCTTCGGATACCGTGACCATCGCATCGAAGGAGGAATTCTGATGTCAGATGAACGGAAAACCGGAACCGGCAACCTGATTGCCGAGCTGATGGATCACGTCTCGAGCCTGCTTCGCAAAGAGGTCGATCTGGCCCGCACCGAGATGGGCGAGAAGCTGAACAGCGCGCTTGGCGGCATCATCGCGATGGCCGTGGCACTGGTCTTCGCGATCGTCGCACTCAACACCTTCAGCGCCGCGCTTGTGGGCTGGATCGCAGAGGCGACTGACCTTGGCGCAGGCTGGTCGTCGCTGATCGTGACCATCGTCTTCGGGATCATCGCTGTCGTTCTGATCATGCGCGGCAAAAACGCGCTCCAGGCACGCAATCTCGTTCCTTCCAAAACCACGCAAAGCCTGCGTCGCGATGTCGAAAGCGTCAAGGAGGCCTACAAATGAACGACCAATCCTCTGCCCAAATCCAGCGCGAGATCGAGACCGAGCGCAAGGAGATGAACCAGACGCTGAGCGAGCTGACGAACCGTCTGTCGCCCGATCACCTGATCCGCGAGGTCAGCG
This sequence comes from Paracoccus sp. PARArs4, assembly GCF_947311865.1. Taxonomy (NCBI): domain Bacteria; kingdom Pseudomonadati; phylum Pseudomonadota; class Alphaproteobacteria; order Rhodobacterales; family Paracoccaceae; genus Paracoccus; species Paracoccus sp. PARArs4. The sequence goes on along the minus strand of NZ_CAMZMW010000034.1, from coordinate 1,082 downwards.
ATCACTTCCGTCAGCATGGCGGCGAGATCACGCGATCGGTCAGCGAATCCGTCAAGCAGAACCCCTTGGCGCTGGCACTGACGGGCGTGGGCCTCAGCTGGCTGATCTTTGGTCAGAACCGCGCGCAGCAGGCCGCCGCGCCGGCTGTAGGTCATGCCTCGACGGGCACTACGCCTGTCGGCAACGTGCCCTCCGATGCCACGCTGACGCAACGTCCGGCCTATCCGTCCTGGGCGCAGTCCTCGCCCATCACGGGCCACGATAGCAACGAACCCGGCCGCTTGTCCCGTGCGAAGGACGGCCTTGCATCCGGCAAGGACAAGCTGTTCGAGCATGTGGGCAGCGCGAAGGATGGTATCGTCGCCGGCCGCGACAAGATCGCGGACCATGCCGGCGCCGTGCGGGACCGCGCTTCCGGGCTGCTGGATCAGGGGCGCGACAGTCTTGCCGACACTCGAGAGCGTTTGGCGAAGGGGACCGAGCATCTGTCGAACGAGGCACGTGAACGGGTGATTGCGGCCCGTGAACGTGCCTTGGCAGCTCAGCAGTCGGTCAGCGACCATGTACGACGTGGTGGGAACGAGATATCGAACTACTATGACCAGCAGCCGCTGATCTTCGGAGCCCTGGCCGTGGCCGTCGGCGCTGCGCTTGCAGGCAGCCTGCCGCGCACCCGGTACGAGGACGAATATCTTGGACAGCACAGCGATCAGCTGATCGAGGAAGCCGAGCGCATTCTCAACGAGGAAACCGAGAAGACGAAGGCCGTCTATGCCGCGGTCAAATCCGAGGCTGCGGATATCGCTGAGGAAACCCGCGACGCCGTGGACGAAGGTACGCCCGGCGATCATTCCGCGGCGAAGTCTGCCCGCGAATATGTCGAAAGTACTGCCGAGCGCCTTGCCGACACGGCCAAGCAGGAAGCAAATCGCCAAGACCTCGGTAGGCCGGGCTAGGGTCAGGACCCATTAATCGGGTTGCGACCACCTTGCCGGCGTGATTCATGCTCCCGAACTGATGGGGGCATGATGAGCAATCTTTTCTGGCTGAGCGATGAGCAGATGGCGCGGTTGCGGCCGTTC
>NZ_CAMZMW010000033.1:0-6886 GCF_947311865.1 Paracoccus sp. PARArs4 | reverse complement strand
TTGCCTTCTTATGATCTAAAAGGCAGGCAAAAAATGCACAGTCCGGGCGCGCTTGCGCGCCGGGGGGGAGCGCCCGCTAGGTAGCTGGCGACCCCCCGCCGAACGGACGGGCTGTGTAGTTTTTGAATGCCGTCGGACGCGAGGCCCCTTGTGGGCCGAGTGGACGACTACGCGTGCGAATGCGCGCGTGGCGGGTGGGGGTCCGGGGGAGGGAAAGGCGCATACGTCTGGAAATCCCGACCCGCAGCGCATGGACGCAGATTTTAGGATCTTCAGGCTGAGAAAAGGCGGTGCTAGCGGCCCGGAGCGCGCTGGACGACCCTGCGGTGCAAGCCGACAGGAGGAGGACCAAGGTCCGTCAGAGAGGCTCCTCGCGGCTCTTAGGAGCGCTGCTGTTCAACCGGGAGGCGGGGTTTCGGGCTGTAACGGGTCTTATGAGGCGGCAAGCCCCGACGCGATTTTTCGCGCCGGGGTTGTGCATCTGACAAGCTGAACCGAGAAGGTCCAACTAGCGGTCAAGCCAGAAGACGCAATAGCTTTCCTCGTCGCTTGGCGTGGTACCGCGCTCACCTCCAGCCGTAGTGCAGAAAAGGCCTGGATTGCGGCCAAAAGAGTGGGCATCACCGCGTCCTTGGATCAGAGAAAACGCCAGGACGCCCAGAACGGCCCCCAGAGCGATCATTCCTCCAAAGACAGCCAAACCCCCTCCGAAGCCGTACAAAGCCTGTTGGCGGCCTTTAATGGCTTCCAGACGCATGCGGTTGGCAGCGGTCTGGATCTCGTGTTCCAATCCCTTGATCGCCCTCTCAGCGGCCACCTGAGCGGCGCTGGCGCTGTCTTGATGCATGCGCCTGCCCAGATGCGCCGAGGCGTCTATGACCTCCTGAGCATGCTCGAATGCCTCCTCGGCAGCTTTCTGCACCGAGGCCATGAGCCTTGCGGCCTCGGCTTTGGTGGTCGTGGTAGCGGTGATGTTGCCCACGTCCTGGCGCAGGAGCCGCACTTGGTCGGTCAGATCGGCGATCAGCTCACCGGGGGATTTGGCGTTGGCGCTCATGCGGTGCCCGCCTTCGCGTCCAACTCGACCAGCAGCCCGGCTATCTCTTTCTGATCGACCTCGCGGGTGATGTTCTTGCGCAGGGTGCCTGCCATCCACCGTGCGATCTTGGGGTCTTTCAGAGCCTCGGTCGTGACAACCGCCCCGACGATGATCTTGCGCCTGGTATCGGCGGCTTTCTGTCTGCTCTTGAGACGGTTCAGCTTCGCCTGCGCCTCGGCAATCTGCTGATCAATGCTGCGTGCCATTTTAAAATCCTGACTTCTCTCAATGGTTGCAAGTCTGGCCGCAGAGAGGATAGGGTGCAAGACACGAAGTGCCCACTTATACAAACGCTGCGCGTTTGTGTGGGCAAGGGAACACTCGCGTTTCCCTTGAACCCTTAGCGAAGTGCGGCGCTGACATGGCGATCTACCATCTTCGAGCCTCGATGATTTCCCGCAGCCAGGGCCGCAGCGCCACGGCGGCTATCGCCTATCGCGTGGCGGAGCGCATCGAAGACCGTCGCACCGGCCTTGTCTTCGATTACGCCAAGCGCGGCGGCGTCGATTACACCGAGATCCTCGCCCCGGACCACGCGCCGGATTGGGTCTCCGACCGATCCGAGCTTTGGAACCGGGTCGAGGAAGCCGAGACGCGCAAGAACAGCCAGGTTGCCCGCGAGGTGCGCGTAGCCCTGCCTGCCGAGCTGACCCATGCGCAGCGGATCGAGCTGGTCCGCGACTTTGCCCAGGAACAGTTCGTGGATCGCGGTATGGTCGCGGATATCGCCCTGCACGCGCCGGGGCGCGACGGTGATGATCGCAACCACCACGCCCATATCCTGCTCACCACCCGCGAAATCGACCCCGAAGGTTTCACCACCAAGAACCGTGACTGGAACAAGGTCGAGCTTCTCGAAGACTGGCGGAAGGCATGGGCGCGGGATGCCAATCTCGCCCTCGAACGCGCCGGCATCGAGGAGCGCATCGACCACCGCACCCTGGAAGCGCAGCGGGACGAGGCTCTTGAGCTGGCCGCCGAGGCGCGGGAGCGTGGCGACGAGGCCGAGGAGCTGCGTGAGACCGTGCGGGCCGTCGCGCTGGACCGTGAGCCGCTACCGCAGCTTTCCGCAGGGGCGTGGCAGCTCAAGGAGCGCGGCATCGAGGTTGCGGCCGTTCAGGTCTGGCGAGAGGTGAAGGCACAGGCCGTCGAGGTGGCCCGTGTGGCGCAGGAGCTGGCCGAGCGGGCGCGTTCCTGGCTGGAACGCGCCGCGGAACAGGTGCGCAGTACCGTGCAACAGGTTACGCCCAATACCTGGGATGAGTTCTTTGCCGCGGCGGCGCCCGGTGCGGCATCAGCCTCCGAGGCGCTGGCGCGGGACATAGAGTCCGAACAACGGCAGCAGGCACAGCGTGAGGTTGCTGAACGTGAAGCGCAGGAGAGGGTGCAGGAACGAGAGCGCCGTGACCATGAGCACGACAGGGGCGAGGGACACGGACTCTAATGCTCGACGCTTTGTCTGTGTTCATTGATGCGCATAGGGAATGCTTGGATTCAGAACATAAGAAGAACAAAGGTTGTATTCTGTAGCGCTACAGTGCACGGTGCTACGATGCAATTTCTGGGAGGGGAAGAAGGTAAGTATGGAAGATGGGAAAGAGATTTCTGCTCCTGCACATCCAGGCCGCTTCGTCTGGTCAGAGGTAATCCAACCGCTTGGCCTGTCGGTTACAGAGGCGGCGCAAGCTTTGGGTGTGACTCGTTCCGCATTGTCCAAACTTCTAAACTGCAGAGCTAGTCTGTCGCCGGAAATGGCTTTGCGGATCGAAAAGGCGTTTGGAACTGCCATGGACACGCTCATGCGCATGCAGAGCAGCTACGACATTGCCAAGGCCCGTAAGAAAGAGAAGAAAATTCACGTCCTGCCCTTTCACAAAAGACGCAGCCTTCCGATGAAGTCTGCATCATGAAGTTGCCCTTGAGCTTATTCAGCAGCGAGGCTGACCTTGTTGCTATGACATTGGCGCTTGGCGCCGCAGGGGTGGGTGGCCCCCTATCGGGGGCTGAGATCGCTCTAGCCAAGTCTGCTGCTGACTTGTCAGTTGATCCCCGCATCGTTGCCGATCTACGCAGCCGTATCATGGCGGCAGAAGATCCTTTGGGGGATGCCTTTTCAGCCTTGCGGTCCCCAAACGTACGCCGGGAAAATGGGGCGACCTATACGCCCGCGCCTATCGTACAGACGATGGTCGATTGGGCTGCTAACACTCGGACTCCTTGTCGGGTTGTTGATCCCGGCGTTGGATCAGCACGATTCTTGATCCGTGCTGGAGAGAAATTTCCAAAGGCAGAGCTGATTGGGATCGACGTTGATCCGCTTGCGGCGCTGATGGCTCGGGCTAACCTTGCTGTCAGTGGCTACGGGGCGCGCGCCAGGATCATCCTAGGCGATTATCGTCGGTTCCATGAGCAAGTTGATGGCAGTACCCTTTACATTGGCAATCCGCCCTATGTGCGGCATCACCAGATTGCAGCCCCGTGGAAAGAATGGTTGGCGGTCGAGGCCGCGAAGCTAAAGCTGCCAGCGAGTAAGCTTGCGGGACTTCATGTCCACTTCTTCCTCGCAACGGCCAGCAGCGCGAAACCTAAGGACTTTGGAGCCTTCATCACTGCATCGGAATGGCTGGATGTGAACTACGGTGCATTGGTTCGATCACTAATGTTGGGTCGCCTCGGCGGGAAGAGCATAACAGTTATCGAGCCGACCGCGCAGCCGTTCCCAGATGCGGCAGCCACTGCCGCTATCAGTACGTTCGAAATTGGAGCCAAACCTGCTTCGGTATATTTCCGAAGGATCGAGGATTTGGCGTCTTTGAACGAGTTAGGGAGGGGGCGGCGGGTGCATCGCGAGCGGCTTGCGGCAGAAAGCCGCTGGTCGCACCTAACCCGCAGTTCCGAGAAGCCGCCCGAGGGTTACGTAGAGTTGGGCGAACTATGCCGCGTCCATCGAGGCGCGGTAACAGGGGCTAACGGTGTCTGGATCGCCGGGACGCACAGCCTTGGTCTGCCCGAAACTGTCCTGTTCCCGACGATCACACGGGCGCGGGAGGTCCTAGAAGCTGACGGGCTACTGTCGGATTCTCAAAGGCTCCGCCGCGTCATCGACCTACCTACCGATCTTGATGAGCTGGACACACCGGCGCGCAAGATAGTCGAGAAGTTTTTGAAGGTTGCGAAGGCCATGGGGGCGAACACCGGCTATGTAGCCAGAAATCGCAAGGCTTGGTGGGCTGTGGGTTTGCGAGCTGCTGCTCCGATCATCTCGACATACATGGCCCGCCGGCCCCCAGGCTTTATTCTGAACAAGGCTGACGCGCGGCACATAAATATTGCCCACGGTCTCTATCCTCGTGAGCATCTGGGCGAAGCTGTTCAAGAGAGACTAGTGGCGTTCTTGCAATCGAATATTTCCCAAAAGTCCGGACGCACCTATGCTGGGGGACTGACGAAGTTTGAACCAAGAGAAATGGAAAGGCTGATTGTGCCAGGGCCGGCTCTTTTGGCTGCCGGAGTGACCTCTTGATTGAACCGCCAGTTTGGACCGACGACCAACTCGAATCCGCCCGCAGCAAGGCCATTGCCGCCTTTTCGAAGGAGCGCCTTGAAGAGCCGCTTGAGGACTATTTAGAAGCTTTTGACGAGTACCAAGGTCACATTGAAGTGGTGTTGGAAGCGACTGTTGATCTAACCGAATTGGAAACAGCAGCGCTTGATGTCCTGAGCGATCCCCGCCTTTTGGAAGCTTTCCGCTATTTGGCGGGGCCGCCAATCTCCGAGGATGACCTGAAAGTACTTGCCGACGCTCGATCGCTCACGCGGAGCACGCTAGAACAGACGCCTGACCTTGTACTGCGGTTAATCGGCGTGGTGCGGCAAGTCCTTGATCGACGCCGGTTTGCGTGGGTTGTGGAAGGCCGTGAGCCGACTGAGGCGGAGCGCAATGCCGCCATTCTCGCCTCGGCCGCATTGATGGCCGTTAGCCGAACCCAAACCCGGCGACGGACGCTAGGCAAAAATCAACAGGAGGAACTGGTCAAGGTCGCGCTCAGAGATTTGGGCTTCATCGAAGTTGCTTCGCGCGCGATCCGAACAATTTCTCACGCCCCGGCACCGGGGGAATTTTGCGGCGAAAGCCTTTTAGGAACCCGTAAGGGAGACATTATTGTCCGTCTTTGGGACGACCGAGTGATGCCCATAGAGTGTAAGGTATCAAACTCCTCGACCAATTCAGTCAAACGACTGAACAACGATGCTGCAGTGAAGGCGACGAGCTGGAAAACTGACTTTGGGTTGCGGCAGGTGGTGCCAAGCGCTGTTCTGAGCGGGGTCTATAAGCTGCACAACCTGCGTGAAGCACAAGAACGCGGGCTTGTTCTTTTCTGGGCGCATGACTTAGTCCCGCTAACAGATTGGATTAAAAGCACTAAGTCATAGTAATCTCATAAAGGGTCGCCCGATAGGTAGGCCAAGCTCAATTAGCTTTTCCAAGTAGCCGAGACCAGAAGCCTCTCCCGGATACAGAGAGGTTTGGTGCAGCGGTGGGGGGGGCAAGAGAGAGGCGCTCTGCAATCTGGTGCCATCTGTCCCGTTCCTGCCGGGCCTCGCTTAGCGCCTCACGCAGCATCTGATTTTCAAGCTCCAACGTCTCTGTTTCATTGGGTTTATCAGGTGGTGCGGATTGTTTCATGGTGTGGGGTGCAGGTGGTTCATGTGCAACGGCTGGGAATACTCGGTGCAACTCAGCAGGGTCGATGTTCCACGCCCCACTGTCATCTTTTGACCCTGAAATTTTTCCGTTTTGCAGCGCTCGGGTGATCGTTGCCTTCGAGACACCTACTGCTTTAGCTGCTTGACCTGCTGTATACTTCATGGCGTATCAGGGTATTTCATGGTGTTGCATGATCCGGTCATACACCTGTTTCGCAATTTGTTGCAGACGCTTTCCATCAGGGTGCATTTCTTTTGACCGTTGCTGGCAGGTCAAGTTCCATTCCCTCAAACGATGGCTGCGATTCAGGCGGCAAACCGGTGCCTGAAGGAAGTTGTTGCTCGTCAGGATAAAGGCTTGGAAGCCTCCGCAGCGGTTCTGGGTGATCCAAAACATCGCTATCGGGTTGCTCAGCATCTGAGATGACAACATTGGCCGTGAACAGGCTATACCTAATGCCTTCACGCGGGCCGCTCCATGCAACACGATCATTGATGATATAAGCATTGACCGTGCCTCGATCCCCAATCTGTCGGGTTTCAATCCAGCGGTGCTCTTTGAGCATAGCCACGGCACGCCGCACTGTCCGCATATCGATGCCTAACAGGCCTGCCATGGTCTTCTGCGACATAACTACAGCGTTGTGCTCCTCGACACGGGCGATCAGCAGATGGAGCACCCGGGAGGCATTCAGAGATCCTGGCAGCCCGAGAAACATTGCCCATGCTTCATGAGCGGCGCGTTCGGTTTGGACCCATGTTCCGCGCTGTTTTTTTGCAGGCAGTGGGCTTGGCTGGTTGTCATTGGGCATAGGTCAGGCTCTGTCCTAAGGGTAGGACACACAAAGACGGAAAGCCGTCGGTGAATGTCCAAAAAAATACATTACAGGTGTAATTTTTTGGACAGAAGATGCAAGAAAAAAGCTAACCCTAGGGCACAGCGTGTCCTAGGGTTAGGACAGAGTGTGTCCTAACCCCACCTAAAATTGCTTTATAAAACAACAACTTATTTTTTTGCCTTCTTATGATCTAAAAGGCAGGCAAAAAATGCACAGTCCGGGCGCGCTTGCGCGCCGGGGG
>NZ_CAMZMW010000032.1:0-8669 GCF_947311865.1 Paracoccus sp. PARArs4 | reverse complement strand
GAACGGCCGCAACCGCGCCATCTGCTCATCGCTCAGCCAGAAAAGATTGCTCATCATGCCCCCATCAGTTCGGGAGCATGAATCACGCCGGCAAGGTGGTCGCAACCCGATTAATGGGTCCTGACCCTAAGAGAGGCCGCTTTATTTCGCTCCCTGCTTCCGCGCAGCAAGAAGGCTGGAAGTGCTGACCCGAACAGCATGGAGACGGACATCTCCGCGGACACGGAAGGCCACAACTTTTCCCTCAAGAACCGCCTTCGTCAACTCATCGGTTCGACCGCCATGACGTTGGCAGGTCGCCGCGATGGAAAGCACATCCTCGTGCAAGGTATCGTCAGGGAGCGGCAGCTCGGCGATGCGTTCAAGCAGTTTATCCAGAATGCGACGTGCGAATATTATTCGTCGCACGGCGCCCGGGGCGTTGGCAGGGATAAGAGGCGACAAGATCCCGGCCCGATACAAGGAAAGCGCCTGGCTGTGACTGCACCCGATGTAGTCTGACAAATGGGCGAGCGGGACTGCGGTCTCGTAATCGCGGATAAGCTGCTCCACCTCCTCTACAGGGAAGACAAGACGACCGGTTTCACCGTCCGTAGCCCCCGGGGGCACCAGGCCCAGCTTCTGCAACAGACGGGACATGCGCCGCCGGTTGACCTTCAGGGTAGTCGAGAGACTGATCACCGAATGCAAGCGCCTCTCGGTTACCGGCTTGCCCAGCAACCTTTCCCCTGGCGCATAGGCATCGTGGTTCAGGATGTGATTACGCAGGATGTCTCGAACCGGCCCGGGATCGATCAGCTGCGACCGACGATCCAGCCAATCGTATAAGGATCCATAGATCGCCAAAGGGCCGGCATGAACGGCAGTGGCCGAAGCGGCATCCCGGATCTCACCAAGAGCCGCATAGACCGCTTCGGCCCCTTGCTCATAGACCCCGAAACCTCGTTCCAGCGCAGTGTTCCGCTCCAGCCGGCGAAGCTGACCCAGACGGACACTATGCCCGTGCACGAGGATCGCCCCGAGCATCTCGGCGGCATTCAGGACCTGCTCGATGCTCTGGCCATCCAACCATTCGGACCAGGACGAGGACATCAGGCGTCCGTGAAGCCAAGACGCGTGTCGTCCAACCACGACGGAACATGTCGACGCGTCGGCTGCATCAAGCCCACCGGCACTCGTGACCGCGTCCTGGATCGACGAAAGCTTCTCCTGCTGGACTTCTACCAAGGAAGTGTGGTGTCGCCGGCAAACAGGGACCGGCAGGAAACACCAGATGATCCTGTGCCTCCATTCGACCGGCGGCCCATCCTCGCGCAGGCACTGCGGGCAGAACTGCCGCACCTGGGATGACAAGACGCTCCTCGAGAAGTCTTCCCCGCGGAAAGTATTGTGAGAGGAAAGTGCGCGGACGCTCCCTTTCTGCAAAAGGCCAATCTGCTCGCCTACGGCAGTGGCGAAGGTGGTCAGTTCCTCCGGATGCCCGGCAGCGAAACCAGGAAGGCTCACGCCGCAATCCTGAAGCAGGCGCGCCGAACCCTGCCCAGTGTGGAAGAAGGATAGGCGTGAGGCATAGGATTGCACGGTCTCACTGGGATCGTAGGGAACGCAAGGCGTAATCACTCTCATCAGCAACCACGTTCTTCGAGAAGCCTGCGCAGGTCCGACCACGCGACGCAATCAAACGGGCCAGGCCCACTTTCATCGCCGCCGTCCAGAACCCACGTTCTGCGAGCATCCTCGTTGCTTACAGCCGGCCCTCGATTGATCAGCGCGCGACGGATCGTCTTCTTGGCGAACAGGATCGACCGCCCCAAGCCACCCTTCTGAGAGAACACGATGCGTTCCGCAAAGAACGGATCATCCGGAAGCGCCAAGTCCAGCCTGTCACAGCACGCCGATATGAAGCGGTTCAACCGCTGCAGATCGCCACTATCTGCCAGAACGGGCCGGTGGCGCTGGCGCAGACAATAGCGGCGAAACGTCTCCGGATCCGATGCGACGCGCTCTTCGAGCTGTGGCACGCCGGACAGGATGACAGCGACAGCCCCCTCTCCCTGCAGCAGGTTCTTCAGTGTCTGGAGGGCGCCCGCTGCGTCGCGCCCCGCCCCTCCGCGGAGCAGGTGATGCGCCTCATCAATCCAAAGCAAGCCAATCTCGAACTTCTTGAGACGGTGACGAACCGTCGTCCAGGCCTCGTGGGCTTTCGTGCGCTCGGAGAGCCGGCCATACCCAGTGGCGGCCGCAATATCGAATGCAAGGCTCTTGATCGTGGCTTCCGGCGATACGGTAATATGAAGATAGTTGCCCGACGTGCCATCCTTCATTTCCACGAAGCCGGGCAAGGCCAACAGGTTGCGCTGGATCATCACGGACTTGCCGTCTCCGGATGCACCGATGACCTGCATGCCACGGGTTTCACCGTTCAGAGGATCACGGATGGCGATCGGCAGCAGCGCCCCCTCCGAGCCGACCTGAAGGATGTCCCGCAGGCACTCCTGAAACTCGTCGTCGCGCGCATTCTTGAGATAGCGGGCCTCCAACCAAGCAAGACGGCCGGGGAGGTCGTGCGGCACGGAAGGCGTCGCATGAAAGGTATGCTCGGTCATATGGCTCATTCCATAAGGTCTTCATCGTCTCCGGTGATAACCGGGGCGGCAGCCGCAGGGGCTTCCAGCTTGGCCATTGGCGACGCGAAGCTGCCAACTCCCGCTGCCGGGCCGGACGGGTCTATCACGCAGTCGAACAGATCCAGGTATTCGGGCGCGTCGAAGTCGCGCTCGGCCGTGGACATGAACCGCATGAAATCTGCCTCGTAGCGATTGTAGGTCCCGTCAGTAACGATGGTCGGCAGCAACCCCCGCAGGACTTTTCCTCGATGCGCGGCTGCATCCAGATCAGCCAGAGCCCGCGCCTTTACGGCATCTGAGCGGTCGCGCTCGCCGTCAAGCTTGTGCCGAACCATCATGAGGTCGTCGAACGATTTACCGATCCACATGGGATCCGCCGCAGTCACGCTCATCCAGCGGTCCTGCGCGATCTTGACGGAAATCGTTCCGATGTCGTGAGGCCACCAAGCTACTTCCAGCTCCTTTGGACGGCTGGATGACGCATAGAAGAACCTCATCAGCTCATCTGTCTGATAACGGATGTGCATCATTGTGATCCCGGAGGGACCGAGGCTGCGAGACCGGCGGATCCCGAAGACCTTGCGCAGTTCCTCGCGCGAGACAGCCTGTAGCCCGGAGGAAATCTGGGATTGCTTCCAAGCCTCCGCAGGCGTGCGCCCCAGAAGGCCGTCATGAGCCGTATTATGGTAGATATCGACGATCCACCGCACGAGCCAATGAAGGAATTCGTCGAGGGTCAAAGATACACGAGCGGCCGGGTCATTTTCACCGCGGGCAACCACGTTGCTGAAAGTGCGCCCCGCAAACCGCTGGGCAAAGCCGAGATGGATGGTCTTGAAGAGCCGCTCGACGAAGGGACGAAGCCAAGGCTTCCTGGCGGGTGCGCCGAGGTTGACAATACCAAGGGCTGCCAGCAGGTCGTAAACTTCATCACCGATGTAGTTCGGGCCTCGGTCCAGCACGATCATTTCGGGACGTCCGTGCATATCCCATGCTTCGAGCGCTCCAACGGCATCGGCGATTGGCGTCTTGTCCATGAAGATCATCTCGACGGTATCACGGAGGAGCGACGTCGTCTCGCCTGCTGCGATCTGCATGCCGACAATGCAGCGGGTATGAACGTCGATTGCCGCGGAAAGGGTGACGCGCCGTGTCGACCCATCCAAGCCAAGCATCGTCCGCTCCTCAGCGCGCAGCCAGTCCCACACACCAAGTCCCCTCAGGATAACCATTAGGTCAAAGGTATATTCGTCGATCTCGACCCGCTCGAGCGCTCGGCTGGTCTTCACACCGACGCCCAGAGCATGCATGTCGCGATACGCAGCTTTCAATCCACGCGTTCGGACAGCATGGTCGAGAGGGGCAAGCGCGTTGATCTCGTTGCGAACGTAGTCATATCCCGGCGTGGCGAGGAGCCGACCGGGCGGATTGGTCGACGCAGCTTTTTCGTTCTGAACCTTGAAGACTGCCTTGACGCTATCCACGATGGACTGGATCGAGCAGCGCTCTTCGTCCAGCCGCTGCCTGATAACCGACCAGGCAAGCGCTTTCTCGGCTTCGGTATGGCGGTTGCGGCGGTTTCCGCACCGGGCATACTCGTCGAACAAAGCGTTCTGGCCGCCCCGCCGAAAAGCACAATACCAGCGATGAATGATGGCGGCAGACTTCGGCGCAGATGACTGCGGCCCCAGATTCTCCTTCGCTCCACCTCGCCTACCTAATGCGCCAGCCTCCTTCTTGAGATACCGAACATAGTAGGTCGTGCCGAGACCGATAAGCATGTCACTGCGTTCGATGAAGCCAGCCCGAGTTTCATCCATGTCGCCGTCTGAAACCATCTGCTGCGCCGCCGAAACGTAGCAGTAGCGATACTTCATTCGCGCGATCTCACTCTGCGTGCGATGGCTCCGATCACGCTCCCCTTCGGCCGTTGCAGCAAGAGGGCGGCGGACGATACTCAACTTGCCGTGGAGATCGTAGCGGCAGAAATCCTCGTTCATCACGGTGTCGGAGATTGCCGGGAAAACCTCGCCGGTTGCGGGATCAACGAACTCATCCCAGACAACGAGACAGGAACTGGCGCGAATCTGTGCAACCTTGCCGCGACGCCTGTTCAGTTCGAAGACTGCACCCTCCTCGACCGGAACGTGCCCCGACACAACAAGCCGACTGCTACCTGCCCTCATGCCGCTGCCCTCGGATCATTCGCGGCGACAAGCGCATGGAGCTCAATGCGCTCTTTCCGAAGAAGCTTCAGGCCACCGCGCTGAATGGTTCGCGCGATACCAAAAAGGATGACTCCGTCATGACGTCCCTGCGTCATCAAATCCTCAATCACGACGGGCGCCCGGAGACGGGAAGCCAAGCGATCGATGATCCGATCCTCTTCCTGAACCGGTCGCCGCGCGGCATGAAACAACTGGGCATTCCAGAACTCTACCGGATGGATATGCCGTTCTGTCACGACAGTCAGTCGATCCACGACGTCGGGGACCGCTGCGGCTGCAATCGCCCTTACATTTGCAATAAAAGCCGGCTGCTCCGCCCTATAGGAAGGCTTGACAACCATCCCGAGACGGATACCTCCCTCGAAGGTCACCCGATAATCAAGGTAATGATAACCGATATCGCCATCCGGACGACGGAAGGAGATCGGCGCGATCTGCTCTTCCAGATCGACGAACCTCGGACGGTAAACGGTGCACAGCGCCACCTTGAACTCGAGCAGGCTTTCGAAGCGGACACGCCGCGGATGCTCGGCGCCGAAGACGAACTCGCCAACGAAATGGCCCTGTGAGGACTTCGGAATGGCGCGCGCTGCGCGACTGCCTGCCGGGTCGGGCAGATGAAACAAGGAATCCGTAAGCTTCATAGAGGTGGTTCCCTTCAAGTATAGGGTGCCAGCCCTGCTCCGGCGACCGGTGCAGGCTGGAATAGAACGAAGTTGCAGGGGATGCCGACGGAACCACTTGCGGTCTTCTATCGAGAGCCTACCTTGTTGGTCGATTCTACGGGCTCGCCCGTCGACTTTCCGCCCGGCCTCGTGCCGGGCTTTTTTTCTGACATCGTGCTTTCGTTGATGACCTCGTGTGGCAATTGATGTTGCCCTACTGATTCCGAGTCTTCTCGAAAGATGGAAGCCTCTTGACGGGAGTTATCCACAATGGCGTTCGAAAGAATCACCCCACAAACATCTGAAATTGTGTAATATTTTTTCGCAAATAGCGGGGGTGAGTGCGGTTCGAGGCCTGAATGTGCTGGGTTTTCTTAGCTCTACCACCGGCCGGTGAATACAGCGGCCAAGCAAGTCGCGCGGTTTTCGCAAGTTGGCGAAATGCGAGCGTCTAGCACTACGCGTAGCAGTGAGGAGCGATCTCCGCAGCCTTCTGCGAATCACCACGCCTCTTGAAGGGCGCCAACCGAGCGCCCCGCGAAACATCTGATATGGCCAGGTCCAATAAGAATCGGGAACCCCGAGGCACATGCCCACGCCGGATCGCAAGAGAGATCAGTAGGTGCAGGTGATCCTGTCCGCGCCCCGAGAAAGCCCTACGAGCGCAATGTCTCTGATCTGCATGAGCTGTCGAAAGTGAAACTTGCGGTCGGAAAGTCCAAGCCCCTGCCGAGCGAGAAGGTCATCAAAATCCAGAAGCGTCGTGTAGCAGGCTGCGATAACCACCTTCGGATCGAATTCTCTGACGTGGTTCGGCAACTCAAGCAGCTCGCAGATGGTTACGAAGTTCCCAGCTGAGGTGTGGAAGGCTGCCACGGAGGCGTCAAACCACTCAGTGGCGGATACTTGTTCGTTATCCGCCTGCTCCTTCGCCGTTCGCATACCCTGGAGCCGATGCTTAGGCCTGAGAACTGTAACCCCGCCTTTCGCTGCAAAGATCGTCACGCCCATGATCCGCCACAGATACGGTTCGTTCTTCAGTAATCCCCGATCATGCAGTGTCCTCTGGTCCGGAGTCATGGGCCATCGCAACGGGCTGCATGCGATACGCCAGTTGCCGGACGCCTATCAGTCCAGTGCAATCGAGATGGCATCGAACACAACCAGCGGATCCACCGGCTCGCGACCCACAGGCTTGGGTTGCGCCATATGCGTGGCAATCACGACATTCCGCTCAGGATTGATGTAGATGTTCTGCCCCTGGATGCCGATTGCGGCGAAAGCCCCATCGGCAATGGATGGTTCGGTCCAGCCCGGCCACCACATATAGCCATACTCGATGGTCTCTCCGCTTTTCAGTTTCTGCGGCTTACCGGCGGCTTCCGTCCATCCTTCGGGCAGGATGGTATTGCCATCGACTTCTCCGCCCTCCAGGAAGAACTGCCCAAAGCGGGCAAAATCACGTAGCGTGGCCGACAAGCCGCTGCCGCCAATCTCGACACCATCGGGGCTATCCAGCCACCAATTGGCATCGGATTCCATCCCGTAGGCCTGCCAGATCTTCTCTGCAAGATAGTCGGCCAGCGGCATGCCCACGGCGCCGTGAACAACTTCGCCGAGAACCTGAGTTTCTCCGGTAGAATAGGTGTGATGCGTGCCGGGATCATGCGCGCGTGGGAGCGCGGCCATCACCTCCATGGCCGAGCCGGGACGCTGTTCGATCTGCGCGCGCAACAGGTCGCGACGGTCGGAGTCCGGGTCCGTATAAGTCTCATTCCATTCCACGCCCGAGGCCATCAACAAGATGTCGCGGATGGTGACCCCGTCATAAGCGCTACCGGCAAGCGCCGGAACATAGTCGGTGACCATGTCATCCAGCCCCTGGATGTGACCATCGACGATCGCAGCGCCGACCAAGGTCGAAGTGATCGACTTTGCCACCGACATCGACATCCAGCGCGTCTCTGGCGTGTTGCCGCGCTGATAGTTTTCGTAGACGACCTTCCCATCTTTCAGAACGATCATGCCGGTGACGTTGTCGAGAGACATGAAATCGTACAGGTCATAGGATGCATCGCCGACCTGATAGCTGACCATTGCCGGCAGATCGACAGGTGAGCTGGGAAGCGGGCGGGGACTGTCGCCAGCCGGAATGGCCCGGGTGGGAAACAGGCGGTCGATATTGCGAAAGGTGTTTACCGCCATGTCTGGCGTCAGATGCCCGTTATAGACATCCTCGACGCTGCCAATGGGTTCGTCAGCGTGGGGATAGTCTTGGGCATGCAGGACGCCAGGCAGGGCCAAGCAGAGACTTCCCAGTGTCAGCAGGATACGCGTCCGATACAGCGGGCTGTGGGTCATTGCCGTCCTCCATCCGTTTTCCAGATGAGACTGCACTTTTGCACGATGTGCAAGCGGCGTTCCATCATGGCCTCTCGAAACCAGTGCGCAGCATGTCTCTGTGTTCGTGGCACCTCTGCCAAGGCAGCGTAACAGGAAGGCGCATTGGGCGCTCCGGACAGACCCGGGAGCTCGCTCGGTTCCTTTCCCCTATCAGAAAGAGGCGCCCTGCCCTGCGAAAGAAAGGAAACTTCCTCTATTGGTCTTACCAATCAGCTCAACTTACTTCGCTGCTGAATTTAAATCAATATATTGAACTATAATGATATTACGGAAGTTCATCCCCCAACAAGACCGGCTTGAAGCTGGGATATCCGTAGATGCGCGCACGGTAGGTTGACCAGTCTCCGCGATTGGTAGGAGCATTGCGTTGCTACGGGAGGGATGCCGGTGAACGAGGTTCTTGAGAGTGATGCACGACAGAGCGGTTCGGACCGCGTCGTATCGTATTTCAAGGACCGTATTCTGAAGGGAGAACTGAAAGTAGGCGACCGGGTAATGCCCGAGCGCGAACTGGCGCAACACTTGGACGTTGGCCGTCCATTGCTGCGCGAGGTGATGAAATCACTTGCCATGCTGGGCTTCCTCAACGTCCGGCAAGGAAGTGGAACCTACATCGCTAGGGTCAGGACCCATTAATCGGGTTGCGACCACCTTGCCGGCGTGATTCACGCTCCCGAACTGATGGGGGCATGATGAGCAATCTTTTCTGGCTGAGCGATGAGCAGATGGCGCGGTTGCGGCCGTTC
>NZ_CAMZMW010000031.1:0-9808 GCF_947311865.1 Paracoccus sp. PARArs4 | reverse complement strand
TTGCCTTCTTATGATCTAAAAGGCAGGCAAAAAATGCACAGTCCGGGCGCGCTTGCGCGCCGGGGGGGAGCGCCCGCCAGGTAGCTGGCGACCCCCCGCCGAACGGACGGGCTGTGTAGTTTTTGCATGCCGTCGGACGCGAGGCCCCTTGTGGGCCGAGTGGACGACTCCGCGTGCGGATGCGCGCGCGGCGGGTGGGGGTCCGGGGGAGGGGAAGCCTTCTCGACCGCTGGTCTGGCGGCAGGGGCGGGATCGGCTTGTGAGACGGCCTGTGTGAAGGCTGCACTTCAACCGGAAGATACTGATCTGGCGATATTGGGTGTTATGCGGCGGAACGCGCAGGGGGGCGGGGATCAGCCAGGGGTTGTGTATGGGGGGCCAAAGGAAGGACCCTACTACGATCGGGCAAAGCTTGCTTGTGTGTGTCACGATTTTCGACACAGCGATAAGGTTTCTGCAATGTTGCGTGGAAGCGGGAAAGGAAGCTTGGCATGAACATCGCTGAAGACAACGCATCGGCCCGTGATGAGGTCACTTACGACATATATCTGCGTCTCCACGCGACCCAGCATCTTTACCCAGCCAAGACCCTCCGAACAGTCTTGTCCGAACTGTTCTACGCCGACTCCTTTGCCTGGCGCGCCGTTGGGATCACCCGAGAGGCCCTGAACGCCTACCGTGAAGCAGGGAAGGGCAGGATCAAGGGGATCGAACGTGCCCATCTGACAGATCGGCACAGGATGATCACGCATATCCTCAAGCGCGATATTCCCATGAGCCAGGACGAACTGTTCTCCTATTGGAGAACCCATGACCGCGTCGTCATCTCCCTCAAGAGCGAAAATCGAAACAATCAATTGGGGGACTGGATACCCTTTGACAACGAGCATGCAAACTACTTCACAAGGTTGGGGATAGGATTTCGCTACCAGCACGACATCGAGGGCGAGATGCTGCAACAATTGGCCGAAGAAATGGCAGGGGCTGATCGAGCAGAGATGCAAGCAGCCACACGCCTCTCCTTCAGGACACTGCCTCTTCCAAAAGCAAGGCAGAACCTAGATCTGTCCCTGAACTTTGATCGTCGTGACTATGATAAGATCATCTCCGGTCTTGTTCCTAGGGATATGGAGGACCGGTGGTTCATCTTCCATGAGGATGAACGGCTGTATTTTCATCGTTCATGGTCGGGATATTGTATCTACAGTGCCCGTCTTACCAATACGCCAATGGGAGGGACTTTAAGCGAGGCATGGGTCAATGCGGACAAGGAGCAGTACAACTGTTCAGAACCTGAGGAAGAGGCAAAGTTTATTGAAACCCTTATTAACAACCTTCTATTAGCTCGATGCACTTGATCTGCTATCTACAAAGGGCACCGCTGCCACTACCCTGCAGAAGTTCTGTTATGCGCCGGAAGGACTAGGGGGGTGGGTCTGCTTGGGACCTTATCAAGCCGCTTGTCTACCAAGGCAGTGCGCATATATCATGCGCACTACTTGAGGAGAAATCCATGCAAGCTCAATCAGCGCCCCGGAAGCCGACGAACCTGACCCTGGACCCTTTGCTTTTGACGGAAGCGCGGTCCTTCGGCGTGAACCTGTCCCAAGCTGCTGAGGCAGGGTTGCGTCGCGCCGTGGCCGAAGCCAAAGCGCAAGCGTGGCAGCGCGCGAATGCCGAGGCCCTTGCCAGCTCGAACGCATGGATCGACGCGCACGGTTTGCCCCTCGATCCCTATCGCCAGTTCTGATGGCTCGTTTCGACGTTTACGCCCGCCCCGCCGGGGCGGGCTATGTTCTGGATGTCCAAGCCGACATTCTGAACGGGCTGAATACCCGCATCGTGGTGCCGCTCCTGCCCTTGTCCGAAGCCCCGATGCCTGCAAAGCGGCTCAATCCCGTTTTCGAGATCGAAGCCGAGCCGCATGTCATGGTCACGCAGTTCATGGCAGCCGTTCCGCGCACTTTGCTGCGCAGCCCCGTCGCCAATTTGGCCGAACAGGACAGCGAGATCATGGCCGCGCTGGACATGGTGCTGGTCGGTTTCTGAACCGCAAAGCAAAACCAATGCCGCAGGATGGGAGGGGTGATCGATGACCGAAGAGACCTTTGCCCGCTACGACAGCGCCGACTACCTCAGGACCGAGGAAGACATTGCCGCCTATCTCGAAGCGGTCATGGCTGAGGCGGGCGATGATCCGGCCTATGTCGCCCGCGCCCTGAGCGTAGTGGCACGGGCGCGGAACATGATCGCCTTGTCGCGCGAGATGGGCATGAGCCGTTAATTTCCGGACTGCGAGGGCTGGTCAATCCAGAAGGCGCAGAACTTACGGCCCTCGGTATTCGGGATCACCTGCCCGCCTGCCGATCGGCAGAAGATGCCGGGGTTCTGGCCGAACTTGTGGGCATCGGCGCGGCCTTGCAGCCAGAAGACCGCCAGAGCGCCCAGGAGCGCCCCTGTGAGGCCCACAGAGGCCAGCCACACCCAGAACCCGCCGAAATAGCGCCAAGCCTGCCTACGGGCCTCTCCTGCGGCGCTGAGCAGCCGTTCGGAAGCTTCCATGCTCTCGCGATGCGCTTCATGGATGGCATCTTGGGCGGCGCTGGAGGCGGCGTGCATGGCGTGCAGGCGGAGATCTGTGGCTACGGTGAGAAGGCTGTTCTCGATGCGGTGTTGGACGGCGGGTCCGACTTTCGACATGCCATCCAAGCCTTGCACGACCTTGGCGTTGAGGGCTTTCGCCTCGGTCTTGTCGAGGCTTGTGCGCTGGAGCTGGTCGATCTGGCGGCGGATGAGGGTGATTTCATCGGCCAGGATCTCGAAGGGGTCTTTGACGCCGCTCATTCCCGATCCCCTTTTGCCTGAGCGGCCTTGGCGTCGAGTTCATCGAGCAGTCCCGTCACCTCCTTGAGGTCCACATCGCGGGTGACGTTCTTGCGCAAGGTGCCTGCCATCCACCGTGCAATCTTTGGATCTTTCAAAGCCTCGGTCGTGACAACCGCTCCGACGATGATCTTACGCCTGGTATCGGCGGCTTTCTGTCTGCTCTTGAGACGGTTCAGCTTCGCCTGCGCCTCGGCAATCTGCTGATCAATGCTGCGTGTCATTTTAAAATCCTGACTTCTCTCAATGGTTGCAAGTCTGGCCGCAGAGAGGATAGGGTGCAAGACACGAAGTGCCCACTTATACAAACGCTGCGCGTTTGTGTGGGCAAGGGAACACTCGCGTTTCCCTTGAACCCTTAGCTGAGTGCGGCGCTGACATGGCGATCTACCATCTTCGAGCCTCGATGATTTCCCGCAGCCAGGGCCGCAGCGCCACGGCGGCTATTGCCTATCGCGTGGCGGAGCGTATCGAAGACCGCCGCACCGGCCTTGTCTTCGATTACGCCAAGCGCGGCGGCGTCGATTACACCGAGATCCTCGCCCCGGACCACGCGCCGGATTGGGTCTCCGACCGATCCGAGCTTTGGAACCGGGTCGAGGAAGCCGAGACGCGCAAGAACAGCCAGGTCGCCCGCGAGGTGCGCGTAGCCCTGCCTGCCGAGCTGACCCATGCGCAGCGGGTCGAGCTGGTCCGCGACTTTGCCCAGGAACAGTTCGTGGATCTCGGCATGGTCGCGGATATCGCCCTGCACGCGCCGGGGCGCGACGGTGATGATCGCAACCACCACGCCCATATCCTGCTCACCACCCGCGAGATCGACCCCGAAGGCTTCACCACTAAGAACCGCGACTGGAACAAGGTCGAGCTTCTCGAAGACTGGCGGGAGGCATGGGCACAGGGTGCCAATCTCGCCCTCGAACGCGCCGGCATCGAGGAGCGCATCGACCACCGCACTCTGGAAGCGCAACGGGACGAGGCTCTTGAGCTGGCCGCAGAGGCGCGGGAACGCGGCGACGAGGCCGAGGAGCTGCGCGAGACCGTGCGGGCCGTCGCATTGGACCGCGAGCCACTACCGCAGCTTTCCGCCGGGGCGTGGCAGCTCAAGGAGCGCGGCATCGAGGTTGCGGCCGTTCAGGTCTGGCGCGAGGTAAAGGCGCAGGCCGCCGAGGTGGCTCGCGTGGCGCAGGAGCTGGCCGAGCGGGCGCGTTCTTGGCTGGAACGCGCCGCGGAACGCCTCGTGCCGGAACGGGGACTGGTTCATGCTGAGAACGTGGGGCGTTCTGGTGGCGCCAGCGAGCGGCAAGACATTGTGGCCCGGATGCGCGCTGCATGGGAGGCTCATCAGGGCCGCAGCGACGGCGTATCTGGCCGAGTCCATGCCTCTGAGCCTGCCAGCAGCCTGGCCGAGCGTATGCGTAACGCCGCGCAGGGAATTGACCGCGAAGCGTTGGCTGGGCGCGCTGCCGAGTTGCAGCGGGAGCGTCTGGCCGAAGACCGGCAACGGGTGGAAGAAGCCGAGCGGTTACAAGAGCAGGAGCGACTACGCGAGCTGGAGCAAGAAGCCCGACATCGGGACAGAGGTATAGACCATAGCCTGTAGGTTTGCCGCTTGAGGTTAAAAATCAAACTCTAGCTGATCACCATAAAGCTTTTGCAGGTTCCTTCTGAACTCGTCCTTGTTGCTGGAAATGCGAAGGACGGTCATCATAGTAATGACTTGGCTACGAAAGTGATCAAGCCCCTGCTTGTCTGTCAGAAACTGATGATGCTTGTGTTTCCGTCGATAGTTCGCATCCGTTGGGTTGGCCTCATCGAGCGCGGGTAGGACGGGTTTTGGCATCTTTTCATAGATCAATTCGCGTATCAGCTTCCCTGCGTAGCGCGGCCCACGGTTCTGCTCCTGACGCTTCCATCCATAAACCCTGTATAGTTCATTTGTGAACTCTACAGGAATTGTCTGCACCCAAGGACGGTGTTCTGGCCTGATGTATGCGGTTAAAATCTGCTGGAGTTCGTCAGCTTCACGCTTGGACTGATAGCCCGTTGCTTCGTCAATCAGAGCGATCAAGCCGATGCGTGTCAGGCTACGTGTAATTACCCGGCATTGGTGCGCTATATGAACCTGTTGAGCTTGCAAAACCCCATCGTCGTCGGCAGCGACGACTGCTTCCGCCATTTCTATCAGTGTGTCGGAATCGAAACCATTTGCTTCTTGGGAACCAACCTTGAAACGGATGGGGGTTGATATGCGAGCAAGAAGATCGTCGGAAACATAGGGTTTGAAACGGTCTTGTGCTGCAAAAAG
The DNA here is from genome assembly GCF_947311865.1 of Paracoccus sp. PARArs4. Lineage (NCBI taxonomy): Bacteria > Pseudomonadati > Pseudomonadota > Alphaproteobacteria > Rhodobacterales > Paracoccaceae > Paracoccus > Paracoccus sp. PARArs4. The sequence goes on along the minus strand of NZ_CAMZMW010000031.1, from coordinate 4,617 downwards.
CTCAAGGCGATTCATACCTTTAATCATCGCTCCGCCACGAGCCAAGCCGAAAGCGTCCAAAACACCATTCGTTGCTACGACACGGCGTTCATCAGCAAGAATATAGCAAGGAACTTCAATATCAGCGATTCGGATTGGTTTGTCTGGCGACCCATGGACCGCTTTCAAAGGCTGATTTCCCCACCGCTTTTGTGCAGCCTCTTTTGCGATCCGCGACCGTTCTTGCGCCGATAGCGCGCGCGAGCGGGCTACCCCCCCCTTCTGCTGTGGTGTGTCTGTCATGCGAATCCCCAATGCTTGCTTACGCCACAATCTCATGCTTGCTGAAATCCAGCAAGCATGAATTTTATTGGGCAAAAATGCTTGCTTTGAGTTTAGATTTTGTCCGCCTTCGACTTCGCCGTTCGACGCGGTTTTTTCTGCTTCTGCGTAGCCAGCATCCCGGCGACTTGCTGTTCATACATGCCGAGCAGATGGGCCACGCGGTCGCTTTCTGAGGCGAAGGCGGTGCGGCGATAGAGGCGGTCCACGGCGCGGTCGTTGGCATTGTGAGCGCGGCGCAGATCGGCGGGCATCATGTCGGGATCGTAGAGATCGGCCAGTGTCGCGCCGGGGTGATTGGCGCGAGCATCGAGGATCGCTTTTGCATGGGGTGCGAGGGCGGACAGCGCATTCGCAGGCGGCAGCGGAAAAGTGTTATAGACCACGCCGACCGAATACATGTAGTCGCTTTTCATTCGCCCTGTGATGGCGCGCATCCAAGCCATGTGCATGGACGAGGTGAGTAGGGCGAAAAGTTCTGGGGATGCATTTTCCATTAGCCGCAGCTTGTCGCTCGGGATTGTAGGGGGATTCAGCCATCCGATAGGGGCATAGTCCCGGCGTTCCGAGCTTACTTGGGGAATAACCAAGAAGGGCGCTTGCGGAACGACCGTGACATGAAACGCGGTTGGATTTTCAGCCAAAGCTAAGGAAGACATACCTGGTGGCTTTATAGTTTCTGGTCCCTTTCCTTTGGAAGGTATATTGCCAAGGCGATATTCCCTTACACGAGCAATAACATCGCGAACTAATGGCATGTTGCGTAGGGACGATACAGGAATTTCAGAGACACGCAGTATGAAGCGCGTGCTTCCTTGAATGAATTCTCTGGCTCCAATGAACGGGTGAAAGTAGGTCGCTGACGCAGGTTCATTCGCGATAAATGCGTCACGCTCTTCAGAAGAGTAAATGTAATGCCCGCCGTCGATAGGCTTCGATCCAGTGATAAGCTTAGGCAAACCATTGATGGGGCGGCTTTCCTCGCGTATCACGACATGCGGATTGGCCAAGGCGCTGGCATCGGTCAGATACGGGGAAATCGCCGTTGGCTGCGTCTCGATCGGTTCACCCCTGATGTCGGGATAGCTGAACAGCCGCTTGACGGGCCGTGCCGCGTTGCGCGGCTCCAGGCCGGTAACGATGACATGCACCGCCGCCTTGCCGCGCGCCTCGGACCCCCAAGCAAAGGTCTGGTGGGCAAAGGCGATCTCCATGCCGCTCCGGTCCAGCAACGCAGGCCACAGCTGCGCCACCTGTTCGCCTTGGACGATGGAATTCGTTGAGACAAAGGCGAAAGGCACCTTGTGCCCTTGCCCATAGCGGGCAGCTTTGAGGAACCATGCCGCCACATAGTCTAGCGTTCCACCGCTTTTGCCCAATCCTGCGATGCGCCGCACTTGGGCGCGCTGGAACTCAGACTGGTATTTTGCCCCGATGAAGGGGGGATTGCCGATGATGTAGCTACACCGTTCAGCGGGCAGCAGCGCCTGCCAATCGAGCTCCAGCGCGTCCCCATGCGTGATGGCCGGGGATTTTCGCAGCGGAATGCGCAAAAAAGCCGCGCCGAATTCCAAGCTCGCCTGCGTATTCATAATGTGGTCCATCATCCACATGGCGGTTTCCGCAATGCGGGCAGGAAACTCGGAAAATTCGATGCCGTGGAACTGGTCCACGTCGATCTTCAGCAGGGATTGCAGGGGCAATTCCGTCGCCCCACCCTTCATGCGGGCTAGGTCGTCACGGTGAATCTCGCGCAGCACCTCGATTTCCAGCAGGCGCAGCTCGCGATAGGTGATGATGAGGAAGTTTCCGCAGCCACAGGCGGGGTCAAGGAAGGTTAGCTTGGCAAGACGGTCGTGGAAGGCTTGCAGCAGCTTTACGCGGTTAGTTTTGCGGGCTTTCAAGCCCTCGAACTCGGCGCGAAACTCGTCCAGGAACAGCGGGCCGATGACCTTGAGGATGTTCTTTTCAGTGGTGTAGTGCGCGCCCGCCTCCCGGCGTTCCTGCTTGTCCATGACAGACTGAAACAGCGAACCGAAGATCGCAGGCGAAATCCCAGACCAGTTGAACTGTCCGGCATCCAGCAGGCGCTGGCGCATTTCGGCATTGAAGGCCGGGGTGCGGATCGTGGCCGAGAACAGCCCGCCGTTCACATAGGGAAACCGCGCCAGGTCTTCGTCCAAGGTGGTCTGACGTTGATCTTCGGGGGTATCGAGAACGTCGAAAAGCTGCGCCAGCAGGGGGCCGATGTCCGACCCATCCTCTTTGGTGCGGTTCTCAAGGAAATCTAGGAAGATGTCGCGAGGCTCGAAGATGCCCGTGTCGTCGGCAAACAGGCAGAAAACGATTCGAGTGAGGAAAACCTCAAGCTGGTGGCCTTTGTAGCCGCTGGCCTCAAGGCTGTCATGCAGCCGTCCGACCAACTCGGCCGCCTTGATGTTGACCGGGTCTTGGTCTTTGAAGCTGCGTTTCTCCATCCCCATGATGAAGCCGAACTTCTCGACGTGCTTGGGCAGATCGGCCAGCGCGAACGATGAGGTTTCGCGGGTATCGCGATCCAGAAGCTGGAAGGTCTGGAAGTCGCAAAGGAGCTGAAAGCGAGGGCGGTCGGTTTCTTTGATGGCGTCGAAATATTCGCCAGCCTGGACCTCGGCTTTCAGAAGATCGCGCCCGGCCGATTTCTGTTCGACCAGCAGGACACGGGGCCAGAACAGGTCGATGAAGCCGGACTTGTTGTTCAACTTCTTGACGTGTTCCTCGTAGCGGGCGACGGAACGCCGCTGAACACCAAATATCTGGAAAAAGTCATTATAGAAGGTCTGTGTCTCGCCCTTCTCATAAGTTGCATCTGCGTAATCTTTGGCGAAACGGGCAGCGCGCGCCCGGATCTCATTGAAGCTCAAGCGCACGTTCAAAATCCTTAACTAAAAAGACGCTTCCAAAATCCCTTAGACTGCGGGGCAGGCGGATCTTCCGAGGAAGTCGCAGATGCAGTCCTTTCCTGAGCGGTTCGGAGGTCGGACAATAGCCCTGTTGCTTGGGCCCGCCAACGGTCCCGATCCTCTTTCAAATCTGCTGATACTTCTCGTTCGCGGGCAAGAGCTTCGCGTTCTCTTTCAAGAAGCAGTTCCAACATGTCGATTTTGCTGGAGTCTTCCGTTCCGGGGCGTTCCGAATGCGCTTCATGGTGCGCCACTGGTGCGCGTTCCGGTGCGTTCTGGGGGAACGCTCTGGCAAGTTCGGAGGGGTCAATCGAGAATGTTCCATCTTCATTTCTGACCGCACTCAATCGACCTGATTTTATGGCTCTGTTGAGCGTTGATTTGCTTTTTGAGATGGATTTTGCAGCTTGAGATAAGGTTAGGAATGACATGGAACGCCTGCCGTTCTGTGGTGCACCATTTTAGCCGTTCCGGGCGGAACGCGGAACGGCCTCATTCGCCTTCTTCCGTCGAGGGAAGATCGGGCTCCATGCCATCAAAAAAAGGCTGCGATATGGGGGGTAGACCTGTTCCCGAGGGTAGTTGCCGTTCGCCTTGGAACAGAGATGGCACCCGGCGCAATGGCTCCAGTTCGTCCAGCAGTGCTTGATCGGGCTGCTCATCAGAAGACAGGATAATCGCAGCACTGAACAGGCTGTAACGGATACCGTCTCGCTTGCCACTCCATGCGACACGATCATTGATGATGTAGGCGTTGACCGTGCCGTTTTCTCCGATCTGCCGCACTTCGACCCAACGATCTTCACACAGGGTATCAAGGGCACGCTGAACAGTGCGGCGACTGCACCCCATTAGCTTCATCAGATTTTTTTGGCTGACCACGACAGCGTTATGTTGCCCAACTCGCGCTGTCAGGATGTGCATCAACTGAGCGGCTTTCGGAGCGCGTCCAATCAGCGCCGCCCAAGCTTCGTGCGCAGCTCTCTCCGTCTGGACCCACTGGCCAGTTGCTGATCGTGAAGCGGCAACAGCTTTTGTCATGTTCTTGGCCCTTTGAGGTGTCGATCAAGTTGCACTTTTTTGACGCAGGGGTGCGTCAGGTGTGACCGAAAATTGGTCATAAGCTACCGAATAGTGTCCTCAAGTAAAGGACAAAAATTGGCCAGAGGTGGACAAAAAGTGGCCTCAAATGACGCAGGGGTGCGTCATAGCTCATGACGCAGGGGTGCGTCATAGCTCATGACGCACCCCCCCCTAAAAAAACCAGCAAAAACAATAACTTATTTTTTTGCCTTCTTATGATCTAAAAGGCAGGCAAAAAATGCACAGTCCGGGCGCGCTTGCGCGCCGGGGG
>NZ_CAMZMW010000030.1:0-10608 GCF_947311865.1 Paracoccus sp. PARArs4 | reverse complement strand
AGCTGCGCTTCGCCATCCGCGAAGGCGGCCGCACCGTCGGCGCAGGCGTGGTCTCGAAGATCCTCGCCTGATCCCGAACGGGACATCGCGTTACAGGGGGCCGTCCGAAAGGGCGGCCCTTCTGCTTTCCGGAACCCCCCGCGGGGACTTCTTTTCGCGCAGCCTCTTTCCGGCGGCGGGGTCCGCCCCTAGGTTCCCTGCGACACCAAGGACCAAGGGGGCCCGCAATGGCCAAGCTCATCCATTCCATGATCCGCGTCCTGGACGAGGACCGCTCGGTCGCGTTCTATCGCGACTGCTTCGGACTTCGCGTGGCCGAACGGCTCGACTTCGAGAATTTCACGCTGATCTACCTGTCCAACGACGAGACGGGCACCGAGCTGGAACTGACCGTCAACAAGGGCCGCACGCAGCCCTATGATCTGGGCGACGGTTACGGCCATGTCGCGTTCTCGGTCGATGACGTGGACGCGCTGCATGCCCGCCTGACCGAGGCCGGACATGCCCCGCGCAAGCTGGTCGATTTCGCGCCGGGCGGCGAGGTGATCGCCCGCTTCTTCTTCATCCAGGACCCCGACGGATACGAGATCGAGGTCCTTCAGCGCGGTGGCAGGTATCTCTGACCGCCGCAGGCAAGGTTTCGTCATGTTCGCCTGGTTCGAACGCCGCATCGACCCCTATCCGCAGGAACGGCCGGCGATCCCGCCGAAATCCCTGACGGGCTTCATGCTTCACTACAGCCGCGGGGCGATCCCGTGGCTGATCCTTCTGTCGCTTCTGTCGGGCGCCCTGGCCGTGGTCGAGGTGCTTCTGTTCGGCTGGCTGGGCGAGCTGATCGACCGCCTGTCCGACACCCCGAGAGAGCTGTTCTGGTCCGAGCAGGGCCCCCGCGTCGCCATGATGGCGCTGGCGCTGGTGGTGCTGATGCCGGTGCTGAACATCGCGGCCTCGCTGGTGCTGTACCAGTCGCTGATGGGGAACTTCCCGCAGCGCATCCGCTGGCGGGCGCATCGCTGGCTGCTGCGCCAGTCCGTCGGCTATTTCCAGGACGAGTTCGCGGGCCGCATCGCGCAGCGCCTGATGCAGACGGCGCTGGCCGTGCGCGAGGTGTCGATGAAGGTCATGGATGTGGGCAGCTATGTCCTCATCTATTTCGCGGGGGCGCTGATCCTTGCGGCCTCGCAGGACTGGCGTCTTGCGCTGCCCTTCGCGGCCTGGGCCGCGGGGTTCGCCATGCTGCTGTGGTTCATCGTGCCGCGCCTTGCCCGCGTGGCGCAGGCGCAGGCCGATGCCCGCAGCCAGATGACCGGACGCATCGTCGACAGCTATACCAACATCGCGACGGTCAAGCTGTTCTCACATTCCGACCGTGAAGAACGATGGATGCGTCAGGGCATGGACGGGTTCCTCGGGACCGTGCATGGCCAGATGCGGCTGGCGTCGATCCAGGACATGGTGCTGAACCTGCTGAACGTCTGGCTTGTCGCCTCGGTCGCGGGGCTGGGCCTGTGGCTGTGGTCGCAGGGGCAGGTGGCGGTCGGCGCCGTCGCCGTGGCCGTGCCGCTGGCGCTGCGGCTGAACGCGATGTCGCACTGGATCATGTGGGAGTTCGCCGCCCTGTTCGAGAATATCGGCACCGTCCGCGACGGCATCTCCAGCCTGTCGCTGCCCCGCACGGTCGAGGATGCGCCGGATGCCGTCGATCTGCGCCCCGAACATGGCGCGATCAGCTTCGAGAACGTGACCTTCCGCTATGCCGGGTTGCCCGACAGCCCGCCCATGGCCGTCCTCGAGGATCTGGACCTGCACCTGAAGCCCGGTGAGCGCGTGGGCCTTGTCGGTCGTTCCGGCGCGGGCAAGTCGACTCTGATCAACCTGCTTCTGCGGTTCCACGATGTCGAACGCGGGCGCATCACGATCGACGGGCAGGACATCGCGGGCGTGACGCAGGAAAGCCTGCGCAGCGCCATCGGCGTGGTGACGCAGGACAGCTCGCTTCTGCATCGCTCGGTCCGCGAGAATATCGCCTATGGCCGTCCCGATGCGACCGACGACCAGATCGCCGACGCCCTGCGCATGGCCGAGGCCGAGGGCTTCGTCCCGGGCCTCTCTGACAGCCAGGGGCGGCGCGGGCTGGACGCCCATGTGGGCGAACGCGGGGTCAAGCTGTCGGGCGGCCAGCGCCAGCGCATCGCCATCGCCCGCGTGGCGCTGAAGGACGCGCCGATCCTGGTGCTGGACGAAGCCACCAGCGCGCTGGACAGCGAGGTCGAGGCCGCGATCCAGTCCCGCCTCGAGGCGCTGATGGAGGGCAAGACCGTCATCGCCATCGCGCACCGCCTGTCCACCATCGCGGCGATGGACCGCCTGATCGTCATGGATCAGGGGCGGATCGTCGAACAGGGCAGCCATGCCGAACTGCTGGAACGGGGCGGCATCTATGCGCGCCTGTGGCAGCGGCAATCGGGCGGGTTCCTGGCCGCCGACGGCTGAACGAAAAAGGCCCCGGCGCGGTGCCGGGGCCTTCTGTCATCGGGGTCGCCGCATCACTGCGCGATCAGGTCCGTGATCCGACGCACGGCGGCGCGACGGTTCTCGCGGATATCGCCATCCGAACGTACGCGCAGGAACTGCTCGCCATAGCCCTGGGTCACCAGGTTCTCCGGCGGGACGTCGAAATACTCGGTCAGCGCGAGCGCCACCGATTCCGCGCGGCGGTCCGACAGGGCCAGGTTCGCGGCGTCCGAGCCGACCGTGTCGGTGTGACCCTCGATCAGGAACACCTCCGAGGGGTTCTCGGCGATCGAGTCCCGGATCGCGTTGCCCAGGCCCGACAGCTGCTTGGCCTGATCGGGACGGATCGCGGCCGAGCCGGTCTCGAAGGTGATCGCGTCGATGTTCACCGGTGCGACCAGCGCGCGGACCTCGGGGATGTTGCGGACCTGCGACAGGGTAAAGCGGCGATCGACGGCGGCCTCCTGGCGCAGGGCGTCACGCAGGGCGGCCTCGTCCAGCGAGGTGCCGTTGTCGTACTGCACCGGCGCCGGTTCGGGCAGGTCGGCCACGTTGACCGGCTGCACGTTCTCGGTGTCGTCGATCAGGCGCGTGGTCTGCCCATCGGCCGAGACCAGCGTGCGGCGCAGGACGCGCAGGTCGGCATCGCGGATCGTCACGACCTTGCTGCCATCCGAACGCGTCACCACGGTGCGCGAGGACCCGTCGTCGAAGTTCTCTGTCTGCACGGTCGAACCCGGCTGGCGCAGCAGTGCGACCTCGTCCTTGATGACCTCCTGGCTGCCATCGCTGCGGGTCACGACCACACGGTCGGGCGTCGACAGCGCGACCTGGCGGTTGTTGTTGAGATAGCTGCCGACCGCGACCGCGCCCAGACCCAGCAGCAGCGCCTTGGTCAGGTCGCTGTCGTCGTCGTCATCCTCGCGCGCCTCGGCACCTTCGCGACCTGCCGTCAGCGCATCGCGCAGGCTGGTCTCGAAATCCTCCGAGGACGAACGCGCATCGGCCTCGGTCACCTCTTCCTCGGTGACGTTGCCGCTGCCTTCTTCGGCCTCCAGCGCGGCTGCGGTCGAAGGTGCTGCCGCCTCGGCGGCCTCTCGAGAGGCTTCGGTTTCCTTCACGTCCTCCTCGGCGGCGCGCTGGACCAGCTCGCCTTCGCTGTTGACGCGGAAGGTCTGGGCCTCGGGGGCGGCAAGGCGGAAGGCGCCGCCGCCATTCGGTTCGACCACGACACCGCGCGGGGTGGTGGCGGGACCTTCGCAGGGACCGGTGCTGCCATCGAGGCAGGTCAGCTGGTCGGCGGTCAGACCGCCCGAAACCTCGTCGTTCAGCACGCGGGCCAGACCGGGCAGGGCGCCTGCGCGTTCCTGCGCGACGCCGCCGCCCGCGACGGTGAAGCCATTGGCGGCAGGCTGTTCATCGGTCGCGTTCTGCGGCGCGGGGGCCTCGCGGCGCTCCTCGGCCGGGGCGTTCTGCGCTGCGGGGGCTTCGCGACGCTCCTCGGCAGGGGCGCTCTCGGCTTCGGGTTCGCCCTCTGCCTCGGCGGCAAGGGCGGCGCCAAGCTCGTCTTCCGAAGGACGCTCACGCTCGGGCGTGTCCTCGGCATTCTCGCGGTTCTTGCGGGCGGGGCGCTTCTCCTCGACCGGCGCTGCTTCGGCCTCGGCTTCGGGCGCTTCGGCAGCCTCGGCGGGACGGGCCTCGGCGGGACGGGCCTCGGGGGCCTCTTCCTGCTGGCGGTCGGCCTTGGCCGCGGGGCGCTGCTGGTTGTCCTTCTGGCGCGCATTGCGGGCCGGGCGCTGGCCTTCCTCGGCCTGCGCGGGCGCAGCTTCGGGGCGTTCGGCGGGTGCCTCGGCCTCGGGCTGCGAAGCGGCTTCGGGTTCGGCTGCCGGCTCGGGCTTGGCCTCGGGCGCAGGTTCCGGTTTCTCTGCAGGCGCTTCCTCGGCAGGCTGCGACTGGGGCTGGGGCTCGGCCTCGGCGGGGGCTTCCGCTTCGGGGGCGTTCTGTTGCGGCGCTTCTGCTTGCGGGGCCTCAGCCTCAGCGTCCTGCTCCTCCTGCTGGCGCAGCGCCTTCTTCAGTTCGTCCTCGGCAGCGTCGACCTGTTCGCCCGCTTGGCGGGCAAGTCCCTCGACGGCGCCTTGATCCGCGTCGCCCTGATCCGCGGGGACCGGTTGGCCCTGCTGTGCCTGCGCGTCGGCAGGCTGGGCCTGCGCTGCGGCTATGTGCGGCGCCAGCAGCGACAGGCAGGCCGCGATGGCCGTGGTGTTGTGGATGATCCGTCGCATGGAAGCTCCTCTCCGGCGGTCAATTCGTCGCAGCCATAACAGAGGCGTCCGCGAGGGGGTTCCCGAACTTCACGTGAAGACTGCGTGATCGGCGGGCAGCCGCGTGCATGAAAAAGGGGCACCGGTTTCCCGGCGCCCCCTGGCAGCGGCATCGCAAAACGCCTTATACGCCGTCGCCGACGAAAGCCTTCTCGACCACGAACTCGCGCGGTTCGGAATTGGCGCCCTCGTGCAGGCCGAACCCTTCCAGCACCTTCTTGACGTCGGTGTTGAAGGCGAGGCTTCCGCAGATCATCGCGCGATCCGTCTCGGGGGTGATGGGGGGCAGGTTCAGATCCGCGTTGACCTTGCCCGATTGCAGGTTGTCGGTGATGCGCCCCATCAGCGGCGAATCCTCGCGCGTGGTGGTCGGATAATAGAGCAGGCGCTTGGCGAAATCGGCGCCGTACAGCTCGCCCAGCAACGGGTCGTGCTTCAGGTTCTCGACCAGCTCGCGGCCATAGGTCAGCTCGTCCGCGGTGCGGCAGGTGTGCATCATCACCACCTGCTCGTAACGCTCGAAGGTCTCGGGGTCGCGCATCAGGCTGGCGAAGGGGGCAAGGCCGGTGCCGGTGGCCAGGAACCACAGGCGCTTGCCCGGCAGCAGCGCGTCCAAAACCAGCGTGCCCACGGGCTTGGGGCGCAGGATGACCTGGTCGCCCGGCTGGATGTGCTGCAACCGCGAGGTCAGCGGCCCGTCCGGCACCTTGATCGAGTAGAACTCCAGCTCGTCGTCCCAGTTGGGCGAGGCGATGGAATAGGCGCGAAGGATCGGCTTGCCGTTGTCGCCCGGCAGGCCGATCATCACGAATTCGCCCGACCGGAAACGCAGCGATGCGGGCCTGCTGATCCGGAACGAGAAGAGGCTGTCGGTCCAGTGGCGGACCGAGGTGACGGTCTGCGCGTCAGGAAGGGTCGGCTTGGGGGTGGATGCTTCGGCCACTTGCATGTCCGGTCCTTGTGTCAATTCCCGACCGATCTAGTCGTTATCACCCCGCAGCGAAAGCCCCCGCGCCGGAATAGCCCCGCATTCAGGCACGTTCTCAGGCTGGCGTCATGTCGCGACCGGTCAGCGGTTCCGGCCCGTTGGTGCCGCGCCGGGCCTCGACCAGCTGGGCCGCGGCGATGCGGTCGGGCTGCCCCATCGCGCGCAGCAGCGCCAGTTCGGCGATGGCCTCGTCCTCGTGCAGGACGGCCATCGCGGGGTTGCTGGACCAGCCGTCATCGGTCATCCAGACGCGTCGGCCGTTCACGATATCCTCGGCCTGGACGACGCCGGGACGGGACGGGGTCGGAAGAAAGACGTTCTGCATCGGATTATCCCCTCAGATTGCGACCTATATAGGATAAAATTCTGGATTCTTGCGACGGTCTGGCAGAAATAAGGAAGATCGAAGCAAGGTGGACCAGAATGCCGGAACCCAGTCCCGACGAAGCCAGATCGCCCCAAACGCCCGTCCGCCTGGACGAGGTTGACCGCAAGATACTGTCCCTGCTGCAACGCGACGCCAGCCTGTCGCTGGACCAGATCGCGGACAAGGTCGGCGCGTCCAAGACCCCCGTCTGGAACCGCATCCGCAAGCTGCGCGAGGCGGGCGTCATCCGCAGGCAGGTCGCCGTGCTGGATCCCGAATCGCTGGGGCTCGAGGCGTGCTTCTTCGTGCTGGTCCGCACGTCGGAACATGATCGCGACTGGGCCGCACGCTTCCTCAAGGCGCTGCGCCAGCGCCCCGAGGTCGTCGAGGCGCACCGGCTGGCGGGCGATATCGACTATATCCTGAAGGTGCAGGTGAAGAACGCGCGCGCCTATGACCGCTTTTACCAGTCGCTGATCTCCGAGGTGAAGATCCACAACGTGACCGCGCTGCTGTCGATGGAGGAGATCAAGGCCAGCTTCGCCCTGCCGATCCCCGACGCGGGCTGAGCCCTATTCGTCCACGACCTTCAGAAGGCGTGGCAGGGCGGGGCAGGGCAGCAGCTGGTTGCGGGATATGTCGGCCAGCGTGTGGTTGTGCAGGAAGACGTAGACATGGGCCGACAGCCCCTCCCACAGCCGGTTCGACAGGGTCTGCGCCCGCGAACCCGACACGCCGCCCGAGGCGCCCGCGCCGACATGCATCGCGCTGACGGTCTCGTCCACGGCCTCGAGAACCTCGGCGACGCGGATGTTCTCGGGGGCGCGGGCCAGGCGATATCCGCCGCCGGGGCCGCGCACGGATTCCACCAGCCCGGCGCGGCGCAGCTTGACGAACAGCTGTTCCAGGTAGGGCTGAGAGATGTCCTGCCTGCGCGATATCTCGGCCAGCGAGGTCAGGTCGTCCTTGCTGGCGATCGCAAGATCGACCAGCGCGATGATCGCATAGCGGCCCTTGGTCGAAAGCTTCATGGCGGCTCCTCCTGATCCCCTTCCGCGCGGGTGGCGCGGTTTTGCGGTCGGGCCGCTGTCCGGATTGACGCCGAAGGCCGCCGCAGGCTATGCCGTGCAGGCTGTTCCTTGCGTATCCCGTGCCGACAGCCCAGATATCGGTTCCCCTTAGAAGCCACATGCGCAGGCGTCAAGGAACCAAGAAGCCCTGTGAAGGAAGACCATGCCCGAGCTGATTTTCCCCGGCCCCGAAGGCCGACTTGAAGGACGCTACCACCCGCAGCCCGGCAAGCCCGACGCCCCCATCGCAATCGTGCTGCATCCCCACCCGCAATATGGCGGCACGATGAACAATCGCGTCGTCTACAACCTGCATTACGCGTTCCACAAGATGGGCTTCACCGTGATGCGGTTCAACTTCCGCGGCGTGGGCCGCAGCCAGGGCGAATTCGACCAGGGCGTGGGCGAATTGTCGGATGCCGCATCGGCGCTGGACTATCTGCAGGCGATGAACCCCAATTCGAAGCATTGCTGGGTCGCGGGCTTCAGCTTCGGCGCGTGGATCGGGATGCAGCTGCTGATGCGCCGCCCCGAGATCACCGGCTTCGTCAGCGTCTCGCCCCCGGCGAACATGTACGATTTCAGCTTCCTCGCGCCGTGCCCGTCCTCGGGGCTGATCGTGAACGGCACCGCCGATCGCGTCGCGCCGCCCAAGGATACCCACGCGCTGGTCGGCAAGCTGCGGGAACAGAAGGGCATCACCATCACCCACGAGGAGATCGAGGGTGCCGACCACTTCTATCGCGACGACGAGGAACACATGAAGCCGCTGATCGGCATGGTGCAGGGCTATGTCCGCCGGCGCCTGACCGAAACGACGCGCTGAAACCTTGCGTGACCGCATGGGGCCGGGATTTCCCGGCCCTTTTCATTTCCCGCAGTCCCACCCAAAAGGTCGTGATGCTCGATTCCGCGATGCAATTCCTGTGCGAGGCCGACCGCCTGAAATCGGTCACCCGCGCGAATGTCCTGATGGACCTGTCCCGCCCCGAGAACAGCGCCGAGCACAGCTGGCATGTCGCGCTGCAGGCGATGGTGATGGGGGCCTCGGACCGGGCGATCGCGATGATCCTGCTGCACGATCTGGTCGAGATCGACGTGGGCGACCAGCCGATCCACCTGGGCCATGACAGAGATGCGCTGCAGCGCGCCGAGGCCGCCGCCGCGCGCCGCATCTTCGGGCTGGCCCCGCAGTCCGAGGCGCTGATCGCGCTGTGGCACGAATTCGAGGCCGGGCAGTCCCCCGACGCGGCCATGGCCAAGCGGATGGATCATACCCAGCCCGTGCTGCAGGTGCTGATGGCCGACGATCCGCTGCCCGACCATGTCCGCATCGTGCGCGACAACCTGACCACGGGCCGCGCCGCGCGGCTGTCAAGCGAATGGCCCGCCTTCATGCAGGCCGCCCTGGGCCTTATGGACGGCGTGGCGCTGCCCGATGACGACCTGTCGCGGCGCATGCGCTTTCTGGCCGAGGCCGACCGCCTGAAATCGGTGATCCGCGCCAGCCTGCTGATCGACAATTCCCGCCGCGAGAACAGCGCCGAGCACAGCTGGCACCTTGCGCTCTATGCGCTGATCCTTGCGGGGCAGGCGCCCTTGGGCGTGAATGTCGGGCGGGTGATCCGCATGCTTCTGATCCACGATCTGGTCGAGATCGACGTGGGCGACGTGCCGCTGCATTCCGCGGGCGGGCAGGCCCATGGCGCAGCCGAGGTGAAGCAGGCCGAGGCCGCCGCCGCCCGCCGCATCTTTGGGCTGCTGCCGGACCGGCAGTCTCGCGAACTGCTTGATCTGTGGACCGAGTTCGAGGATGCCGCGACCCCGGATGCGATCTTTGCCAAGGCGTTGGATCGCTGTCAGCCCGCCGTGCAGAACGTCATGGGCGGCGGCGTCGGCTGGGCCGAATACAGCGTGACCCGCCAGCAGGTGACCGAGCGTGTGGGCCGTCAGGTCGAACGCGGCGCACCGGCCCTTTGGGGCTGGCTGGACGCGCGGCTGGCCCGGTTCTTCGCCTAGGCGAAGCTGCCTGCGTAATCACGCAGCTGCGCCATGTCGAACCCGTCGATCTGCGCGCCGATCCGGGCCAGCGATCCGGGGCGATAGGGGCGGCCCATCCACCCCTCGGGCAGGGCAGAGGTCCGGAAGCGGCGGATCGCCGGATGCGCAAGATCGGCCACGCGCGACGGCCCCTGCCGGTCGACCTGAGAGATCCGCAGCAGGCGCGTCGCCATGCCCGGCGGGCGGGAGCTGTTGGCGATGGGGCCAAGCGGATCGGCGTCGCGCAGCAGGCCGCGCAGCATCTCGCGGTCGGGGGCAAGGCCCGCCCGCGCCGCGCCATCCGCGATCCATGACAGCGCGATCGAGGACAGCGCGCGGATGTCTCCGCCCCCGCCCACCGCGCCATGGACGCCCGCGAACCATTGCTGGAGGTATTCGCCATCGGGGTTCTGCTGGCGCAGGATCGGCAGGTTGTCCCACAGCGTCGGCAGGAAGTTCCGCCGCCTTTCGTCCAACGCGACGGCGTGGCGGGCCGATCCGACCATTCCCGACAGCTGCGTGTCATGGAAGCGGTACTTGCGGTTCAGCAGATGCGCGGGCATCCCCCAATGGGAAGGAATGCCAAGGGCGCCGACCGTGTCCCACAGCCCCATGAAGGCGATGCGCAGTCGGGGGGCGGGCCGACCCATCGCGCGGCGGAACTGATCCTCGGCATGGCTCGTGGTGATCTGGGGCGAATGCTGCATGCGAAAGGCGAGGCTTTCGTCGGAATCCGGCTCTTCCTCGGTGCCGCGCGACCGGTATCGCCAGAAGCAATCCCCGATCAGCGCGTCGCTGGCATCCTGCGGAATACCGCAGTTGCGGATAAGCCCCGCCAATGATCTTGCAGTATATGCCCCGCGGGAAAAGCCGAAGAGGTAGATCTCGTCGCCCGGTTGGTAATGGCGGGCGAGGCCCTGGAACGCCTGCGCGATGCGGTCGTTCAGGCCAAAGCCCATCGCGCCGCCCGATATCTTTTCGTCCAGCCGTTGCAGCAGGTTGCCGCCGCGCGGGACGCCCACGCCTTCGTAATACAGCGCGATCTGCCGAGTGCCCTGCGCGTCCCGTGGCGGGATGCACAGCGCAAGCTGGGCGACATTCGTGCGATGTTCCTGATCGGCACTGTTCCATGTGCCGTCGCAGAATACTGCTATGCGTTTCATTTTACCAAAACCCGAAAAGGAAAACATTTACCCATTTAAATGGATATCATGTTTTCCTTGTTATCGGGTAGGCTCCAGACTCGTTAATTTTCAAAGCCAGAAGATGACAGTTGCGGCGAGAGCGACGGCGGACAGAAAGACCCTC
>NZ_CAMZMW010000029.1:0-14827 GCF_947311865.1 Paracoccus sp. PARArs4 | reverse complement strand
GAGGGTCTTTCTGTCCGCCGTCGCTCTCGCCGCAACTGTCATCTTCTGGCTTTGAAAATTAACGAGTCTGGAGCCTAGCGGGCACCGTCGCGGCTCTGCGCGCCCATATGGCCGCAAGCCTGCGCGGTTGCAGGCCGATCTGCCTTGCCGAAGATCGGCCTCTACGTCAGCAAGCAGCGGCGCTCTGGAAGGGGCTTGTGGGACCCGCTCCTGATATAGCGGG
Source organism: Paracoccus sp. PARArs4 (assembly GCF_947311865.1). Taxonomy (NCBI): domain Bacteria; kingdom Pseudomonadati; phylum Pseudomonadota; class Alphaproteobacteria; order Rhodobacterales; family Paracoccaceae; genus Paracoccus; species Paracoccus sp. PARArs4. Next base: position 14,604 of record NZ_CAMZMW010000029.1, on the reverse strand, counting down.
GCAGAGAGACATCGTGCTCGTCCTGACACCGCAATGCCTCCGCACGCTTGCGATGCAGGGGACCCGAGCCCTTGAGCGGATCGAGGCGCTCTCGGACCGCGACCCCGAGATCACCGTCGTGGCCTTCCTGGCGCAGGATGGCGTCCCACGGCTCTGGTCGATGCACCGGCTCAACGAGTTCGTCCGGTCAAGAATCGAAAAGGAGGCAGATGCTGTGCAGGTGGATCACTCGGGTCAGGCCGATGATCACGGTCCAAGCTTTGCGTAGCTTGGCCGAACACCTATCTGAAGCGATGGGAGATCGGAAAGCATCGCAAGATGTAATGCTACCCCGGTCGCTACCCCGCAGCAGATGAAGAACAGAAAACACTGCCAAAACATAAACTTGAAAAGGGGAAATGGCGGAGGGAACGAGTCTGATGTACAACATTCTCTGGACTGCCCATGGAAAATAGCCGGTAACCCCAGAACTGATGCTCGCCTTGGCTATCCGCTCTAGGTGTTTGATCCCACGGTCTTATGGTGTGACCCTCTCGGAGGAATGGAAGGATGCCCTATGGGACATAGTTCGTCACGGAAGCGCCGCGACCATGCACGCCGTCAGAGCAGCAATAATGAGGGCTGGCCCGCCACCGATCCAAGGGGCTGCCCGAATGATCGCAAGCTTCGCTCGCAGCGCTGAGCCGAGAGCTTGGGATAAATCCCGAGACGGTTGCGAAGTAAGGCAAACGGCAGACGGTCGAGGATCTCAATACTGTCCCAAAAGAGCCACGTTCGACGGTCCTCACCTAGGCTGAGGAGGCGAACATTGTCGTGTTTCGGCGCTATACGCTGCTCTCGCTCGATGACTGCCTCTATGCCCTTCAGCCGTCAAGCCCGCACCTGACACGCTCAACGCTTCATTGCTGTCTACAGCGACATGGTATCTCACGCTTGCCTGACGTCGAGGGCGACAAACCGAGGCGGCCGAAGTTCAAACGCTACCCGATCGGCCCTCGCCAGCGGCTCTTGAACCGATAGCGAACACGCTGGCTCGATCCACATAGACATTGCCGAAGTGCAGACTGCTGAAGGAAAGCTCTTCCTGTTCGTTGGCATCGACCGCACGAGCAAGTTTGCGGTGACCCAGCTCGTCGAGAAAGCAGACAGGAAGAGGGCCTGGGAGTTCCTCCAACACATGCTCGAAGCCGTGCCATATCAGGTTCACACTGTCCTCACCGACAATGGCATTCAGTTCGCTGAGCAGCCTCGGAACCGGAACACTGCTTATTCTCGGCCCATGCGTCTCGACATGATCTGTGAGACCAACGGGATTGAGCATCGGCTGACCAAACACAACCATCTCTGGACCAACGGACAAGTCGAACGGATGAACCGCACGATCAAGGAGGCCACCGTCAAACGCTTCCACTACGAAAGCCATGATCAGCTGCAGACGCACCTCTCGGACTTCATGTCAGCATACAACTTAGCGCGCCGGCTCAGGACCCTTAACCGGCTCACACCCTACGACTATATCTTTAAGATCTGAACGTCAGAGTCGGACAGATTCGTCTTGAACCCTATCCACGAGATGCCGGGACTGAACACCTAGGACCCGGAAGCAAACTCGCAGGACCAAAGCGGGCCTTTCGCAATATTCGAACCGCAGAGACGATAAAGGTGATCCTAGTGTCACGTCTATCGACCCGTACGACATTCGAGGCTGGCAAGTTCCGCTTTAAGCCGACGCGCCGCACCCACCCAAAGCCCGGTTTGCATGCGTAATCTGCGAACGAGGCAGGTGCCTTAAGTGCGCTCAGCCGCAGCTTCGAACCATGCGCGATGACGCTTCTCGTCGGCCAGTGCCTTTTCGAAGAACTCTCGCGATGCAGGTACTGCGTCTCCATGCTGGCGCGCACGGTCATAGGCGGTGACGGTATCTTCTTCGTTCGTGCGCATGGCCTTGAGGATCGCTCCGTCCCCCATCAGATCCGCCAGCGCGATCTTCCCGGTGGTCAGCATCTGCTTCATGTCGCCACCCTCGGGGATGTCGGCATTGATGGACGCCGCGATGTCACGAAGTTTCTCAAGGTGATACAGGTGGTCCTGCCGGAACTCGGCCACGCGGGCGGCGAGTTCGGGATCGCTCAGACGCTCGATCGTGCTGTCATAGGCGGAGATCGCGTCATGCTCGAGATAGATGAGATCCGTGACGAGATCGCCGAAATAATGCTCGGTTCCTGTGGTCGTGGCCATGTCGGTCATCCTTGATGCGAAGGTTTCATAGGAACACCCACAGCGCGGCAATCACGATGACGACGATCGCGATGATCGGGGCGGCAAGCGCGACGCCCACCAGTTGCCCCTGTTCCTTGCCCTGGGTGCGGAGATAGTCGGTATCGGACGGCAACCCGCCCTCGGCCGCCGACCGATCCAGCGTGTCGCCCTTGTCATCACGGTGGGATGTGGCGTTCGGGTCGGTCATGGCAGCCTCCGGTTTCAGGTTGGGGTTACTGTTGTTCGATCTGCGTGCCGCTATGGGGACGCGCCTTGCCCAGATCGGGCTTCTGGCCAAGCGGCTCGGGGCGTTCGCGGACCGAGAACTCCGAGCGCCCGTCCAGCGACGGCCCCGACGTCCAGCGTCCTTCCGGCGTCGGCTCGTCCAACGAGGTGTTCAGGAAGTAGTAGGAATGCTCCATCGCCTCGTGTTCCTCGGGCGTCGAGTTCGGCACCGGAAGCGCCTTTTCCCAGCCGCCCAACTCCTCGATCACGGCCAGCCACTGCTGCTGGTGCATCGTGTCGCGCGCGATCAGGAAGGACAGCATATCCTTCATCCCGCTGTCGTCGGTCATGTTGTACAGCCGCGATGCCAGCACGCGCCCGCCGCTCTCGGCGGTGGCATTGGCCATCATGTCGGCGGCCAGGTTGCCGGTGGCATAGATATGGCTCATGTCGAAGGGGACGCCATTCGCGTTCACCGGCATGGCAGACAGCCCCGAGGACAGGATATGGCGCGGGTTCGCCCCGCCCATGATCGCATTGACGATCGGGTCCTTGGCGGCTTCCTCCTGCACGGTCAGCGGCGCGCCTTCCAGGTTCAAGGCGACGGCATGGCCGAGAAACTCGATATGGGACAGTTCCTCGGTCGCGGTCATCATCAGCATGTCGCGGTATTTCGCATCGCCCCGGGCGCCCATGGCCTGGAAGAAATACTGCATGGCGACGCGGATCTCGCCTTCGACGCCGCCGATGGCCTGTTGCAGATACTTGGCGAATTGCGGATCGGGACGGTCCACGCGGACTTCGTATTGCAGCTTGCTGGAATGATGGAACATCGGTCATTCTCCTACGGGTCAGGTTTGGTGATTGCCGGCCGTCTTCACATTGCAGCAACTGCAGAAATTCCCGCGTCGTTCCGCAGACAAATATAGATTTATCCCGGCGATTTCATGCCGATGCACGGATGCGAATAAGTTGTTGAAAAACCGAAAAACCGGCCCGCGCGGCCCGATGGACCGCAGATCGGGCGCGGGAACCGCGATGGAACGGCTGGCACAAGCGAGTGTTGCGCGGGGAATGCAAATCCCTCGAAAGTTCCTGCAATGTCACCATTCCTCAAGCTTTCGGCAGCAGGTTTCGCTGCCACCGCGATCAGCTATGGCCCTGCCCGCATGGGCTTCGGGCTGTTTCTTGCACAGTTCAAGGAAGCCTTCGGCATCAGCACCACCGTCGCGGGCCTCATTTCCGCGGGCGGCTTCGCAGGATTCCTGCTGGGCCTGATCGGGGCCTATGCAGCAACCGCGTGGCGCGGCCCAAGGCTGCCCGTGATCGTCGGGCTGGCCTTCGCGACGATCGGGATGATCGTGGTGGCGATGGCCTCGAATGCGGGCGTCCTAGCCCTTGGCGTGATCCTTGCCATGACAAGCGCGGGCTTCGGCTGGTCCCCCTACAACAACGCGGTGCATCAGCAGGTGACCGAGGGCCTGCGCCCTCGATCACTGTCCATCGTCAGTACGGGAACCAGCCTGGGGGCCGCCATGGCGGGGGCAGTCGCGCTGGCGCTCATGCTGGGCGGGGCTTCCTGGCGGATCGCGTGGATCGCCTTTGCCGCGACCGGGCTGGCCGCGCTGGTCGGCAACTGGATCGCGATGCGCGATGTCGCGGGCAATCCGGGCCGGGGGCGGACGAACTGGCGGGCGATCTGCGTGGTGCCGGCCCTGCCGCTCTATCTGACGGCGCTGTCCTTCGGGATCACCACGACGATCTACATCTCTTTCGCGACGGACAGCGTAGCCCAGGCAGGCGGGCTGGCCGGGCTGCCCGACGGAGGATCGCCCGCGGTGATGTTCATCATCTATGGCATCGCGGGGCTGGCCGCGCTTGGCACTGCCGCGATCAAGGACCGGATCGGGTTGCCGCTGCTGGTGCGCGGGCTGCTGCTGGTATCGGCGCTGTCGCTGGCGCTGATCGCGCTGTCCCCGAACAGCTGGATCGGCGTGGGGGCCGCATCCGCATCGCAGGGCATCTTCGTCATGATGATGAGCGCAGTCCTGGCCTTCTGGTCCGAGCGTCTGTTCCCCGAGCTGCCCGCGTTCAGCTTCACCGCAACGCTGTTGGCGGTTGCGATGGGAAGCATCGTGGGACCTGCGCTTGCGGGCTTTTTGTCGAACGCGTTCTCATCGAGCGCCATGTTCCTTGGCGCAGCGGCTCTGTCGGCTGCGACAGCGATCGGCATGCTCCCGCGACTTGTCCAAGAGGAGCCCCTGGATTGCGGTCAGGATGCCAGCCCCCTGCCCGCCCACTAGCTGCCCGAAGGCTGCTTCCGCGAAACCTTGCGTTTCGGGAAACCAAATTGGGCGGCTCGCGATTGTGTTACCTGACGCGCACCAATTCCACAGGGCCCCAAGACGATGCCGATCACGATATTGCCCGGAAGCTATTGCGGGATCGCCCCGCCCCCCGAGCTGGCGCTGCGGTCCTGGAACCTGGATCCGGTGCTGCTGGCCGTGATGGCTGTCGGGTGGCTGACCGTCAGACATCGCCCAGGCGGAACGCCCGCGATTCTGGTTCTGCTGGTGGCCTTCGTGTCTCCGCTCTGCGCCATGTCGGTCGGGCTGTTTTCGGCGCGCGTCGTGCATCATGTGCTTCTGGTCGCGGTGGCCGCCCCCTTGCTGGCGGCAGCGCTGCCATTGCGGGCCTCGGGCATGGGGCTGCATTTCACGATATCGACCGCCCTGTTGTGGCTGTGGCATCTGCCCGCCGCCTATGATCTGGCGCTGCGCGACATCGGGGTCTACTGGATCATGCAGATCAGCCTTCTCGGGTCGGCCACGCTGTTCTGGGGCGCGGTGCTGTCGCATCGTGCATCCGCGCAGACGATCCTGTGGTCGATTGCCGGGCTGATCCAGATGGGGATGCTGGGCGCGATTCTGACCTTCGCCCCCGAGCCGCTGTATCAGGCGCATCAGCTTGCGCCATTGGCGTGGGGGATGCGCCCGCTGACCGATCAACAGCTTGGCGGACTGATCATGTGGGTCCCGGCGATGATCCCCTATGCCGCGGTCATCGCGATACAGGCGCGGCGCAGCTGGCGGCTGGCGGCGACGGCATGAGCATGCTCGAACCCATCGTCCCGCATCTGAAGTCGCTGCATGTCACGATGCTGCTGATCTGGTGCGCGGGGCTTTTCGCCCTGCCCCTGATGCTTGCGCGGCACGACCCCGCCATCGGTCAGGCCGATTACGCGCGCATCAGGAAGGCGACTCATTACGCCTATACCTTCTTCATCACTCCCGCCGCCGTCATCGCCATCGGCTCGGGCACGGGGCTGATCTTTGTTCGGGGGGTCTTCGTCACCTGGCTGTTCGCCAAGCTGGTCTTCGTCGCTGCGCTGGTGGGTTTCCATGTCTGGGTCGGCTATGTCCTCGTGGACAAGGCCGAACGGCAAGGCGTTCATAAGACGCCGCACCCGACCCTTCCGCTGTTCCTGCTGACCCTGCCCATCACCGGCATCCTGTTTCTGGTTCTGGCCAAGCCGGATCTTGGCCAGATCCCCCTGCCCGATTGGCTGCAGCAACCCTTGGGCAATCAATTGCCCTTCGATGTGCCCAGACGATGATCGAAGACGAGTTTTCCGCCATGCCAGCCCGTGACCATCACGACGATCACCGCAAAGCCCGACAGCAGGATGCCGTAGGGCAGCACCGCCTCTTCGTATCCCTGCAGGCGATAGCCCCAATTGGCCCCCAGGATCGACAGCAGCATTACCGCGATCACGAAATGGGTCCAGGCAGGTGCACGGATGCGGATGCCCGAGACCAGCAGCAGTTCCGCCGTCCCGGTCGCCCCGGCTGCCAGCCCGAACAGGAACGCGGTGCCCGCCGCCCAGATTGCCGCGCGCGCCCAGAACAGCTCTCCCGACCACCAATAGAGCGCGTCGGCCCCAAAGGTGCAGAATGTCAGCGCGACCGGGAATGCCACCGTCATGGCGTGCAGAGGGTGGCCCCAGATCCCGACGGTCGTCTCGGTCCGGTCGTAACCCGGGTAATCGAGGATAGGATCGACCAGTTCCTCGGGTTCCTTCTGCACCATCTTTCGTTCCATCGGCGCCCCCTGCTGCGCTTGTGCCTTGCCTGTCTAACCCCCGCGATGCTGGCTGGTTGCGAAGAAAGGCTGTCGACGGTCCATCCCGCCGGGCCGGCTGCCGCCGCGATCGCCGATCTGTGGTGGGTGCTGCTGATCGGTTCGGTGGCGATCACGCTGTTGGTCGCGGGGCTGGTCCTTTGGGCATGGCGCCGCCCCGAGGGCGCGGTGTCGGAACGCCGGTTCGTGATCTGGCTGGGCCTTGCTTTTCCCATGACCGTGCTGGGGGCGCTGCTGGTATACGGGCTGTTCATAGGGGAACGGCTGCTGCCGCGCGAAGGCCCCGATACCGTGGTCGTCACCGCAGAGGCGCGGCGATACGAATGGCGGTTCGGATATGACGGCCGCCCCGGCGCGGTCACGCGGAACCGGCTGCACATCCCCGCGGGCCGCCCGGTGGATGTGGCCATCACCTCGGTCGATGTGGTCCATGCCTTCTGGGTGCCGCGTCTGGCGGGCAAGCTGGACGCCGTGCCGGGGCATGTGAACACCCTGCGGATCGAAGCGGCACAGCCCGGCGAATACGCCGGCCTGTCGGCCGAGTATAACGGCCCCGGCTATCGCGGTCATGGCTTCACGGTCATCGCCCATGATCCCGCCGGTTGGCAGGCTTTTCTGCAAGGGGAGGCGCCATGAACGCCCTGAAACGACATCGCGCCCTGTCGCGCATCTGGGCGTCCGACCCCGGCTGGCGGGGATGGTTCACCTCGGTCAACCACACCGACCTTGGTCGGATGTTCATGGCGGTCTCGGCCTTCTTCTTCATTGTGGGCGGCATCCTGGCGATGCTGATCCGCGCCCAGCTGGCCAGCCCGCGATCGGCATTCCTGGGGCCGGAACATTACAACCAGATCTTCACCATGCACGGGACCATCATGATGTTCCTGTTCGCCATCCCCATGTTCGAGGGGCTGGCCGTCTACCTGCTGCCCAAGATGCTGGGGTCGCGTGATCTGGCCTTCCCTCGACTGACGGCCTACGGCTTCTGGTGCTATGTTTTTGGCGGCGCGATGATGATCTTCTCGCTGCTGGCGGGGATCGCGCCCGACAGCGGCTGGTTCATGTATCCGCCCCTGTCATCCGCGATCAATTCGCCCGGGATCAATTCGGACTTCTGGCTGATCGGCATCACCTTCGTCGAGATCTCGGCCATCTCGGCGGCGGTCGAGATCACCGTCACCATCCTGCGATACCGCGCGCCGGGCATGTCGCTGGCCCGCATGCCGATATTCGCGTGGTATGCACTTGTGACGGCGGTGATGATCCTGACGGGCTTTCCCCCGCTGATCCTGGGGTCGATCCTGCTGGAACTGGAACGCGCCTTCGGCCTGCCCTTCTTCCAGGTTGCCCATGGAGGTGACGCGCTTTTGTGGCAGCACCTCTTCTGGCTGTTCGGCCACCCCGAGGTCTATATCATCTTCCTGCCCGCCGCCGGGGCCATTTCCACGATCCTGCCGGTCATGTCGCGCACGCGGCTGCTGGGGCATCAATGGGTGATCGCGGCGGCGGTGTCGCTTGCGGTGCTCAGCTTCGGGCTGTGGGTGCATCACATGTTCACCACCGGGATCCCGCATCTGGCCCTGGCCTTCTTTTCGGCGGCGTCCACGCTGGTCGCCGTGCCGACAGCGGTGCAGATCTTCGCCTGGATCGGCACCATCGCCAAGGGTCGCCCGCAGATGCACCTGCCGATGATGTGGATGCTGTCCTTCTTCGCGACCTTCGTGATCGGCGGGCTGACGGGGGTGATGGTCGCGGTCGTGCCCTTCGACTGGCAGGCGCATGACACCTATTTCATCGTGGCGCATCTGCATTACGTTCTGATCGGCGGCTTCGTCTTTCCGATGCTGGGGGCGCTGTATTACTGGATGCCGCATGTCACGGGCCGCAAGACCTTCTTCAAGCTGGGCAACACCGCCTTCTGGCTGATCGTGCCGGGGTTCCACGGCACTTTCCTGCTGCTGCACTGGGTGGGCCTGCTGGGCATGCGCCGCCGCATCGACACTTTTGACGCGGGTCAGGGGTGGGAGGTGATCAACATCATCGCCTCGGTCAGCAGCTTCGTCATGGCGATCGGCTTTGCGCTGGTACTGATCGACGTGGTGGTGAATGCCGCCGTCGCGATCCGCGGGTCGCGCGACCCTTGGGGGGCGGGCACGCTGGAATGGGCGATGCCGACGCCCGCCGCGCCCTACAACTTCGCAAGCCTGCCGCAAATCACCTCGCGAGAGCCTTTGTGGGACACGCCCGATCTGCCCGTCCAGCTGGCGCGGGGCCAGGGGTATCTGGGCGACCCGTCCCGCAACCGACGCGAGACGCTGACCGTGGAACCCGCCACCGGAGCGCCCGAATACATCGTCGTCTTTCCCGGCAACACCGCCCTGCCGATTCTGATGTCGGCGGTGACGGGGCTGTTCTTCCTGGGGATGCTGATCAAGGCTTATTGGCTGGTGCCCGTCGCGGCCGTGGGGGTGCTGGGCTGCGCGCTTGTCTGGGCGTGGGGGCTGCAGAGGCGCACCCCCGAAGGCCTGCTGCCCGTCGGACGCGGGCTGTCGCTGCCCGTCGCATCCGAGGTCGCCCGTCCCCCCGGCTGGTGGGGGTCGCTGTTCCTGCTGCTGGCCGATGGGACATTTTTCGGGTCGCTGCTGTTCGGCTATGCCTTTCTCTGGACCATCGCGCCGAACTGGCCGCCGCAGCTCTGGGCGCAGCCCGGACCACATGCAATCGCGATCTTGGCAACCGGAGCAGTTCTGGCGGTCATCGCGGCCCGATACGCGCGGCTCTGGCTCCTGCAGGGACTGGCGATGGTCCTCATGGGCACAAGTGGCATAATGGTGCTGCGCAGCATGCCGGATCCGACCGTTCACGCCTATGCGGCGACCGTTTGGGTGCTGGTGGGTTACGCGATCCTGCACCAGTTCATCGCCTTCGTGACGGCCGTGTTTCACGGCATGACCCGGGTTGCAGGGCATGACCCCCGCACTGGCCTAGGCCTGCACCGGATCACCGTCTTGTGGTCGGACTATGCTGTCGGCGTATCCGTGATCGGAATTAGCACCGCAGCCATTCCGGGGTTTGTCTGATGGGGGACCTGCTGCGCATCGCCCTGCCCCTGACGACATGGCTTGCCAGCTTCAGCGCGATCTATGGGTTGAATGGGTGGCTCTGCGCTGCGGGCCCGCAAGGCGTAGCTGGCCGAGGCATCTTGCTGGCGGCGGCAGCGGCTGCCTTGATCCTGCAAGCGTTGGCGCTGGGTTGGGTGCTGAAGTCATCGACACCCAGATTGCGCATGCTGGTCACGACGCTTGCAGTCGTCGCGCTGACAGCCACGGTCTGGACCTTGCTGCCCGGTCTTTTCCTGACCCGCTGTACCTGACCCGGGCCGCAGGACAGGTCGATGGCTTACTGCCAGGACTGGGTTTGCGGACGCACCCCCCAAGTGTCCATTCGAAAGCAGGAGTGAACCAAGGCCGGCAGCATTCCGGCACATACCGGTCGTCGAAAGACGGCTTATGGAAAAGTATGACGCCCTACCCCGGACGCATGAACACGTCGATCCTGAACCCTTGATGCGACCTGCTCGTCGAGGCACCGAGGCTTGCTGCAAGCGCCTCGACCGCCTGCGTCCCGTCAAGCTCTTCGTCCGTGGGGCCCGTCCAGTTCACGGCGACCACCGAACCTGTCGCATGCTTGCCAAGCCATTCTGCCAGTTCGGAGATTTCCTGAACGGTCAGGAAATAGAGGACCTCGGACAACAGCACGAGATCGAAGCGCGCTGATGGCAGGTCGTGCGGCGCCGTGCCGCCGATGAAGGTGACGTTCCTTGCATCGGCCAAGGATTGCCGCGCCAGTCTCAGCGCCGCAGGTATGCATTCGACAAGGGTAAGGTGCTGGCACCGATGTCGAAGCAGCGATGCTAAGGTGCCGTTTCCGCATCCAATCTCGATGGCCGATGCGAAGGGTCCGGGACCGATCTCGTCCAACGTAGCGGCGTATTTGGCGGCCTCGTAGGCGCTCGTCCTGTGCTGCCACGGATCGTCGCTTCGGGAATAGAGGTTCTCCAAATGAGCTATCACGCGTTCATGCGGCAATGATCATCTCCGGATGCGCAAGGAAATGCTGCTGATGTTCCTGAGACATAACGAAGCCTGTCGGGTCATCCGCAATCAGCGGCGTCATCTGCGAGGCATGACAGGACAGCGCCTGTCGCTTGATCTCCTTCGCCCCGGGCGACGCGTGGATGCGGGAAACCTGCGCATGCCCGTCGGTGAAACGCCCCCAGATCGGATAGAACGCAAGCCGGATATCGTCGCGCAGCCTGACGATGTGCCGCGCAAGCATCGCGCAGGACTGGTGATCGACATGGGGATCGCCGTCCCAGGTGCAGAGCAACAGGGCATTCGGCGCGATCAGCGGCGCCAGTTCGGCAGCCGTTTCAGGATCGCACGGCGCCTTGCAATCATGGTAACCCAGCCAGTCCACGTGGGCGTCCGGATCTAGCAGGCGGCAGGCCGACAGCAATTCCTGCCGGCGCTGCATCGCGATCCTTTCGGGCGGCCAGGCGGCCGAGGCGGGATGCGACGCGGACCCGTCCGTCACGCAGATGATATGGGCGGATATCCCACGCCTGGCGGCATCGTGGATGATCGTACCGCATCCCAGTGTCTCGTCATCGGGATGCGGTGCAAGCACGCAGAGCGGGCGGTCGCCCACGATCTGATCGACCGAGGCCCAGGGCGCATTTGCCGCGCGTTCCAGAAAGCGGCTCACGGGATCCACCTCGACGACAGTTCCTGGCTTGCAAGCAGGCGCTGCATCGCATCGAGCGCCATTCCGTCGGGGTTCGCCTGTCGAAGATAGAGGCCGAGGTCGCGCCTGATCTTCTCGGCCGGGTGCCCGATGGCGAAGGACGCCGCCCCCATTGCTTCGTCGGCCAGGCCAAGGACCTTCATGGCTTCCTGCTGGGTCTGCAACCGGGCAAAGATCGAAGACAGGCTGTCGCCCTCGACCGCATCCACCCGCTCGGTGGCCAAGGCTGCCTGCTCCAGCCACAGCCGGACCGTCTCGCAGGCGAGGGTCATCGCCTTCAGCCGCATCAGCTGGATCGGCGCGCCCAATTGGTCCCTGCGGCGCAGCTGGTCCCGCGTGATCGCGGTCAGTGCCTGCATCGCACCCAGCTGCACGGCCGCGTATCTCCAGACCCCGCCCTGGAAGTAGGGCTCCTGCAGATAGGCCCCGGGTTCGCCCAGAAACACCGCATGATCGAGCGACAGCCCCTCGAGGTCGCATCGCCCCGATGCCGTCGCATGCATCCCGGACATCCGCCATTCCTCTGGATACAGGCGATCCTGCAACGAGGATGTCGGGACCAGCAGAAGCTGGATGCCCTCTTCGGTGGTCGCGGACAGGATGACATGGTCGAGGATGTCGGCACCGCTGGCGAACAGCTTGTAGCCCCGCAGCCGCCTGTCTTCGATCCTGACGGGACTGCTGCCATCCGCGCCCCAGATGCCGTACAGACCGTAATGCTCGTCCGAAGATGCCGGGGCATCGTGCAAGAGCAGCAGCTTGACCGCGTTCACATGCCCTTCGAAGATGCGCCCCGCCGACAGATCGGCCTGGCCGATCGTCACGAGGCACCGCAGCAGATCCCGGGGATCCGGCGCCTGATGCGCGACCCGGAATGCTGCCGTCAGAAGGCCGCTTTGCTGCAATGCCAACTTGATGCCCGGCCCGTCGCCGACCCCTACCAGCATCTCGGCCGCGACTGTCGCTTCTCTCAAACCGCAACCCCTTGTTCCATTGCCCGCCAGGCCGCGTATTGCGGTCTCACGATCTGCTCCATCAGATCCGTCAGTTGCGGCAGGGCCACCTCCAGATCCGAGGCGCGCAGCCTCGCTCCGTGAACCTGGCTCCGATCCGGCCAGATCACGGGCATTCCCCGCCTGCCAAGCGTCCACAGGCTCAGAAGCAGGTCGGGGTCGAGGACGGCCTGATCGGCAAGCGGGTCCGGGGAGGCCATACGCTCGCGCAGGCATTCGGCCATGCCGCCTTCCGCCCTCCCCATCAGGCGACCTGAAACGCGCACCCGCATCCGATCGGAATAGCTTATGCGAAGGCCGTGCCGCCGCGCTGCCGCGACTAGCGCGCGGTCTTCGCTGTGCCGGACCAGGGGGCAGCCGCCGATCAGGCGGAACGCTTCCGACCGGATCGCGATAGTGGCACCGGATTCGATGTAATGCGGCTGCTTGGCACGCAAATCCAGAAGCCCCGCCATCTGCTCGAGATAGAAGCGCAGCTCGTGCATCAGCGCGGTGTATCCGCTTTCCAGCACCGTGATGCGCGCCCTCGCCCCCCTGCGAAGCGGGATCGGGATACGAGAGCTGATGCGGCCGCAGACCAGATCGGCCCCGCTTCGCGCCTCTTGCAACGCGGATGCGATCCATCGCGGGTGGACCGCTGCATCCCCGTCCGTGGTCATGATCAACCCACCCCTGGATGACGCGAACCTCATGGCCGCGGCCCTTGCGTGACCCGCGCTGGCAGTCCGGGCCGAGAAGGTCACCTCGCGGACCTGCGCATTGATCGCGGTATTCTCATAGGATCTGGCGATCTCGGCGCTTCTGTCCGAACTGTTGTTCACAAGGATCGTCGCGGTCACCGGCACATCGCAGCCCTGTGCCGACATGACGAGCGAGTTCAGAAGACGGGGCAACCGCGAGGCTTCGTCCTTGATGGGTATCGCGATGGAAACCCGCGATATGTCCTGGAAACCGGTCACGAATGGCTTCATGGATCGAATGATCTCCAATTGGCTCAAAAAGCGCTTTGTCGAAGGATCCGTGTCAGCCGGGATGGGCACTGCGGTACCGGCGCCCTTCGCGGCAACCGGCTATGAATGCCCAAGGTCTTTGGACCTCGGCCCCGCAAGGGGGCATGCCGCACAGTCAGCACCGCAGCTTTTGAAGAAGTGCCTTCAAGGCGCCGTCAGCGCTTTCCCTTTCTTCGGACACATCCACCTCGGATCCGTCCGACCCGCTGATCCTTACCGAGGCGCACCACCCCATCGCCTTTCCCGGACTGTATGTCAGCGAGAAACCTTTGCATCCGTGACAGGCTGATATTGCGCCCTCGACCAAGCTTCCGATTTCCATAGCGCTGTTGATCCCTTGCCTTTCGGTAATTGCTCGATCCGCGATCACTGCAATCGCCGATCAGGGTCAAAACCGCCGCACCAACCGTCAGTTCCTGCCGGCATCATTTATCAACACATATTCCTTTTCCGTGAGGAGCTTGGCCGGACTTTGCGCCAAGTGCGGATCGTGCTAGTTTCTCTCACTGCAGAATGGTTTCGGGTCACCGTCAGCTTCAGCAGCCGCAATGTCTGGACAGCGTAGGAAAAACAGTAGCCATGGAAGGGATGAAGATGCCCAGGGCTCTGACATGCGCGGTCGGGATTTTACCCCTCCATCGCAGGGCGGCTATCAAGATGCCTATCAGCAGCAGCTGTACGATATATTCATCGACAGAATGATAGACTTGAAAGTGGATCAAGCCGTCAGGCTCCTAAAAACATACGACGGATAAGATCTTTACGGCCCTGTTCTATCGATCAGGATGTCGCGTCACCGGAGACGTGCTCTATACTTGAATCGGAGCCGTGCGTGTTGCCGAACGCTGCGCGGCTGGCATGGCGGGACCTGCGTGCCCAACAAGCGATAGATGGACAGATGTCGATGACAGTCGTGTCTCCGGCGGGCTTGCCTTCGACCGGCCCCGATTGGTCGCGCTGCGGCGACGCATAAAATTAGCTTGGCTCCCTAAAAGTCGCTTTGAAACCGCTGGAGCTGACAGAATGGAACGACGGCATTCGGCGGAACGCCTGCAGGGCTGGCTCCGACAGCGTTAGGGTCAGGACCCATTAATCGGGTTGCGACCACCTTGCCGGCGTGATTCACGCTCCCGAACTGATGGGGGCATGAT
>NZ_CAMZMW010000028.1:0-17572 GCF_947311865.1 Paracoccus sp. PARArs4 | reverse complement strand
CCCCCCCCCCCCCCCCCCCCCCCCCCCCCCCCCCCCCCCCCCCCCCCCCCCCCCCCCCCCCCCCCCCGCACCCCCCGCGGGACGCAAGAAATCGCGACCGTTCTTCCTGGCTCAGCCGCGTGCCTTGACCACTTCCAGAAGCGGCATGACATCCGACATGTCGGGACCGTGCGCCTGACCCGTCAGCGCCTTGCGCAGCGGCATGAACAGCCCCTTGCCCTTGCGGCCGGTCGCTTCCTTCACCTTGGCGGTGAATTCGGACCAGGTCGCCTCGTCATAGGGCGGCGGCGGCAGCAGGGTCATCGCCTGGGCGATGAAATCGGCATCCTCGGGGGCGATATCGGGCTCGGCGCCCTTGCTGAAGATCTCCCACCAGGGGCCCAGATCGTCCAGCACCGTGATGTTCTGCGAAGCCACGCGCCAGAAGCGCTCGACCTTGTCGGCAGGCACGCCAAGCGCCACGATCCGGTCGCGCACCGCGTCCAGCGGCAGCGCCTGATTGCGCTCGCGCGTCAGCGGCCACAGATCCTCGGCATCGAACTTCGTGGGCGACGCGCCGAACTGCGACAGGTCGAACGCCTCGGCCAGCTCGTCCAGCGAGGACAGCTCGACCGGCTGCCCCGAGCCCAGCCGCGCCATCAGCGAGATCAGCGCCTCGGGGGCCACGCCCGCCTCGCGCAGATCCTTCAGCGACAGCGCGCCGATCCGCTTGGACAGCTCCTCGCCCTTGGCGCCGGTCAGCAGCGAATGGTGCGCGAAGGACGGCGGCGTCCCGCCAAGCGCCTGGATGATCTGGATCTGGGTCGCCGTGTTCGTGACGTGGTCCGATCCGCGCACGATATGGGTCACGCCCATGTCGGTATCGTCCACGCTGCTGGCGAAGGTGTACAGCACCTGCCCGTCCGCGCGGATCAGCACCGGGTCGCTGACCGACGCCGCGTCGATCGAGATGTCGCCCAGGATGCCGTCGTTCCACTCGATCCGTTCCAGATCCAGCCGGAAGCGCCAGTAGCCCTGGCGCCCCTCGGCGCGCAGGCGTTCCTTGTCGGCATCGCTCAGGTTCAGGCCAGTGCGGTCATAGACCGGCGGCTTGCCCATGTTCAGCTGCTTCTTGCGCTTCAAGTCCAGCTCGGTCGGGGTCTCGAACACCTCGTAGAGCCGGCCCGACGCCTTCAGCGCCTCGGCCTCGGCGCGATAGCGTTCCAGCCGCAGCGACTGGCGTTCCTCGCGGTCCCAGGTCAGCCCCAGCCATTCGAGGTCGCGCTTGATGCCGTCCACGTATTCCTGCTTGCTGCGTTCCTGATCGGTATCGTCCAGCCGCAGGATGAACGTGCCGCCATGCTTGCGGGCGATCAGATGGTTGAACAGCGCGGTGCGCAGGTTGCCCACATGGATATGGCCGGTGGGCGACGGCGCGAAGCGGGTGATGGTCATTGCGGTCTCCTGTCGGGGCTTGCTCTTTCACAACGGGCGTTTTTTGTCCATATCGAGGACGGATCACATGGCAGGGCGGACGCGATGAACGACTGGACCGGATGCGAGGCCCCCGCGGTCTCCGAGATCGAGGCCATTGCCCGAAAGGCGATCGCCAACCTTCCCGTGGCCTTCGCGGGCCCGGCGGCGGATGTGGCGATCCGCGTGGCGGAATTCGCCGACGAGGACATGCTGGACGAATTGCAGATCGACGACGCGTTCGAACTGACGGGTCTTTATGACGGGATCCCGATGACGCAGAAATCGGTGTCGGACCAGATGGCGCTGCCCGACACGATCTGGCTGTTCCGCCGTCCCATCATCGACGAATGGGCCGCGCGCGGCGATGTGGGCCTGGCCGAGCTGGTGCACCATGTCGTCATCCACGAGATGGCGCATCATTTCGGCTGGTCCGACGACGACATCGCCGCCATCGACCGCTGGTGGGAATGACGCCATGAGCGGCCAGACCCCGATCCTGACCGTCACGCTGAACCCCGCGCTGGATGTCAGCACCGCCGCCGACGAGGTCCGTCCCGACCTCAAGCTGCGCTGCGACAAGCCGGTCTTCGATCCGGGTGGCGGCGGCATCAATGTCAGCCGCGCGATCAAGCTGATCGGCGGGCAGTCCCGCGCGATGGTCGCGCTTGGCGGGGCGACCGGCATCCGCATGGGCGAGATGCTGAAGGCCGCGGGCCTCGACGTGCTGCGCCTGACCGCCCCCGGCGAGACCCGCCAGTCGCTGGCCGTCACCGACCGCGCGACCGGCGGGCAGTACCGCTTCGTCATGCCGGGCCCGGAATGGCACATGGCGCAGGTCGGCACCGCGATGGCCTCGATCGCCGAGGCCGCGCTGGCGGGCGGCTGGGTCGTCGTGTCCGGATCGAACCCGCCCGGCATCGCCCCCGGGTTCGAGCAGATGCTGACGGTCCGGCTGAAGGACGGACGCGCCAAGCTGATGGTCGACACCTCGGGCGACGCGCTGATGGCGATGGCCGGGTCGTCGATCCCAGTCGATGTGCTGCGCATGGACAGCCACGAGGCCGAGACCCTCGCGGGCCGCCCCCTGCCCGCCCGCGCCGACAGCGCGGAATTCGCGGCAGGGCTGGTCCGCAACGGGGCCGCGCGGGCCGTGATCGTGGCGCGTGGCGCCGACGGATCGGTCATCGCCGACGAACGCGGCGCATGGCACGCCGAGGCGGCCCCCGTGCAGGTCGTCAGCGCGGTCGGTGCGGGCGACAGCTTCGTGGCGGGCTTCGTCCTTGCGATGGCCCGCGGATGGCCCGCCGAAGAGGCGCTGGCCCTTGGCGCCGCCGCGGCCTCGGCCGCCGTGATGACACCCGCGACCGAGCTTTGCCGCGCCGACGACGTGCGCCACTTCTATTCGCAGCGTGTCGTCACCCGCCTCGCCTGATCGCAGCACTGCCGATCGCAACAAAAGAGGCCGCCCCGAAGGACGGCCCTAGGGCAACCGGCGTGATGAACCGGTATCAGGCGGCCTCGGCCTCGTCGGCCTCTGCGGCCATGCGGCGCTCGCTCTCTTCGCGCGATAGCGCGACCGAGGTGCGCACGCCCTTCGCCACGAATTCCATGAGGCCCTTCACCACGCGCTCGTTCGGGTCGATCCCGGCGCAGGACAGCACCTCGCGGCCGTCGCGCGACCGCGCCCAACGGGCGATCTGCTCGGGGCCGTTGCCGTATTTCTTGTCATCCGCAATCGCGTCATCCAGCGCGGCAAGAACCACGGCCGCGAACAGCTTGCGGGCACGTTGGCCTTGTTCGAAATTGAAAGCGGAGCCGTCAACAAAATCGCGCATATTATTTGTCCATCACTTGCGGTCACTGCCCGAAAAGCAGGACCATCGGGAAAACTGGACGCTTTCCCTTGTTTCTTACTTCCGTTTCTCCGACGGTGCCGCACTGCTTACGCCGCCGGCACCCCGATTCGATATGCCCTGCACCGCATGGCAGCCATTCGTGCCGTGCATGACACGCAAAAGGTGGGGTAATCCCGTCCCGATCACGCAAATGTCAAACGCGGTTGCCGACAAGCGTCGACTTGACAACGCCACAACTGCCTTTTGGTTGCCTGAGGGGTTCCAGCCCGATATAGGGGCGCCATCCCGCCGTTCAATGATGCAACCGGCGGCACTCCCTCAGAATCGTGAGAATCCTGATGCCCAAGATCAACGGCAACGAAATCCGCCCCGGCAACGTGCTGGAACATGACGGGGGCCTGTGGGCTGCCGTCAAGGTAAACCACGTCAAGCCCGGCAAGGGCGGCGCCTTCGCCCAGGTCGAGATGAAGAACCTGCGCGACGGCCGCAAGCTGAACGAGCGTTTCCGCAGCGAGGACAAGGTCGAGCGCGTGCGCCTGGACCAGAAGGACCAGCAGTTCCTCTACGAGACCGACGGCAAGCTGGTCTTCATGGACAGCGAGACCTTCGAGCAGACAGAGCTGGATTCCGACCTGCTGGGCGAGCGTCGCCCCTTCCTGCAGGACGGCATGACCGCGACCATCGAATATTACGGCGAGGAGCCGCTGTCGGTCGCCCTGCCCCAGAAGGTCACCTGCACCATCGCCGAGACCGAGCCGGTCGTGAAGGGCCAGACGGCTGCCAACAGCTACAAGCCCGCGATCCTCGACAACGGCGTGCGCATCATGGTCCCCCCCTTCGTCGGCGAAGGCGAGGCGATCATCGTGAACACCGAACTGTTCGAATACAGCGAACGCGCCTGAGTTCGCGCACCGCAAGACAATGGAGGGCCGCGCCACAAGCGCGGCCCTTTTTGCATCCTATCTCTCGACCAGGATGCCGATCAGCGCCTCGCGTTCGCCGGTCTTGCCCGCATCGTGCCTGGTAAAGCTGGTCTGGGCGACGACACGCCCCCAGCCGCGCCTGCGACGAACCGAGAATTCCTGCGCAGCCACGGCATCCTCTCGACGGCCGCCAAGCAGGACGACATGCTTCATGAGCCTCTTCAGCGCACGCCCCTCGGCGGGGAACTGCATGGAGAAATGGCCCGCCTTACGACCATCCGTCCTCATGGTCATCGGCTGCCACCCTCCGAGGCGATCACATAGGCGCAGATCACCTTGCCGTCGGCACGGATCGTGGTTTCCTCGTCGACGGCATAGAGGTCCGCCTTGATGACGCGGTTCTCGAAACGCTCGTCGGGGGCACGGTCGGGCCTGAGAAGGTGCAGCGTCGATCCGTCGAAGCACGGGTCCGACACCGGCACGCGCGCCTGTCCTAGGCGGTTGTTCACGGCTGTCGCGATGCGGCGGGGAAAGCCGGTCCCCAGCTTGTAATGCTGGGGGTCCGAGTAGAAGAAACCGGGCATTCGTCCGCGTTTCGAGGCGAACTCGTCCAGGACAGGACGCATGTCCACGGCATGAAGCCCCCGCGCCTCGATGAGGGTGAACATCGCATCGCGGTAACCCCGCCTTGCATCGGCCCGCAATTCGGGCTGGTTCCAGAAGATGAGCGGCAGAACCCGGATGTCGCGCCGGGCAGCCAGTTCGAGGAACCACGCAAGGTTGTCCATCAGGCTTTCGAGGGACTGCCCCACCGCCCAGTGCGTCTGCTCGTTCAGCGAATATTCCCAGATGACGGTCGCGCCGTCGGGGATCTCGCCCGACAGCAGGCGATAAGTCGCCATAAGGCTGGTCGATCCCCCGACCGCGAGGTTTGTCACGGCAAGTTCGGGCGCGATCTCGGACCATTGCGCGACCCAGCCGTTGGTCATCAGGCAGTTCGAGCCGCCCACGACATAGACGGTGTCGGGCCTGCTCATGCCAGCGTCTCGGCGGCGAAGGTTCGGGTGGGGGTCACGAACTCCTCCTGCGCGGCGATCAGGCGGATCTCTCGGGTGCCGGCGCGGGCGGTTTCTGACAGGACGCCATGGACCGAGGCCGCGGCGCGGGACAGGGCCTCGGACGGGTTGCCGCTGCGCAGGTGGTGGACGAAGAACAGGGCCGCGACCATGTCGCCCGTGCCGTTGGCGTTCAGCTCCAGCCGTGGGGTGCGGACGCGCCATTGGCCTTGGGCGGTGCTGGCCACCATGTCGATGGCATCGGCGGGCGTATCCTCCAGCAGGACCGAGGTCGCCAGAACGACCCGCGGTCCCATCGCGTGCAGCGCCCCGAGTGCGCGGCGCAGCGCAGCCAGGTCGCGGACGGGGGTGCCGGTCAGGAATTCCAGCTCGAAATGGTTGGGGGTCACGATGTCGGCGGCGGGAACGGCGATGTCGCGCATGAATTCGGGGATGCCCGGACGCACGAAGATGCCGCGCCCCACATCGCCGATCACCGGATCGCAGCACCACATGGCCCTGGGGTTCGCCGCGCGCACGGCCTCGGCGGCGTGGATCACCGCGTTCCCGATGTCGGACGACCCCATATAGCCCGAGATCACCCCGTCGCAATCGGCCAGCACGCCGCGATCGGCGATGCCCTCGACGATCTCCTCGACGGCGGGACCGTCGAAGACGCGGCCCTTCCAGTCGCCATATCCGGTATGGTTCGAGAACTGCACCGTGTGGACGGGCCAGACCTCGACGCCCAGGCGCTGCATCGGAAAGACCGCTGCGGCGTTTCCGGCATGGCCGTAGGCCACGTGCGACTGGATCGACAGGATGTTCATGGCGGCCCCCTTCGGATGATCGGCTTGCCCTTCGATAGGGCGCGCGCGAAGGTTTGAAAAGCACGAACGGAGAGGTTGCATGAACCGATACCTGAACATCGCGGGGCGCGTGCTGATCGCGATCCTGTTCGCGGGCGGCGCCCTGCAGAAGATCGCGGACCCCGCCCCCGTCGCGCGGATGATCGCGGGGATCGGGCTGCCGGGCGGGCTGGTCTGGACGGTCGCTGCCTTCAACGCGCTGGCGGCGGTCTGCCTGGTCTTCGGGCCGTATGTGCGGGCATGGGCGCTGCTGCTGGCGATCTATTGCATCGGGACCAGCTGGTTCCACTGGCAGCTGCGGGTCGACCCCTGGCAGGTCAGCATCATGGTCAAGAACTGGGCCATCGCGGGCGGGCTGTTGATCCTGGCCTCGCAGCCGAAGGGGCGCTAAGGGAACAGGTCCAGCTGCTCGGGGCCGCTGTCCTGCGCGTCGAAGCCCGACAGGGTGATGCCCAGCAGCCGCGCCCCGCGCGGATCGGGCAGCACGACCCGCGCCAGCTCGCGCGCGATGGACAGCAGCTCGCCCTCGGACGCGACGGGGTGGGACAGGCTGCGCGCCCGCGTGATCTGCCGGAAGTCCGAGAACTTGACCTTGAGCGTCACCGTCCGCCCGTGCAGGTCGTGCCGCCCGACCGAGGTCCAGACCTTGGCCGCCAGCGGGACCAGCGCCTCATCCGCCTGATCGAGCGTCATCAGGTCGGCGGCAAAGGTGTTCTCGGCGCCCACGGACTTGCGCACGCGTTCGTTGCTGACGCGGCGATGATCCACCCCGCGAGAGATGTTCCAGTAATACCGCCCCGCCTTGCCGAAACGCCGCGTCAGGAAGTCCAGCGTCTGCGCGCGCAGGTCCGCGCCGGTATGGATGCCCATCGCCTGCATCTTGGCGGCGGTGGCGGGACCGATGCCGTGGAACTTGCCCACCGGCAGGCCCAGAACGAATTCGGGACCGCGTTCGGGGGTGATGACGCACAGCCCGTCGGGCTTGTTCTGGTCCGATGCCAGCTTGGCCAGGAACTTGTTGTAGCTGACGCCCGCGCTGGCGGTCAGCCCGGTCGCCTGCCGGATGCGCGCGCGGATCTGCTTGGCGATGGCGGTGGCCGTCACGCCCTCGGGCAGATGGTCGGTCACGTCCAGATAGGCCTCGTCCAGGGACAGCGGCTCGATCAGGGGGGTATAATCGGCGAAGATCTCGCGGATCTGCTGGCTGACGGCGCGATAGACCTCGAAGCGGTGGCGCACGAAGATCAGGTCGGGGCACAGCC
The DNA here is from genome assembly GCF_947311865.1 of Paracoccus sp. PARArs4. Lineage (NCBI taxonomy): Bacteria > Pseudomonadati > Pseudomonadota > Alphaproteobacteria > Rhodobacterales > Paracoccaceae > Paracoccus > Paracoccus sp. PARArs4. The sequence goes on along the minus strand of NZ_CAMZMW010000028.1, from coordinate 10,152 downwards.
GCGCCGCCGTGACCGACGGCATGGCGGACCGCACGCCGAAGACCCGCGCCTCGTAGCTGGCGGCGGCCACGACGCCCCGCTGGCTGGACCCGCCGACCGCGACCGGCTTGCCGCGCAGCTCGGGATTGTCGCGCTGTTCGACCGAGGCGAAGAACGCGTCCATGTCCACGTGGATGATCCGGCGCGGGGGCGGATCATCCGGTCCGGGGGTCATTCCGCGGCGACCGCCACGCCATCCGCCTCCATCCCCTCGCCCATGCGGTCGAAGCGCAGATAGGCGATGGCCCGCCCGCCCGATTGCGTATGAACGCGCCCGACCTCTCGGCCGTCGCGGGTGATGGGCGTGCCGGGGTCGACGGGGCCGTCGACGGCGACGGTGCGCAGTCCCTTGCGCAGCTCGGTCTTGTGCTTCATCCGGGCGGTGACCTCCTGCCCGACATAGCAGCCCTTGCGGAAATCGACGCCGTTCAGACGCTCGAACCCGACCTCGAGGATGAAGGTCTCGTTCGGGACCAGCTCGACCAGGGTCTCGGGGATGCAATGGGCCACGCGGATCGCGTCCCAGTCGCTGCCGTCATCGCCCGAGGCGCCGTAATGGCGCCAGCCCATCGCCGGATCGCGCGGATCGGTCACGGCCCCTTCGGGCGCGGGACCGGTGCCGCGCGCGACGTCCATCTCCACGGGTTCCAGCGCCACCTTCGATCGCAGCTTGTACATGGACAGGCGGCGGGTCACGTCCTCGGCCAGCCGCGCATCGACGTCGATCAGCAGCGCGTCGCCATCGGGGATCACGAAGAAATCGGCCAGGTACTTGCCCTGCGGCGTCAGCAGCGCGGTCCAGCAGGGCGCGCGCCGGATGTCGTTCGTGACCAGCCCCTGCAGGAACTCGACCCGGTCCTCTCCGGTCACGCGGATGATCTGGCGGCTCATTCAGTCTCTCCGAATTGCAATGCGACGAGGCGGGCATAGGCCCCGCCCTTCTGCATCAACTGGTCATGCGTGCCCTGTTCCACAACCCGTCCGGATTCCAGCACGACGATCTTGTCGGCATTGCGGATGGTGGACAGGCGATGCGCGATGACCAGCGTGGTGCGGTCCTTGGACAGTTGGTCCAGCGCGTCCTGGACCAGCCGCTCGCTTGCGGTGTCCAGCGCGCTGGTGGCCTCGTCCAGCAGCAGGATCGGGGCGTCGCGCAGGACGGCGCGGGCGATGGCCACGCGCTGGCGCTGACCGCCCGAGAGCGACGATCCGCGCGGGCCCGCGGGGCTGTCCAGATCGCGCTGCCCGTCCAGGAAGTTGCGCACATGCGCGGCGTCCAGCGCCTGCTGCAGATCGGACTCGGGGGCGTCGGGGCGGCCCATCAGGATGTTGTCGCGCAGGCTCTCGTCGAACAGCGCCGCGTCCTGCGACACGGTCGAGAACTGGTCGCGCAGCGTGCCCAGATCGTAATCCGTGACCGGCACGCCGCCCAGAAGGACCTGCCCGCGATCGGGATCGACCATGCGGGTCAGCAGGTTGAAGACGGTGGACTTGCCCGCGCCCGACGGGCCGACCAGCGCGGTGGTGCGGCCCGCCTCGGCCTCGAAGGTCAGGCCGTGCAGGACGGTCTGCCCGTCATAGGACAGCCAGACGTCGTCCAGCCGGATGCCCGCATCGTCGGGCGCATCCTTGCGCGGACCCGACCGGACCGAGGGTTCGGTGTCGAACACCTGGTAGATCCGTTCCAGGCTGGCCGCCGCCGTCTGCCACGTGCCCGCAAGCCCGCCCAGCCGGCGCATCGGCTGGAAGGCCAGCGCCAGCGCGGTGAAGAAGGCCATGAAATCGCCGACGCTGCGGTTCCCCTCCATCACCTCGTTCCCGCCAAGCGCCAGCACGGCGACGAAGCCGATGCCCGTCACGATGTCGGTCAGCGCGGGAATGACGCTGGCCGTGGCCGCGACCTTGGTCTCGGCCTTGCGGATACGACCCACGATGGATGCGAAGCGCGCGGTCTGCGCATCCTCGGCGCGGTTGAGGCGGATGGCCTGGATGCCGTGCAGCACCTCGTCCAGGCGCGTGGCGCGCAGGCTGGCATTGGCACGGTTCTGGCGCATCTTGCGGCGGATGTATTTCTGCACCAGCGCGGCGGGCATGATCAGGATCGGCGCGCCGATCAGCGCGCCGAAGGTCCAGACCGGATCGATGGTCAGCGCCACCGCGAACAGCATCACCAGCGAGATGACGTCGCGGGTCGAGCTGGTGATCAGCGTGGCCCACACGCCCTGCACGGCGATGGTGTCGCCCTGGATGCGCTCGATCATGGCGCCGGGGGAATTGTCGCGGAAGAAGCGCTGGTCCAGCGTCAGGATATGCGCCAGAAGCCGCGTCTGCATCAGCGTGGACACCGACAGAGAGATGCGCGTCAGCAGCGCGCGGCTGGCGATCAGCGTCATCGCGCGCAGCAGGAACACCCCGAAGATCGCCATGCCGACCCACCAGATCGCGCCCTGCTGCTTGCCCACGAAGACAAGGTCGAACAGCGGCTTCAGCATCCAGCTGATCAGGGCCAGGGTCGACCCCTCGACCGTCATCAGCGCGAAGGCCAGCGCCATCCCGCCGCGATGCGGACGCAGATAGTCGTGCCACAATCGCGCAAGCAGGCCCTGCACCTTCCTGGGGGTGGGGCGGGGCTGGGCGGCCCCCGCCTCGGCGATCATGCGGGTCGGGCTTTGGGTCTTGGGGTCCACGTGATGATCGTGCCTTCGGTGGTGGATGTTTCCGCCCACAGGCTTACCCCCCTTGGCGGGGGTGCCACAAGTCCGGCCCCTTGCGGTTGACCGGCGCGGGCAAGCTGCCTACCGATTGCGGGTCAGAAACCACCGCGCCCGAGATCCGAAGATGACCCTTGCCCACGGCCACGAGCTGATCGCCATTCCCGGCCCCTCGCCCCTGCCCGCAAGGGTCATGAACGCCGCCCACCGCGCATCCCCCGACATCTATGGCGAGCCGCTGGCGCAGGTGAACCTGGCGCTGATGGCGCAGCTGAAGCGGCTGGCGGGGACGCGGGCGAACCTTGCAACCTATATCGGCAACGGCCATGCGGGATGGGAGGCCGTCGCCGCGAACCTGCTGGAGCGCGGCGACCCGGTGCTGGTCGTGACCTCGGGGCATTTCGGCAGGTCCTGGGCCGACACGCTGGAACGCACCGGCATCGCGGTCGAGCGGCTGGATTCCGGCAACCTGCCCCCCGAGCCCGACCGGCTGCGCGACCGGCTGGCGCAGGATGCGGACGGCACCATCCGCGCCGTGATGATCTGCCAGACCGACACGGCCACCGGCACCATGGCCGACATCCCGGCCTTTCGCGCGGCCATGGGGGATCACCCCGCGCTGCTGGTCGTCGATGCGATCGCGTCCCTCGGATGCGCGCCGATGCGGATGGACGACTGGGGCGTGGACGTGCTGATCTCGGCCAGCCAGAAGGGGCTGATGTCGCCGCCGGGCCTGTCCTTCGTCTGGTTCTCGGACAGGGCGGCGGCGCGCGGGCGGACGGGCCTGACGACGCCCTGGTGGGACTGGCACGGCCGCGCGAATGCGGGGGCGCTGTGGCAGTTCTGGGGCGGCACCCCGCCCGTGCAGTCCATCTTCGCCCTGTCCGAGGCCCTGACCATGATCCTGGACGAGGAAGGGCTGGAGGCCGTCTGGCACCGCCATGCGCGTCTGGCCCATGCCGTCTGGGCTGCGGTCGATGCCTGGGGCGCGAATGGCAGCGGCATCCGCCTGACGGTCGCGGATCCCGAACGCCGCGCGGCATCGGTCACGGCGGTGACGCTGCCCGGCGCGGCGCGGCTGCGCGAATGGGTGACGCGGGAATGCGGCGTGACCCTGGGCGTGGGCATCGGGTCCGACACGCCCGAGGATGCGCTGCGCATCGCCCATATGGGCCATACCGGCGCGGGAACGATCATGGGCGTGCTGGGCGCGATGCAGGCGGGGCTGATCGCGCTGGACATCCCCCACGGGCCGGGCGCGCTGGAGGCCGCGGCCGCCAGCATCGCCGCCTCAGCCTAGGGGCAGCCGCGCCAGCGTCACCACGGTATCGCCATAGCTGCGCTGGTCCAGCAGGGTCAGCGCGGCGGGCAGCAGTGGCGGGCGGGCCTCTTCCCACAGGACGGTCGCGCCGGGTGCCAGCCAGCCGCCCTCCAGCGCGGATGCGATCGCCAGCTCGCCCTTGCCCTGCCCATAGGGCGGATCGAGGAACACCATCCCGAAGGGCTTGCCCCGGATCTCTCCCAGCTTGGTCGCATCGCGCCGCCACAGGTCGGTCGTGCCCTGCGCGCGGGCCTTTTCCACGTTCTGCCGGATCAGCGCGCGCGACTTCACCCCGTCATCGACGAAGGTGACATGCGACGCCCCCCGCGACAGCGCCTCGAGGCCAAGCGCCCCCGTCCCCGCGAACAGGTCCAGCACCCGCGCACCGGGCAGCGGATTTCCGTGGCTGCCGTTGATCAGCAGGTTGAAGATCGATTCCCGCACGCGGTCGGTCGTCGGGCGCAGGTGGGCGGCCATGTCCCCCTCGCCCAGATCGGCCAGCTTGAGGCCGCGCAGGCTGCCGCCGACGATCCTCACAGCAGCACCTTCAGGTCGGGCGCGGACGGGATCGCGTCGGGGTCGGGGCTGCGACCGGCCTCGATCAGGCGCTTGCCGATCATGTAGGCGCGGGCATCGTTCAGCGCATCGACCGCGATCAGGCGACCGTCGCGGAAATACCAGACCGAGCCCGCGTGATCGCCCTGCCCCGCCCGCGTCACGATCCGGTCGTGACCCGCGCCGATGCCCGCGATCTGCAGCTTGGCGTCGAACTGGTCGGACCAGAACCACGGCTTCGGGGCATAGTCGCGATCCGCGCCCAGCATGTTGTCGGCCACGCATTCGGCCATGTCGATGGCATTGCCGACGCTTTCCAGCCGCATCCGGCCCGCTTGGGTGGCAAAGCTTGCGCAATCGCCTGCAGCCCAGATGGCCGGATCGGACGTGCGCCCCTGCGCATCGGTCGCGATGCCGTCATCCAGCGCCAGCCCCGCCGCGCCCGCCAGCGCGGTCTCGGGCAGGACACCGATGCCTTGGATCACGATGTCGGCGGGAATGCCGCGCCCGTCGGTCAGGTGCACGCCGGTCGCGCGGTCGGTCCCCTCGATGGCGGCGATGCCCGTCCCCTCGAGGATCTGGACCCCGTGGGCGCGGTGCAGGTCGCGGATCATGTCCGCCGTCTCGGGGGCGGCCACGCGGCCCAGGATGCGGGGCGCGGCCTCGATCAGGGTGACGTTCAGGCCCAGCTTGCGCGCGACCGCCGCAGCCTCCAGCCCGATATAGCCGCCGCCGATCACCACGAGGTTGCGCCCCGCCTGCATCGCGGGCGCCAGCGCGTCCACGTCGGCCAGGTTGCGAATGACATGGGTGCCGGGCAGATCGCCCCCCATCGCGGCGGGCAGACGGCGCGGCGCGGCGCCCAGTGCCAAGGCCAGCGCATCGTATTCATGCACCCCCGCATCGGTCGTGACGGTCCGTGCCGCACGGTCGATGGACAGCGCGCGTTCGCCGGTCCGCAGGTCGATCCGCTGGTCGGTCCACCATTCGGGCCCGCGCAGCGTCAGGCGGTCCAGCGCCATCTCGCCCAGCAGATAGGCCTTGGACAGCGGTGGCCGCTGATAGGGGGCGGCGGCTTCGTCGCCGATCACGGTCAACGGGCCGTCATGGCCCTTCGCCCGCAGACGTGCCGCCATCGAGGCCGCCGCCTGCCCCGCCCCCAAGATGACGATGCGCATTTCTTCCCGCCTTCTGGTCTGTGTCAGGCACGCACCCTATATTCCCTGCGAATCCGTTGCAATTCAGGAGCGTTACATGACCATCGCCGCCGGAGACAAACTGCCCAAGGGCAACCTGCTGCGCATCGGCGCGGAAGGGCCCGAAGCCGTTTCCACGACCGAGCTGAGCACGGGCCGCGTCGCCCTGTTCGGCCTGCCGGGCGCCTATACCGGCACCTGCACCAACGCGCATATGCCCAGCTTTGTGCGCACCGCCGACGCCTTCCGCGACAAGGGCATCGACCGCATCGTCTGCGTGACCGTGAACGACCCCTTCGTGGCCGCCGCATGGGCCGAATCCACCGGCGCGACCGCTGCGGGGATCGAGGTTCTGGCCGATGCCGACGGCAGCGTGACCAAGGCGATGGGCCTCGATTTCGACGCGCCCCCGGTCGGCTTCTTCGGCCGCTGCAAGCGTTTCGCGTCGCTGGTCAAGGACGGCACGGTCGAGACGATCGAGGTCGAGGACAGCCCCGGCACCTGCAGCGTCAGCGCGGGCGAGAGTCTGCTGGAAAAGGCCTGATCCGTCCCGGTCGGGGGTCAGCCCCCGACCGTCAGCCGCCCTTGCGGAAGGGCGTGAAATCCGCCAGCGCCGCGATTTCGCGGCCCATCGCGTCGCGTTCCTCGTCCAGGTAATTCTCCAGCGCCCGCAGGAAGCCCGGATCGCGCACCCAGTGCAGCGAATGGATGGGGACCGCCTCGTATCCGCGTGCCAGCTTGTGTTCGCCCTGCGCCCCGGCCTCGACCCGGCCCAGCCCGTGGGCGATCGCATGGTCGATGGCCTGGTGGTAGCACAGCTCGAAATGCAGGAAGGCGTGGTCCTGCACGCAGCCCCAGTATCGGCCATAGACCGCATCCGGCCCGAGGAAGTTCAGCGCCCCCGCGATGGGGTGCCCGTCATCCTCGGCCATGACCAGCAGCATGTCGTCGCGCATCGTCTCCTGCACGCGGTCGAAGAAGGCCCGCGTCAGGTAGGGCTGGCCCCATTTGCGCGCGCCGGTATCCTGGTAGAACTCCCAGAACGCATCCCAGTGTTCGGGCCGCAGATCGTCGCCCGTCAGGTGCCTGATGGTGCCGCCGAAGCCCTGCGCCTTCGCGCGTTCCTTGCGCAGGTCCTTGCGCTTGCGCGAGGACAGCGCGGCCAGGAAATTGTCATAGCTGCCATATCCGCGGTTCAGCCAGTGATATTGCTGCGTGACCCGCGGCAGAAAGCCCGCATCGGCACCCAAAGCGGCCTCGGACGCGGTGCAGAAGGTGACATGCGCGCCCGAACATTCGGCGCGGTCGGTCAGCTGCATCAGCGCCTGCAGCAGCGCCGCACGGTCGCGGTCGTCGCGCGCCAGAAGCCGCTGGCCTGTGGCCGGGGTGAAGGGCACCGTGGCCTGCAGCTTGGGGTAATACCGCCCGCCCGCGCGCATGTAAGCGTCGGCCCAGGCATGATCGAAGATGTATTCGCCCTGGCTGTGCGATTTCGCATAGAGCGGCATGGCCGCCACGACATCCCCCCCACGCTCCAGCGTAAGGTGCAGCGGCTGCCAGCCGGTGCCGGTGCCAACGGAACGCGAATCCTCCAGCGCGGCCAGAAAGCGGTGGGTCGTGAAGGGGTTGCCGTCGCCAAGGCCGTCCCAGACCTCGGGCGCGACCTTGTGGATCGAATCATGGGTGGACAGCGTCAGCGCATCGGTCATGGCCCGAAGATAGGGGGCGATGCCGCCGATGTCAGGGGGGCCGGGGCGGACAGGGTGCCACATGCACCCTGCCCCTGTTCACTTACGCGGCATAGCCTTCGAAGGTGATGTTCTGCGCGACCTTGCGGGCCTCGGCCTCCTGTTCCGGGGACCGGATGGTCCAGGTCAGCACCGCCGCGCCATCGGCACGCAGCGCATCGACGCGCGGATTGCCCAGATCGCCCCGCGAATGCGAGATGAAGCAGGCCCCCACGCGGTCGTAATCGACGATCAGCGACAGCGCCTCGCGGCGCTCGGCAGGCACCTGCGGCCAGTCGGCCTCGGCATAGTCGCAGGTCGTCAGACCGACCGGCACGGCGGGTGCCGCCGCATGGAAGGCCGCGACCGTGTCCGGGCTGAAGGACATCAGCGCGACCGGACCGTCATAGCCCTCGAGCGCCTGCGCCACGCGCGCGGGCAGATCGCCCACGTCAGGGCCCAGCCTGCCGTCCTGGTCCTTGATCTCGATCAGCAGGGGCACGCGGCCCGCCACCAGGTCCAGGAACTCGGCCAGGGTCGGGATCTTCTCGTCGCTGCCGGTCAGGCGCAGGGCCGCCAGATCGGCGGGCGAGGTCTGGGCGATGAACCCCGCCTGCCCCGTCAGCCGCGCCATGTCATAGTCGTGAAAGACCATCGGCGTGCCGTCGGCCGCCGGCTGGATGTCGCATTCGATCCCGTATCCGGCCTCGATCGCGGCACGCGCGGCGGCAAGGCTGTTTTCCGGGACGCCCGGGGCATGGAAGCCCCGATGCGCGATGGGCGTGGTCAGGAAGACCTGCGGCAGGGTCATCAGGCGATCTCGAAGATGGCCTCGATCTCGACCGCGACGCCGAAGGGCAGCGAGGGGGCCGAGACGGCGGCACGCGAATGGCGTCCGGCATCGCCGAACACCTCGACCATCAGGTCCGAACAGCCGTTGATGACCTTGGGCTGGTCCGTGAAGTCGGGGGTCGAGTTCACGAAGCCGGTCAGCTTGACCACGCGGGTCACGCGGTCCAGGTCGCCCACGGCGGCCTTCAGCTGCGCGATCAGGGCCAGCCCGCAGCGGCGCGCGGCGGAGGCCCCATCCTCGACGCTGGTGCCGTCGCCCAGCTTGCCGGTGATCAGGCCGTTCTCGTCGGCGCTGATCTGCCCCGAGATGAAGACCAGGTTGCCGGTCTGCACGAAGGGCACGTAATTCGCGGCGGGCATGGGTGCTTCGGGAAGGGTGATGCCCTTGTCGGCCAGGGTCTGTTCGACGCTCATGATGTCCTCGCGGTTGGGATTCGCGGGCGACCCTAGCGCGGGCGGCCTCAGGCGACCAGAGCCTCGGCGCGCTTGAGGTCCACGCTGACCAGCTGGCTGACGCCCTGCTCGACCATCGTGACGCCGAACAGCCGGTCCATCCGCGCCATCGTCACCGCATGGTGGGTGATGATCAGGAAGCGGGTCTCGGTCCGGCGGGTCATCTCGTCCAGAAGGTCGCAGAAGCGGCTGACATTGGCGTCGTCCAGCGGCGCGTCGACCTCGTCCAGGACGCAGATCGGCGCGGGATTCGCCAGGAAGACCGCGAAGATCAGCGCCATCGCGGTCATCGTCTGCTCGCCCCCCGACAGAAGCGACAGCGTGGACAGGCGCTTGCCCGGCGGCTGGCACATGATCTCCAGCCCCGCCTCCAGCGGATCGTCGGATTCGACCATGACCAGGCGTGCCTCGCCGCCGCCGAACAGCGTGGTGAACAGCGTGCCGAAATTGGCGTTCACCGTCTCGAAGGCCGCAAGCAGGCGTTCGCGACCCTCGCGGTTCAGGCTGCCGATGCCCGCGCGCAGCTTGCGGATGGCTTCTTCCAGATCGGATTTCTCGGCGGCAAGGCGGTCGCGCTCGGTCTCCAGCTCCTGCTTGTCCTCGTCGGCGCGCAGGTTCACCGCCCCGAGCGCGTCGCGGCTGGACCGCAGCCTCGCGATCTGCGCCTCGAGCGTATCCGCCGCCACGTCGTCCGGGATGTCGCCAAGCGCGTCGCGCAGCTCGGCGGGGGTCTTCTCGGTCTCTTCGTGGATGCGCTGGCGGGCGGCTTCTTCCAGATCGCGGGCGGCCTCGGCACGGGCCTCGCGCGCGGCGCGGGTCTCGCGCGCATCCGAGGCAAGGCGTTCGGCCTCTCGGGCGGCAAGGGCGGCGCTGCGGGCGGCATCGTCGGCAGTGGCCAGCGCGTCGCGGGCGCGGGACAGGCGCGTCTCGGCCTCGGCCTCGCGTTCGGCCATGGCGCGGCGGCGTTCGGCCAGGATGGCGGGCTGGCCACGGGCGCCGACCAGCTGATCGCGGGCCTCGTCGCGGCGCTGGATCAGTTCGGCGGCGCGGGTGCCGGCCTGCTGCAGGCGCAGACGCCAGCCGGATTCTTCCTTGGCGATCTCCTGCAGGCGCTTCAGGCGGGCATTCGCCTCTCGGCGCAGCTCGTCCAGCGCGGCGCGGCGGGTCATGGTGGCGATGCGCGCGGCCTCGACGCCCGTGCGGGCATGTTCGACGGCATCGGCGGCGGCCCCGCGATCGGGCAGCGCGGCCAGCTGGCCCTCGGCCTCGGACAGGCGGGCGGTGGCGTCGGCGGCATC
>NZ_CAMZMW010000027.1:0-17704 GCF_947311865.1 Paracoccus sp. PARArs4 | reverse complement strand
ATCATGCCCCCATCAGTTCGGGAGCGTGAATCACGCCGGCAAGGTGGTCGCAACCCGATTAATGGGTCCTGACCCTAGGCCAGAACTCAGCTGGTGCGATCAGCATGTCCGAGGCTGCCGGTAAGCTCGGTGTCGACACCGCAACAATCCGCAACCTGATGAACGCGGGCTACTTGACCGCTGCTCCAAAGAGCCAAAAGTCCTCAGAACGCTGGCGGGTGGTCGATGAGGCCTCCGTCACAATGTTCGGCGAACACTACATCTCTGCTACCGATCTTGCCCGCGAGTTGCGACGCGATCCCGCCAACCTCTGCCGCGAGCTTTACAAGAACGGCGTTGAACCACTCATCTTCAACGGCGAAAACCGGATCATCTTCCGCCGCCGCGATGTGAAGGATAGATGAGGTCAGGAATTATGGTGGAATTTGCTGCTTGATGGGGCCGAAACCTGTGCAGTCCATCCCCAAGACCTTCTGACACGATAACCCTTGAGAAAGCCGACCACTGCGTCGGCTTTTTTATGTCGTCCCAGAGGCAACCTTATTTGACGAAAAAGGCAGCTTCAGTTCAGCATCGAGATTTCGGGGCGCTGAATTCAAAAGGAAATTCTGACGCTGAGAGGCAAAACTATGTGCCCCTTCCCATTCTCTGAAAAGCATCAGATAGATCTGCCTTTCTCGTCAGAGGATTTGCCTCTGTCGTGCAGGCGGGTGCTGTTTTCCCTACGGAAATTCTTGCTGCTTTGATCCGCGCCCGCGGCGTGTTGATCACTTCGCAGCGCTTTCCCCTGTCAAAGCCAAGGATGGCCCATGAGCGACCATTTCTTCGTCGTGACGGGCGGCCCCGGTGCGGGCAAGATTAGCCTGATCACCGAGCTCGCCCGCCGCGGCCTCCACACAATCCCCGAATCCGGCCGCGCGGTCATTCGCGAGGAGATGCAGAGCGGCGGAGACGCCCTCCCCAGGCGGACCGCATGGCCTATGCCGAACGGATGCTTGAGCGCGATCTCCACGCCTACGAGGACGCTCAGGCCCCGTAATCTTCGACCGAGGCATTCCCGACATCCTGGGCTACCTAACCCTCTGCGACCTCCCCGTGCCGCCCCATGTGACCACAGCAGCCAAGGTAGCGCCCTACAACGCCCGCGTCTTCCTGGCGCCATATTGGGATGAGATCTTCACGCAAGACAGCGAACGCAAGCAGACTCGCGCCGAAGCCGAAGCGACCTGTGCCGTCATGCGGGAGACCTACACCGCGCTCGGATACCAACTCACGGAGTTGCCGCGCGCCAACATTGCAACACGCGCCGACTTTGTCTGTGCGCAGCGGGTCAACTGACCGTGATCGCGAGAGGCCGTGGCGAAACTGCTGAAGCGGACAAACCGCATGGTCCCTCCGGCCTCCCGCTGCCTGACATTCACGGCCCTTATCGGCCCGTTGCCGACCTTTGCTTCGCCGACTAACGCCGCAGCGCGGCATCATCAGACCGGACTTTCGCTGCGCCTGCATGGGTTCCGAAACATCGAACTCGCACAACGCGGGACAACGAGGTCACGCAATCGCGCACAAAAGAGAAAAACCTAATCGGGATCACATTGGACATTCCTGCCAATATTGCACGATTTTCGGAAAGGTCGCGCGAGCCTCCTATGTCTGCGGGCTTTGGCGGACGGACCGACCTCGCTTTGGCACAGATTTCAGCTCCTGCCCCCTGATTGCGGTCCGGAACGCCGTTGGCGTCATGTTGCGGGCATTGCGAAAGCGTCGCGCGAAGTCGGCGGCATCGGAGAAACCGCACTCGGTTGCGATCAGGCCCACGGGGCTGTCGGTCTGCATCAGCATTTGGCACGCCCGGCCAAGCCGCAGTTGCAGCACATAGGCGCTGATGGACATGCGGGCGCTGCGCTTGAAGATCCGTTGCAGCTGACTTTCGGTCAGATGCACAAGATCACACAGCGGGGCCAGCCGCACCGGTTCATCGTAATGGGCATGCAAATGGTCCAGCACCTTCTGCATCCGCGCCCGGTCGCGCGGCATCTCGCTGACGGTAACCTCTCCGCTGGCCAGCGGCACTCGGTCAGTAGATCCTGACAAGGTCGCAAGGATGGATTGGAAGGCAATCACCTGATCCACGCTGTCAATCTGACCCAGTTGCAGGATCCGGTCTCGCAGTTGCGCCGACGTTTGTGCGCCGAACCGCAATCCACGCCGGGCCTGCGCAAGCAGCGGCGTGACGGGCGAAAGCTCTGGCACCAGACCGATCAGGCTGGTGATCCAGTCACTGGTGAACCAGCACACAATGGCGCGATGGTCGCCGGCAATCTCGATCAGGTTTTGGGATTGAAACGCGTGCGGCAGATTGGGGGCGATCAGGACAAGATCGCCATCGTTGTAGGGCCCGACATGATCTCCCACAAAGCACAATCCGCGGCTGTTCACCGTGAGGGTAAGTTCGAATTCCGGATGGTAATGCCAGTTGAACGGAAACTCTGGCAGGCGGCGGTCGAAGACATGCAGGGACCGGTCCGGCGGGATGGCAACGGTCTCGAAGTAGGGTGGCGATATGGGCATTACATTCAACTGTAGCGCTGAGATGCGGCAATCATACAAGGATATGCGGCAATAGGGAATGGTGCGCGCGGTGAAGGCTTGGCATCTGTGAAGCGGAAACCGGGGAGGATGTGATGCAAACCATTAGGACGGATGTCGCGATTATCGGGTCGGGGGTGGGTGGATCTGCCGTGGCGCATCAACTCGCAGGCAGCGGCGCGAAAATCCTGATCCTCGAACGCGGCGACGATCTGCCGAATGAGCCGCAGAACAGCGATGCAGAGGCGGTTTTCGTCCAGTCCCGATACAAGACGGCGGATGAATGGGTGGACGCGAAGCGGGCACCCTATCGGCCCGGTCAATACTACTATGTCGGCGGGCATACGAAGTTCTACGGCACCGCGATGTTTCGGTTCCGCGAAAGTGATTTCACGCACACGCAGATCGATGGCGCCACATCCCCCGCCTGGCCGGTCAGCTACGCCGATCTTGCGCCATACTACGCCGCAGCCGAACGCCTGTATGGCGTGCGCGGCGCGGCAGGTGTCGATCCGACCGAGCCGCCCCGCGATGCCTTCCCCCACGCCGCGATCCCGCACGAGCCGGTGATTGCCGCGCTGTCGGATCGGTTGCGCGCCCAGGGCCTGCACCCATTTGCGATGCCATCTGCAATCGATTATGGCCCCGATGGCACCTGCCGGCGCTGCGGCACCTGCGATGCCTTTGCCTGCCGGTTCGACGCCAAGGGTGACGCGGATAAGCGCGTGCTCCGCCCACTTTTGGCGCATTCGGACGTGCGGCTGGACCGCAACGCAAAGGTTACGCGACTGATCACCGATGGCGAGGGCAAGCGTATCGTCGCCGCGGAGGTGCTCCGGTCCGGAGAGATCCTGCGCGTGGAAGCGCAGGTCTTCGCCCTCTGCGCGGGGGCGATCAATTCCGCTCTGATCCTGCTGCGGTCCGCCTGTGAGGCGGCACCGGACGGAATTGCCAACCGGTCCGACGTCGTGGGCCGATACCTGATGAACCATCACCTGACCGGGCTGATGGGGGTGAAGCCGTTCACTACAAACACCACGAAGTTCCCCAAAACCCTGTCGCTGAATGACTTCTACCACGGTTTGCCAGATGATCCCGATACGCGCGGCAACATCCAGATGCTCGGCAATATCCAGGGTGCGATGATCCGTGCAACGTATCCCAGAACGCCGCGTGCCGTGGCCGACTGGTTGGGCCGCCATTCCGTCGACGTGCTGGCGATGGGCGAGGATCTGCCCGACCGCGAGAGCCGCGTGCGCCTTCTGGACGGTGACCGGGTGCAGGTCGATTACCGCCCCGGCGGGCGGGCCGCCCATGACCGGTTCGTGCGCCATGTCAGGCATGTGCTGCGCCGGGCCGGGTTCCCGGTCGTTCTGCGTCACAGCTTCGGCATTCAGGCCCCCTCGCACCAATGCGGCACGGTGCGGATGGGCGATGATCCGGCGACATCAGCCCTAAACGCCATGTGCCGCGCGCATGATCATCCGAACCTTTACGTGGTGGACGCGGGGTTCTTTCCCTCATCCGCCGCGCTGAACCCCGCCCTGACCATCGCAGCCCAAGCGCTTCGGGTCGGGGCGCATCTACGCAATGCCCGCGCCATCTGAAAGGACACGCCCCATGAACTTCCTGTTGCCCCTGACGGGTTCCTTCGCACAACCCGCAGCCGAGAACCCGACCGTCGCGATGATCGAGGCCGCCTACCGCCATCACGGTCTCGATTGGCGCTACATCAACGTCGAGGTCTCGCCCGACGATCTGGCGGACGCGGTGCGCGGCGCTCGGGCGATGGGCTGGCGCGGCTTCAACTGTTCCATCCCGCACAAGGTCGCCGTGATCGACCACCTCGATGGGTTGGGAAAATCGGCCGAGATCATAGGAGCCGTCAACACCATCGTGCGCGACGGTGACCGGCTGATCGGTGAAAACACCGACGGGCGCGGCTTTGTCGCGGCGCTGAAAACGGTCGTGGATCCGGCGGGCAAATCCGTCGTCCTGTTCGGTGCGGGCGGTGCGGCGCGGGCGGTTGCGGTCGAGATGGCGCTGGCCGGCGCCACGCGGATCACCGTCGTCAACCGCAGCGCGGAGCGGGGGCGAGTGGTCGTCGATCTGCTGAACGACCGCACGGATACGCAGGCAAGCTACAAGTCGTGGGAGGGCACATTCGTCGTGCCGTCCGGCTCGGATATCGTGATTCATGCCACATCCGTCGGTCTGTATCCCGACGTCGACGCAATGCCCGACATCGACACCGACAGCCTGACGCCCGAGATGGTCGTTGCCGACGGCATTCACAACCCGCCCCTGACACGCCTGATTCAGGCCGCCAAGGATCGCGGCTGTAAGACCGTCGACGG
Organism: Paracoccus sp. PARArs4; assembly: GCF_947311865.1. Taxonomy (NCBI): domain Bacteria; kingdom Pseudomonadati; phylum Pseudomonadota; class Alphaproteobacteria; order Rhodobacterales; family Paracoccaceae; genus Paracoccus; species Paracoccus sp. PARArs4. The sequence goes on along the minus strand of NZ_CAMZMW010000027.1, from coordinate 12,758 downwards.
GCTCGGGATGCTGGTGCAGCAGGGCGTGATTGGAGTGAAATACTGGACCGGTGTGGATGTCGATCCGCACGTCATGCGGCAGGCCCTGCTGGATCTCGAATTGTAGATGGAGAAGCGACTGTCTTGGACAGCGTCGGTCATTCTGATCTGGTTGCTGGCTGCCGGAAATCGACCAGACCAAAGAATATGAGGCGTCACGAGATCCGTCCCGATTTCGCTGTATGACAGGATTTTGCCAGAGTGTTTCATTAGTGGAAATGGGCTCGAAGCGGTCGAGCGGCGTGCAGCCAAATCACTCTGGCGGTGTAGCATGGCGCTCGCGGCCCACACCGGTCATTGGCCAGGATCACCATTGCCGCAGCGCGGCTTCCCCATACCGGACCTTCATGGCACCGCGCAGCATAGTCCAGGGCCCCAAGGTCAGCGGTGCGGGACATTCCCGTCATTCGCCGCGGCGGTCCGATCTGTGCCGCGATCGCGAGACTTTTTGCTGGATGGGCGGGAAGCAGGCTTTCGCTGCGTGTGCGAGCCGAGCCCTGCCAGACCACGGAAGCGGACACTCCGCCAGGATCGCGCCGCGGAACCCTGGTTCACCTGCAGGAAGGGTGGAGGCCGGAAGTTCGCTGCGGATGCCATGTGATCTTCGACCACCAAGAAATTCGGACCTTGGACATGCTTGCTGCATTGAGCTAAGTCGGCCTCGTCGACCGTGACCTGCTCCCTTTAGAGTCCGCGTTCTTTAGTTCGCTCTGTCCAGGGTTTGGTCCTCTACTGACCGTTGGTGATACTCCCACGGGGTGAGCCCGTCGAGGCTCGTGTGGGGGCGGTGGTTGTAGTCGTCGCGCCACGCCTCAATCAGGTCGTGGGCGTGGCGCAGATTGGCGAACAGGTGCTCATTGAGGCATTCGTCACGCAGCCGTCCATTGAAGCTCTCGACGAAGCCGTTCTGCATGGGCTTTCCTGGCGCGATGTAATGCCACTCGACCTTGCGATCCTCCTGCCATTTCAGAATGGCATTCGAGGTCAGCTCCGTGCCGTTGTCACTGACCACCATACATGGATAGCCGCGCACCCGTGCGATGCTGTCGAGCTCACGGCCGACACGTTGCCCCGACAGTGAAGTGTCCACGACCGTCGCCAGGCATTCCCGGCTGAAGTCGTCGATGACGCACAGCACGCGGAACCGGCGCCCGTCTGAGAGGCTGTCCGAGACGAAGTTTAAGGACCATCGCTGGTTCGGCCCTTGTGGGATCGCCATCGGCGCCCTCGTTCCGATCGCGCGCTCGCGACCGCCCCGTTTACGGACTGTTAAGCCCTCTTTCCGGTAGATCCGGTAAAGCTTCTTCCAGTTCACCTTCCAGCCTTCGCGGCCAAGAAGCAGGTGCAACCTTCGATAGCCGAAGCGACGCCGTTCGCTGGACAGCGCCTTGAGCCTCTCCCGCAGCTCGGCGTCCGCAGGTCTGGTTGATCCACGTCGATACACACGCGGGTCGATCCCGGCCAGGGCACAGGCCCGTCGCTGGTTGTAGCTCTTCGCTGTCATGGCCCAGTCCACGGCTTTCCGCCTCGCACCGGGCTTCAGAAGTTTTTTCCCAGCATCTCCCTGAGCGTGGCGACATCGAGCATCTGCTCCGCCAGCATCTTCTTCAGCTTCGCATTCTCGGCCTCAAGCGCCTTCAGCCGTTTGGCCTCCGACACTTCCATGCCCCCATACTTCGAGCGCCACCTGTAAAATGTGCCATCGCTGACGCCGTGCTTCCGGCAGAGCTCTTTGGCACCTATCCCGGCCTGGTGCTCCTTCAGGATGCCAATGATCTGCTCTTCGCTGAAACGGCTTTTCCGCATCTTCTGACTCCTCGTTTCGAGAACAGGCTAACCTCAAACCGCGGACGTTTCAGGGGAGCAGGTCACGTAGCTTATGTCAGTGTCCGAATTTCAGTGAGTAGCTCAAACTGCTGCAGAAGGCTTGGGCCGAGAGTGGCAAGGTCTACGGCTACCGCAAGCTGCATGACGATCTGGTCGAACAGGGCGAAAGCATTTGTCCGAACCGCGTTTCCCGACTGGCGCAACAGGCGGGGATCAAGGCACAGATCGGCTACAAGCGCCGCCCCGGCAGCTATGGCGGCAAGCCGTCGGTCGTGGTCGACAACACCCTCGACCGGCAGTTTGATGTCGAGGTTCCGGACAAGGTTTGGGTAACCGTCATCACCTACATCCGGACGCAAGAGGGGTTCGCTTACCTTGCGGTGGTCATCGACCTGTATTCCCGGCGCGTGGTCGGCTGGTCGATGCAAAGCAGACAGACGACAGATGTCGTCCTGCAGGCCCTGCTCATGGCCGTCTGGCGGCCAAGCCGAAGAACAAGGGTAACCGTCCGGTCAGCCCGCACTAATGACGGCTTGCTCCGAAGAATGAGATGCGGCCAACAGTCTTAGGCTGCAAGCTTCCAAAGCGGGGAACTGCTGGACGCAAATTTTTCGTAGCACGGCTCAAATGATTGCTCGCCTGCCATTGTTCAGACAACAGAAACTGAAAAGGTCGCGATAGTAGTCGTCTTTGATGATCTCGTGAAATTTGCGGCGGTGCCAATCAATTGAAGCCTTGCGCAGCTGCATTAGGCGGCCATCCGAAAGGTCATCCAGCACTTGCATCTCATCTTTGACACGGGAAGACCAACGCGAGAGGGTTTCATCTCTGGATTGATTTCGGTTCCGTTTCTGCCAGAATGTCTGATCGACGCTACGGTTGGCCTGATGTGCGCTGCCTTTCCATGACTTGATGACGAAACTCGCGGCATCTCGGACGACATAATGGTTGACTTGGGCAAAGGCGAGCTGACCTGGGTCTGTACTTTGGAAGTTCCGCTGTTCAAATTGCTGTTCAGTCAAGCCCGAGGCATTGATGGTCCTTACTGTATCGCTTGATGCATCGAGCGGAACCGGCATGTGAATACCTGGCCGCTGGAAACAGGAGCGGCGAAACAGGGTTTTGAATGGCCGGAAATTCTTGATACTTTCTTCTCGTGGCGTGGCGAGCTGGAACCGTTCTGATACCAGATCGGGTGTTATGTCAGTCAGGCCGGAATTTCCGAACATTGCCCAATTGACATATACTTGGTCTGCTTCCGGAAGCTTCTCGAACCAGTCGTCAAGTGTTTCCAGCGGGGGCTGCAAGCACAGGAACTCGTCCATATCAAGCGCCATGACCCAATCGCTCCGCAGGTATTCGGGCTGCCGCACCGCCCGCCTGTAAGCTTGGATCTGGTGCTTGCCTTTGTCGGCGCGATTATACTTGTAGTTCACGAGACCCAAGTCACTCAGGCAACTAAGTATCTCATGAGTGCAGTCATCCGAGTCGTTCTGGAAAATGATGAAATCATCGAAACCTATCAAACGGTGATAAGCTATCCATTCAAGAAAATATGGGCCTTCATTCTTAGCGGTTGTCACTAGCGTGAAACGGTTGACGTTTTTCATCTGATTGCCTGCTATTAGATTATGTTCTTCCGGTAGATCTGCTCTACCGTGATTGAATGGGCGCTGTTACTCTGCCCGCACAGCGTAACGCCACGGCATCAGCTCGTCGAGGCGAGTGATCTTGTGATCCGCAATTCGGGCGAGAACCCAAGTGAGCCATGCTTGTGGATCTACGCCGTTCATCTTGGCAGTTTCGATCAGGGTATAGGCGATGGAAGCCGCTTTTCCGCCGCCCTCGGAGCCGACGAACAGGTAATTTTTGCGGCCTATCGCAATTGGCTTCATCGCCCGCTCCGCGGAGTTGTTGTCAAGTTCCAGGATGCCGTGATCCAGATAGGGGCACAGCTTCTTCATCCGCGTCAGAGCATAGCGGATGGCCTTGGCCAGTTCGGATTTGCCCGGAATCCGTGCCAGCTGCGCGGCCAGCCAGGCTTCCAGATCATCGAGCAGCGGCTTTGACCGGGATTGGCGCAGTTGGACGCGCTCCTGCGGCGGCAATCCGCGGGCGTCCTTTTCCACGGCATAAAGCTCAGCAATCCGGCGGATCGCTTCTTCGGCAACGGCCAGCCTCTGCGATTGAAACACATCGGCGAACTTGCGGCGGATATGCGCCATGCAGGCAACCTCGCGGATTGCACCGGACCGGTAAAGTTCGTTGAAGCCGGTATAGCCATCCGCGTGCATCCAACCGTTGTAGCTGGCCAGATGCGCTGAGGGATGCTCGCCTTTGCGGTTGGAGGAGAACCGGTACCAGGCGGCAGGCGGGTCAGCTCCGTTCCATGGGCGTTCGTCCCTCACATAGGTCCAGAAGCGGGCCGTGGCGCACTTGCCCTTTGCCTGCATGCTGATGGGAGTATCGTCGGCAAATATCGCCTGTCCCGCTTTGACATGACGGCCGATGGCATCAGCCAAGGGTTCCAGCAGCGCAGCAGAGCGGCCAACCCAATCCGCCAGGGGGGACCGGTCCAGATTAATCCATTCCCGTCCGTAGATTTGCGATTGCCGGTACAGAGGGCAGTGGTCCGCATATTTGCTGACCAGGACATGGGCCAGGAGACCCGGACCGGGACGTCCGCGCTCGATGGGACGCGATGGAAGTGCTGATTGAATGATCAGGTCGCAATCCCGGCAGGCCATGCGCGGACGGACAATCCGGTTCACGATAAAGCGGCCCGGGACGTATTCCAGCTCCTCGGTGACATCTTCCGAGAGAGTTCGCAGCATGCCGCCGCATTTGCAGGTCTCGCCCGGTGTCAGCACTTGGTCGAACCGGGGCAGCTCCGGCGGCAGAGGCTTGCGTCTAGGCTTGGCCTTCTGGCTCTTTGCATCACCATCAGGAGCATCTTCGATGGCAACCTGCGCCGCCGCTGTCTCTTCCTCCTCCAGCCGGAGTTGAAGCTGATCCAGGCTTTCCGACTTTGATCCGAACCGGTGCCGGTTATGGCCAGTAAGCTGGTGTTCCAGTTTGGCAATCTTCAGCGCCTGCGCCTTCACCAGATCGAGCAAACCTTCCGCTGTGCCGCGGAGCTCGCCGGGATCAGAAGGCAGTGTTTTGGGCGCATCCAGCATGGGCCGATATATACCCTGGCTATGGCGGGATGGGAATCCTACGGCTCTGCTATCGCGGGAAAATTACCAGCCGTCAGTGGCTTCCAGGTCTTCTGCGGCAATCGCCAATCGATCCCTTCCAGCAGCATCGACAGCTGAGCCGGTGTCAGGCTGATCTTACCGTCTTTCGCAGAAGGCCAGACAAACCAGCCCCGCTCAAGCCGCTTGGAAAACAGGCACGCCCCCTGGCCATCCCACCAAATGACCTTCAGCAGGTCCCCCCGCCGTCCCCGGAATACGAATAAGTGCCCGCAGAACGGATCTTCCGCCAGCACCTTCTCAGCCAGTGCCGACAGCCCGCCGAACCCTTTGTGCATGTCCGTGACTCCGGCGGCCAGCCAGATCTTCGTGCTTGCCGGAACCGGGATCACGCCGAAAGCTTCCGGATCAGTGCGGCAATCGCATCGGGATCAAATCCGCCCTGAACCTTCAGGCGGTGGCCGTTGGCAAGCTCCACCTCGATCTGCGCCCCGGCATCTGGCGGGGCTGAAGCAGGCTCAGCATCTAAAACTTCGACCGGCAGGAACCGGGTGACGGGTTCTTCTTCAGCCTCGGCCGCAAACCGGGGTTCTTTCAGCCAGTTGAAGACCTGATTGGCATTCACATCATAGCGCCGTGCAACCTGGGCAACCGATACACCGGGCACCCGCGTCTGCGCGCAAACCATACGCTTCTCGTCTTCAGACCAATTCCGACGTCTGCGCCGCTTTGCCGTGCCCAACCTCGATAATGTCCACTTGTTCGCTAATGGACATTATCCCTCACTAACGAGGGCCGTCAGTGCGGGCAGGCCGGACGGTTACGAACAAGGTGCTGATCCATTCAGATCAGGGCAGTCAGTTCACCAGCGTGCATTGGGCTGCGTTCCTGCGCGCCCACAATCTTGAGCATTCGATGAGCCGCCGTGGCAACTGCCATGACAACGCCGTTGCCGAGAGCTTCTTCAACCTGCTCAAGCGCGAGCGGATCAGGCGCAGAACCTGCCGGACACGCGAAGACGCAAGGCAGGACGTGTTCGATTACATCGAGATGTTCTACAAACCGAAACGCAAACATGCGAGGAATGGGATGTTGTCGCCCGCCGAGCTCGAGCGGCAGCAGAAGATCAGACGTGAAGGCGTCTAAGAAACTCGGGGCTATTCATCCTTCCATTTCTTCGAAAGGATCACACCATCAAACCGTGGGATAAAACACCTAGGCTCGTTGTGAAAGCGAAGCTTTCCTGCGTCATCAACAACTACCGTCTTAGACGCCCCGCAGATGGAGACGTTTGGATATCAGGCCTACCCCTCCGCACTCATTTTCGCTTGACGGCCAACCGCGATCTCGCATCCCGTAGAGCATGTCGGAAATGTGGCGCACCGCGCCTGCTCAGCACCGCCATGCATAGCCGAACGATCAGATCGTCACGTCGGCGTGTAATGACTTGGGCCAAAAGTTCTTTTTGGTAACGTGGCGAAGCATAGCGTTTACGCATTAGCTGCCGAAATTCTACGATGTCAGGCTCGGGCTTGAGCAGGCAGCTAGCTGCCTCTTTCAGGACGCCCATTGTGCCCCACAGGGACATGATACGGTGTCCCATGAACCGGCAACTGATATGGGTTATGTTATCCCCTCGAAACAAAGCTGCGTGCATAGCGTCAAGTTGCGACGCGGGATCAAAGACCAAGATCACCTGATTGGCGGTCCGGACCTCGTCCGGCGCAAACCCGTAACGATTAGAGAAATTCCGCCGCCATGCCTTGCGATAGCGGGTTTCCCAACTTGCGATACCGCGATCCAGTGTCGCTTGAGGGCTAATTGCGATCACATCCGCACCTGGAGAAGCCGACGAAAACGCACAGGCCGCGTAGGCGCCCATGGACGCGCCGTAGAAAATGACGCGTTCAAAATCCTTGAAGAACCCAGACGCGCGCAGCTCATCAAAAAAGTTCAGCACGCATTCATCACGATACCAACTCCATTCACGTGCCATCAGGCCCAAAATAGACCAGTTATTCTTTTCAGCCAGCGAATAGCCCCAAGGCAATTGGTCTTCCGTCCGGCTTACAACGTGATCGAGATTCTCGAACGTAACCAATAGTGTGCCACCGCGCTGCGAGAACAAGACACTGTGTTTCGGGCCTAGCTCTCGATAAAATCCTTCACGCGCGCCCTTTTCGATCAGCGCCGCTTCACCCGGCGATGACGTTTGTGTTGTTAGTGTCAACTTCGACATTCTTCTGCTCTTTTTTTATGCGCTTGCGGCGGCGGTTAAACGCCCACTTGAACTGACTCGCTCTGTCGTCATGCTTGCGTGCTTGGAAGTGACCTATCATTTCCAGACAATAGATGCGTGTGTTTCGGCGTCCGCGTACCAGCCGGGCAAAACTTTCCGCGGTCAACGTCCCGTCAATCGCAGTCCGCATGACCGTCTTCAACGTCTCTGTTCTACGCAGAACCATCGCGGTTTTATGCCCGCATCCGGGTGCGCGCAGCAGCGTGACATTGTCCGGAGGAATGCGCGCCGCATGCCGTGCATCGTTTATGTCGAACGGATCGTAAATCACATACGCCTTGCCCAGATTTTGCAGGTCCGCGGCCGCATCCGAATAAGGCAACGTCCAGTCCTGAAGTCGCGATTTTACAAAGCGGCGTTCCCACGGAACCAGATCCTGGTTCAGGGTTGACTGCGGGCTGAAGGCAACGACGCGAGCACCAGGCGCAAGGTGGGAAAACGTGAGGGCTGCAAAGCCCCCCATCGACGTGCCTGCCATGGCGACGACAGGAAAACGCTCAAAGAACCCTTCGTCCCGCAGCCTTTCGAGATACGTAATCAACTGCGGATCGCGGAACCAGGTTGGCCCGTTAGCTATGACACCTAAGTGACTATGTCCTTCATCGGCTATGAACTTCGCGGCCCATGGATCCCGGTTCAAGTAAGCCCCACCCGCCTGCGAGAGGTTGTCAAACGTAACGATTAGGGTGGAGGGCGAACGCTCCACATAGACAAGTGCGTGATCTTTCATCGCGTGATAAAAGCCCGTGAACTGGCCACCGGGGTAGATGTGTCGGTACCAAAGTGGGGCTTCGTCGGCTATGGGATCGGACATGTGGTTGCGCCTGCTCAGTTTCATTGCACCTCAGATGCGTGATCGTCGGCATCTTGCGCAACGATATCAGCATGCAGGTCAGCGTCGATGTTGCTGCCAGAGATAACGCAGGCCGATATGCCGCCCGGCGGGGTCTCGCGCAGGGCCGCGGCAAGTGCGGTACATCCGCCCAGCTCTGCCCGAACGCCGTGCGCGTGCCAGAGCCACCGGCACGCCGCACGCAGTTCGGCTACTTCAACGCTAGTGAACCGTGCGGTGCTGGCCTCACGCATGATGCGCGTTGGAATGACGCCAAGCGTCCTGATCGCGACCCCTTCTGTCGAGGGTTCCGGCGCTTTGTCCATGTGCGGCAGATCGCCCTGCTTGTTCCAAGCAATTCGAGTCACGCGCTCATAAGGGCTCAGCTCTACGCCAATAATCGGAATACCGCGTCCTTCGCAGGCTTGAACGGCACCGGAAAACAATCCACCGCCCCCGATGGGTACGAACATAGAAATGTTGTCTGGCTCGAGATCCTCGAGGATCTCGAGAAACACATTGCGGTTGCCGACGATTATATCAGCATGGTCATAGCTAGGAACAAGGTACGCGGTACCATCTGCCGCAAAACGCTCCGCCTCTGCCAATGCGTCCTGATAGTCGCCATCGATCAAACGGATCTCACCACCCGCTGCGGATATGGAAGCCAGCTTTCGGGCAGGCGTTGAGCGGGGGACCATGATCACGGCATGCAACCCGTTGGCCCGTGCCGCCAAAGACAGGCCGATCGCGTGGTTCCCGGTTGATGCGGTGGTAACCACACCGGAAGAGATTCTATTCACGCTCAAAAAGTGCGAGGGCCCCCGCAATTTGAAGGACCCGCTTGGCTGCGCCCCTTCGTCCTTAAGCCAAAGCAACCGACCATCTAAAAGGGGAGCGCGGATCAACGGTGTGCGGATCGGCGTATCAGGGCCCATTTCTTAAAAACTCCCTTCAAATCTTCTTAACGAAGACTGTATTCTTCAAGACTTTCACTCAGCGGTGAATTTTTATTACGAAGCGCATTATCCGACGTCCGGGTATATCTGATGTCGCGCAAGGCTGGCGCCGTGCGTTCTATCAGACGGTCATTGTATTGCAGTCGAAAGCGCATCAGCGGCGGGGCCGAGGCAAGGTGCTGAATGATCTGGCGATCGCAGCCAGGCGCCATATAAAAGTTACGCCAGAACCCGTAGAACGAAAAGCCCAGAGAATAATTACGGTAAAGCTCCAAGCCCATGAGATCAAGAACACGCGCCCCGGCTGCCGTCGGCAACGTCTCTCGCCATGCTGCGAGCCGGCCTTTTACCCAAGGCATTGCCCCCAAAGCCGGCTGGTCGTGGAATAAAAGCTCTGCAACAACGTCATTTGGAACGCCTTCTGAACCGTGCTCAATGTAAGCGCTGATCCCCTTGTTGCGCCACAAAACTGCCTTCGAAATATCCGTCACATGGCCCCGCATGACAACGCCACCTGATGGCAGGGCATTTGTGGCGAGCATTTCACGCCGAATTAACTCGTGCTTCTTAAGCTTCTGAGGGTAAGCGTTGTCGAGGCGTCCCCGCGCCAATGCTGCTTCGCGCAGATACCTGTAAACGCGACGCGGTGGCATCTGAATTGTCTGACCCGGATCCATCGTATCGATGATGGAATGTTCCCACCCTGTCACGGCACACATCTCTGCGGCGATTTCCGCATCGATCCGGGTGTTATAGTTTGTCACATGGCTAAATGCGTAGTCTGGCGTCAGTTCTGCATGCGCCGCAATCGCCATGATAATGCGGCTGTCCTGTCCGCCGCTCAGGGGCAGAATGAAGGGTGGGCGCGCCTTTGCGATGGCGCTTATAATTTGCACATGGCGTGCGATTACCGTATCCATCCCCGCGTCCAGTTCTTCCAAGTTGGAATAGGAAAATGGGGTCTCCTCGGTCGGCCAGAAACGAACCTGTTCTCCAGAGGCAATGTCGAAATAATGGTTAGCCATCAGTGCTACGACATCGCGGTCAGCGGTGTACCCAAACGAGTAGCGGCTTGACACAAGTTCTCGCGGGTAGTCGGGCGACGGCGAAGGCGGGCGGTCAAGCACAAGAAAGAGAGAGGAGCCGATGGCCCCGGTTTCCCGATTGACCATGACCCCCATCGATCCGGTCGGGTCCAGATAGATACGCCGCGCCTGTTTGTGTTTGAGAAACACGACATACCTCCCCCCTAGGCCGGCGATATAGGTCTCCAGTCCTTGCAGGTCAGGCCCGTTGGCCAACACGGCGTCTAGCCTATCCTCGGTTGCAAGCGCCCCCTTCTCATCGACGGCGATGCCTAGTACGATAATCTGCGTCTCTTCTGAGATCGCCTGCGCGATGGGCAAGGACCGACCTACGAGAAGCGACCTGCCGTCAAATCGGTATGGGTCAAAGCCCGACACGGAAAAATCTGCATCTTCGCACATCAGAAATTGCTGCGTAAAGGTCCGCGAAAACCTTAACTTAAGATTTTCGGTTAGCGCGACAGCATGTGGCATCATTATATCACTCCACACCCGGAACTTCCCGGGCATTAGCGTTTGTGGATCACAAGAACCTGGTCGCGGCGGTTTTTCTGGAACTGGGCCTGAAACAAGAAGCAGCCAGAGATATCAACCCGCATATCATTAAGTTCTTTTTCTATCGCAGGCTCAGGGTGTCTAAACACGCTGGCTTCCAGATAGCTCTGGAAGAGTGTGGCTGTCTTTGGATATCCTAGTGTCTCAAAGTCTTTGGGCTGCCAGCGCAGGTCTTCGATAATATAAAGACCACCGGACTTAACCTTGCCAAACAGTTCTAACAACCCATTCTGCTGATGGTGGGAAGCATGGCTTGCATCATCGATAACGATGTCAAGTGCTTTTATATCGCTGGTGGCCGCCCGAATGTTTTCGCGGCGATCCATGTCACAGCAATGGAATACAAAACGCGGGTCCTTGAACCAGCTGAAGTCAGACACGTCGAGCCCATGGATCTTGGCCTTTGGGAAAAATTCGAGCCACATCCTGACCGATGGTGCATCGGTTGTAGGACGAGCTGCGTTATTTCCGTGCTCTGGCCCGCCAATCTGAAGGCCCATTTCAAGGAAGGAGATCGTGCGGTTGCGATACGGCAGGAACAGCATTTGATACAGTTCGGAATACCGGTGCTTAGCTGAGCCTTTGTCGGAGCCATACTTGTCGGCAAGATCAGTCAGGTTGACCTCGCCACGTCCGTACCGAACGCTGGGGTGGAGGGGAGCAAACATCGTCGGCCGCGGTGTAGCGGTCGATGCCACGGCTTCGCTTCCCGTCGGCGTCTCTTTGGCCGGTTCTGGCCGACCCTTGTTTGGGATCGGGGCCTTGCAGGGATCGATACCGTGTTTGGTAAGCAGTTTGCCCAGTAGGCTGGACCGATGCGGTACGCCGCCCTCTTTCTCTACTAGTCGCGCGCGCATACGACGCCCGAAAAGATGAACCGAATACGTGTTTTCAGTGATGTAGGGCGTAGTATCGAAATTGCGCCGCAACATTAAACGGCGATCCTTGAACTTGAAGGGATACAGCGCCTCTTGTGGCAAGGCATATTTCACCTCGCCCGTCGCGTGCAGAAAATGCGTAACCGCATGCGGGCCCCACACTCCCCAAGGTTGGTCTCCCGCATGAACTGGCATTCCGGCGTTTTTTGCGGCTTGCAGCTCCTGAGTATACTCATCCCCATACCATGTTGGTATGCTGAATTCATCGTTGGTAAAGTCGAGTAGCGCGCGCAGCGTGTCGCTGTCTTTGGGCAGCCCGAGGACACCGCCATTGATGTGCTTGTTCCCTTCCCAGCCGTAGAAATGCCCGTTTCGCGTTTGGAAAGGTTTCATGCAATAGGCGTCAGTGTCCGCCCAAATAACGTTATCTTCCTTCGCCAGCATCTTGTAGCGGAACAGGTCCGAGTGCAGAGCCGGGCTGCCCGTGCGCTCATGCCTAAGAAAACCGCTTTGGGGCAAAACTTCATTGGCATCGGCCAATTCCACCCCCTCCGGAACATTCTGCAGCGGCCCGTAGTGATACAAAACCACCCGGTGCCCCGCGTCAAGAAAAGACTTGACGCATAACTGCTCGAGATAGCTAAGAGGCCCCTGCAACCAGAGCATGCCGATGGTCTTCAACATTGCGTATTCCTGCTCTTGCTGTTTTGCGTGCGCGGTGGCACATGGCATTGCGTTTGGGAAATTTCATAACCGTGTTTGCTGCGCGCCCCCCCATCTTACGCGTGAGCCTTGGAGCAAAATCGTGTCCCACCGTTCGGTGCAAGGTCCTTGATCTTCGGAAAGGCTAGCTCTGAGCAGGTGGACGAAGCGGAAACTTCCAGAGTTAAAGTATCGTTTACGCGCGCGAGGGTTTCAAGGCTCATGTCGCCCGTCGTCTTCAGATAACTCTGTACGCTTGAATGGCCTATCGTGGGGCCCTTTCTCGCTGTTTTAGGGTCAGGACTCGTTCTCTCTCAAAGCCAGAAGATTACGGTCGCAGCGAGTGCTATTGCTGAGAAGAAGGTTTGCGGACAGCGATCATAGC
>NZ_CAMZMW010000026.1:0-22624 GCF_947311865.1 Paracoccus sp. PARArs4 | reverse complement strand
GAACGGCCGCAACCGCGCCATCTGCTCATCGCTCAGCCAGAAAAGATTGCTCATCATGCCCCCATCAGTTCGGGAGCATGAATCACGCCGGCAAGGTGGTCGCAACCCGATTAATGGGTCCTGACCCTAGGACAGCGGCCCCGCCTCGTGGCCCAGGGCCGCCGACACTTCGGCACCCACCGCCAGCAGCTGCGCCAAGTATTCCCGGTGGCGATCCTCGTCGAAGCGGAACAGCGGGAAGGCGATCGAGATCGCGCCGATCGACTTGCCCAGGTGATCGCGCAGCGGCACCGCCATGCAGCGCACGCCCGCCTCGCTCTCCTCGATCTCCTCGGCATAGCCGCGGCTGCGCGTCAGCTCGATCTGTTCGCGCAGGGTCGCGGCATCGGTGATCGTGTTCGGGGCCGAGGCCTCGAAGCGCATCGCCGCGATCCTCTCCTCGATCTCGTCGGGGTCGCGAAAGGCCAGCAGCGCCTTGCCAAGCGATGTCGAATGCAGCGGGTTGCGCATCCCCGTCGTGCATTTCATCGACAGGTTGAAGGTCGAGGGATAGCCGTGGACATAGACGACGCGCTGGTCCTGATCGTCGATCACGCCCAGGTTCACCGATTCACCGAAGGCGCGCGACAGCTTGCCCATGCCGCGATCCGCGACATGCAGCAGGTCGGTGTCCCGCTTCAGCGCCCGCGCGGCGACGGTGAACAGCTTCATCGTCAGGCCATATTTCTCGGTCTCGGGGTCCTGGGTGACATAGCCCAGATCGACCATCGTCTGCAGCAGGCGGTGGGTCGTGCTTTTGGATGTCATGGCATGCTGTGCGATGGTCGCAAGCCCCGCCTGCCGATCCTCGGCCAGCGTCTCGAGGACGGAAAAGACCTTGAGGACGGATGCCACGCTGTCGGTCCTGGCTGCGTCGGGTTTCTGCGAAGTCGGGGCCATGCGTGCCTGTCCAATCCTTGTGCGGTCCTGCGCGCCCCTTGGGGCGGCCCCCATCATGGCATGCCCGGAAAAAATGGACCAGTGTTCCATTTCGCTTGCGACGGGCGGGCATCCGTGCTTCGATGATTTCGGAACGGCGTTCCGGAAACGGGCGCCCAAGGGGGAATATCGAAGGTGCGCAGCCCTGAAATGGCATCGTGATGCCACGGACGGCGCGTGCCCGAGAAGGATCGCGGAGGAGCCCGCGGGGATCCGAGGAGAGAAGATGCTGAATGTCGAGACACGCCACGCCGTGCATCCCGAACACGCCAGGGGCATGGACACCGACGCGCTGCGCGCGGCCTTCATGGGGCAGGGCCTGTTCGCGCCGGGACAGATCAACCTGATCTATACCCATTACGACCGCTTCGTCCTGGGGGGCGCCGTGCCGGATGGCGGGACCCTGACCCTCGACCGGGTCGAGGAGACGCGCACCCCGTCCTTCCTCGATCGCCGAGAGATGGGCATCGTCAATATCGGCGACACCGGAACGGTCGCGGCCGAGGGCGCGACCCATACGCTGGAACGGGGCGACGTCCTCTATCTGGGGATGGGCAGCGGGGCGGTGGCTTTCGGCGGGCAGGGGCGGTTCTACATCACCTCGGCCCCGGCGCATGCGCGCTTCCCGTCGCGGCTGGTCACGCTGGCCGAATGCAAGCGGGTCGAGCTGGGCGAGACCGCGACCTCGAACAAGCGGGTGATCTGCCAGTTCATCCATCCGCAGGTGATGGAAAGCTGCCAGCTGATCCTCGGCTATACCTCGTTGCAGGAAGGGTCGGTCTGGAACACCATGCCCGCCCATGTGCATGACCGCCGGATGGAGGCGTATCTCTATTGGGGGATGGCGCCCGAGGCCCGCGTCCTGCACCTGATGGGCGAGCCGCAGCAGACGCGCCACCTGTTCATGGCCAACGAAGAGGCCGTGATCTCGCCGCCCTGGTCGATCCATTCGGGGGCGGGGATCGGGGAATACACCTTCATCTGGGCCATGGCGGGCGACAATGTCGATTTCACCGACATGGACTTCGTCGAGCCGGCGGACCTGAAATGAGCGGGCCGTTCCGGCTGGACGGTCGCCGTGCGCTGGTGACCGGCGCGAATACCGGCATCGGGCGGGCCATCGCCGTGTCGCTGGCGGCCCAAGGCGCGCGCGTGACCTGTGCGGGCCGGCGCAGCACCGCGCAGACGGTGGACGCGATCCGCGCCAGGGGGGGCGAGGCCGAGGAGCTGCTGCTGGACCTGTCCGACCCGATGGCCGCGCGCGATGTCTTCGCGGATGCGGGATACACGATCCTGGTGAACAACGCGGGCATCATCCGCCGCGCCGACAGCGTCGATTTCACCGAGGCCGACTGGGACGAGGTGATGGACGTCAACATGAAGGCGCTGTTCTTCACCTGCCAGGCCTTCGGGCGCGAGGTCATCGCGCGGGGGCAGGGCGGCAGCGTGGTCAACATCGCCTCGCTGCTGTCGTTCCAGGGGGGCATCCGGGTCCCGTCCTATACCGCGTCCAAGCACGGGGTGGCCGGGATCACGCGCATCCTGTGCAACGAATGGGCGGCCCACGGCATCAACGTGAACGCGATCGCCCCCGGCTATATCGCGACGAACAACACCGAGGCCCTGCGCGACGATCCCGACCGCAGCCGCGCGATCCTGGACCGGATCCCCGCCGGACGGTGGGGCAACCCCGAGGATATCGGCGGCACCGCGGCGTTCCTGTGTTCGGCCGCCGCCGCCTATGTGAACGGGGCCGTCATCAACGTGGATGGCGGATGGCTGGCGCGCTAGGGCGCAGGACCTGACAGGGGGACAGCAATGACGAAGAACCATTTCCCGGCAGCCGAGGGGCAAACCATCCAGGTGGCACCGGGGCTGCGCAGACGGGTGGGCGCGTATGACGACAACCTCATGTGCGTCGAGGTGCATTTCGACACCGGCACGGTGGCGCCGCTGCACCACCACCCGCACGAGCAGATCACCTATGTCGTGTCGGGCCGGTTCGAATTCACGGTCGGGGACCGGACCCATGTCGTGGGGCCGGGCGACTCTCTCTACAAGCAGCCGGGCATCGTGCATGGCGCGACCTGCCTTCAGGCGGGGACGCTGATCGACATGTTCACCCCCCCACCGCGAGGACTTCGACTGATCGCGGCCCGCAAACACGGGGCGCACCGGCGTCCCACCGAAAATCCAGGAGAAAGACATGAAGCTTGAGGGCAAGACCGCGATCATCACGGGCGGCGGACGCGATATCGGGCGGGCCTGCGCCATGCGCCTTGCGGCCGAGGGGGCGAATGTCGCGATCAACTATTTCAGCAGCAGCGCCGGCGCGGACGAGACGGTGGCCGCGATCCGCGCCTCGGGCGGGCGCGCCTTCGCCAGGCAAGGCGATCTGAACGATCAGGCCGATGTGGACGCGCTGGTCGCCGCGACCGTGGCGGAATTCGGCGGCATCGACGTGCTGGTCAACAATTCCGGCGGCCTGATCGCCCGCAAGAGCCTGGCCGAGATGTCGATGGACCATTGGCGCGCGGTGATGGACCTGAACCTGACCAGCACCGTCATGATGATCAAGGCCTGCCTGCCGCATATGAAACAGGGCGCGATCGTGAACATGGCAAGCCAGGCGGGCCGCGATGGCGGCGGCGGCGGGGCCATCGCCTATGCCGCGTCCAAGGGTGCCGTCATGACGCTGACGCGCGGTCTGGCCAAGGAGGTCGGGCCGGATATTCGCGTGAATGCCCTGTGCCCCGGCATGATCGACACCGATTTCCACAACGTCTTCACCAAGGACGAGGCCCGCCGGAACCTGGAGCAGACCGCGCCCGTGCGCCGTCAGGGCACGCCCGATGATGTCGCGAACCTGGTCCTGTTCCTGGCCTGCGGGGATTCCGGCTTCATCACCGGCGCGAATGTCGACATCAACGGCGGCATGTTCTTCAGCTAGTTTCGAGGTATCTCGCGCAGATCGCTGCGAGGGATAATGAATATGCCACGCGACCGGGCGCCCATCAGGCGCTTGGTCGCGTGGTCGGGCCTTCGCAAGATGGCCGCGAGGCGGGGCCGAAGCACAAGGTGCGTGCCGGCCCGTCGGGAGAACACCTGCTGGACCACGCGGATGCCGCAATGTCGGGGCTGCCCTTAGCCGATCCCCAAGCCAGCCCAGCCGTCGAGGCTGGCTGGACTTTTGCAGTCTATCCTCGCTGCCGGGTGGCGAGGGGCAGGGCCCGCACCCCTTGCCGGTATCCTGTCCTAGAGCCGCGCGCGGGCATGACTACGATGCCGTGCGTGCCGTCGTGGCCCGATCATCTGCCTGAAAGCATTTGGCACCTGCCCTGACCGGCGCATCCTCGACGGTATAGCGGATCATCCACACCGTCGGATCGGCGTGGACAGCGACGGTACGCGCGGTAACCGTCAACATTCTGGTGCACGAAGACATGTCCTGCGCCGCACTGTCGGAGCCTGCGGGCGACGGGCGCATCATGCGCCCAGATCGACCTGTACAGCCATGCATATGGCGACGTGTCTGTGGTGCGGGCTAGGACCTGCGTCTGACGACATTATTCATGCACCGATCTTCACATCCAGATTGATCGTATGCGTGATAATTTGTGAAATAAGTTTTGCAAATGTGACGATTTCATGATCTTGGTGCTGCGAATTCAGTCACTGGGGGAATGAATCATGGATGTGGCTTCGGGATATCGCGCCTGTGTCGTCGGCCTCGGATCGATGGGGATGGGGGCTGCGCTGTCCTGCGTCCGCGCCGGCATTCCGACCTCGGGGATCGACCTGTCCGACGTGCGGCGGGACCAGTTCGCGGCTGCGGGGGCCGAAGGTGTCGGTGCCTCGGTCGCGGATCTGACGGGCGAATTCGACGCGATCCTGGTCCTGGTGGTGAACGCCGCGCAGGCCCGCGCGGTCCTGCTGGGCGACGCGGGCGCGGCGACGCGCATCCGCAAGGGCGGTGTCGCCATCGTCAGCTGCACGCAATCCTCGGATGACGCGAAATCGCTCGCCGCCGATCTGGACGCGATGGGCGTCCTGATGCTGGACGCGCCGGTCTCTGGTGGTGCCGCCAAGGCCGAGGCCGGTCAGATGACGGTCATGGCCTCGGGCAGCGAGGCGGCCTTTGCCGCGGCCGGTCCCGTCCTCGATGCCGTCGCGGGCAAGGTCTACAATATCGGGACCGAGATCGGGCAGGGCGCGATGGTCAAGGTCATCCACCAGTTGCTGGCGGGCGTGCATATCGCCGCCGGGGCCGAGGCGATGGCCATGGCCGCGCGTGCGGGCATTCCGCTGGACACGATGTACGACGTCGTCACCAACGCCGCCGGCAATTCCTGGATGTTCGAGAACCGCATGAAGCACGTGGTCGACGGCGACTATACCCCGCTTTCGGCTGTGGACATCTTCGTCAAGGACCTGGGCCTCGTGACCGAGACGGGCCGCAGCCTGAAATTCCCGCTGCCGCTGGCCTCGACCGCCTTCGCCATGTTCCAGAACGCGTCGAACATGGGCTTTGGCGGGCAGGACGACAGCGCCGTCATCAAGACCTTCTCTGGGATCGACCTGCCGGAAAAGGAGGGCTGAGCCATGATGATCGGCGTCATCGCGGATGATTTCACCGGCGCGACCGACATCGCGGGCTTTCTGGTCGCGAACGGCCTGGCCACCACGCAGATGATCGGCGTGCCCCCGGCGGGCACCACGGTCGAGGGCGACGCGGTCGTCGTCTCGCTCAAGTCGCGGTCGAACCCGGCGGGCGAGGCCGTGGCCGACAGCCTTGCCGCGCTTGCCTGGCTGCAATCGCTCGGGTGTCGCCAGATCTTCCAGAAATACTGCTCGACCTTCGATTCGACGGCCAAGGGAAATATCGGTCCGGTCACCGATGCGCTGATGGAGGCCATCGGCACAGACATCACCGTCATCTGCCCCGCGCTGCCGGTCAACGGACGCTCGATCTACAAGGGCTATCTGTTCGTGGGCGACCAGCTGCTGCAGGAATCGGGGATGAAGGACCACCCGATCACGCCGATGACGGATTCGAACCTGATGCGCCTGATGGACATGCAGTCCAGGGGCCGCACGGGCGTCGTGACCGCCACCACCGTGGAAAAGGGCGCCGATGCCGTCCGCGCCGAGATCGAGCGTTTGCGCGCATCGGGCATGTCCTATGTCGTGCTGGATGCGGTCAGCGACGCGCATCTGGACGTGCTGGGGCAGGCCGTGGCCGACATGAAGCTGGTCACCGGCGGTTCGGGCCTGGGCGCGGGGATCGCGCGGGCCGTCGCCACGGGCGACGCAAGCCGCACCGAGGAACTGGGCCGTCAGGCCGCGACCGCGGGTGCGGCCCTGGAAGGGCCGGGGATCGTCATCTCGGGGTCGTGCAGCGTGATGACCAATGCGCAGGTCGCGGCCTATCGCGGGCTTGCGCCGGTCTTCGACGTGGACGTGGAGCGCTGCCTTGCCGATCCCGACGCATATGGCGCCGAGATGGCCGCATGGGCGCTGGCGCAGCCGCAGGACGGCGACCGCCCGTCGCCCATGATCACCGCCACCGCTTCGCCCGACATCCTGCGCGACGTTCAGGCCCGCCACGGCGCCGCCGCGTCCGAGGCGGTCGAGCATGCCTTTGCCGCCGCCACCCGCAAGCTGGCCGAGGGCGGCATTGTCCGCTTCGTCGTCGCCGGGGGCGAGACTTCGGGTTCGGTGACGCAGGCGCTGGCCGTGTCCGGTTTCGCCATCGGCCCGCAGATCGCGCCGGGCGTGCCCTGGGTCCGCGCCGTGGACCGCCCGCTGTCGCTGGCGCTGAAATCGGGCAATTTCGGGACCGAGAGCTTCTTCCTCGACTGCCAGCCCGCCAATGTCCGCGCGGCGATCGGGGGGTCGGCATGAACGATGCAGCCAAGGCGGAACGCATGGTCCTGCTGTGCCGCAGCCTGTTCGACCGGGGATATTCGGTCGGCGGCGCGGGCAACGTGTCGGTCCGCTCGGACGAGGGCGGGTTCCTGGTCACCCCCACGGGCAGCTGCCTCGGGCGGCTGGAGGCGGACCGGCTGACGGTGATCGGACCGGACGGGGCGCCGAAGCCCGGTCCCAAGCCCTCGAAGGAGTTCGAGTTCCACCGCAAGCTCTATGAGGTGCGGCCGGATGCGGGGGCGATCGTGCACCTGCACTCGACCTATCTGACGGCGCTGAGCTGCCTCGAGGATCTGCCGCGCGAGAACGCGATGCGGCCCTTCACGCCCTATTACGTCATGCGCATCGGCTACATGCCGGTGATCCCCTATTACCGGCCCGGTTCGCCCCGGATCGGCGAGGATCTGGCCGAGGCCGCGCGCCGCCACAAGGTGCAGGCCTTCCTCTTGGCCTCTCATGGCGTGGTCGTGCTGGGCAAGGATATCGACGACGCGGTGAACAACGCCGAAGAGCTGGAGGAGACGGCCAAGCTGCTGTTCCTGCTGAAGGGCGAGAAGCTGCATTACCTGACCGAGGACGAGATCGCCGAACTGGGCGGAGGATACTGAGATGACAAGACTTGCAGCCAACCTGTCGATGCTGTTCGCCGACGCGCCCTTTCTGGACCGGTTCGACCGGGCGGGGGCTGCGGGCTTCGAGGCGGTCGAGTTCCTGTTCCCCTATGACCATTCGATCGCCGAGGTGAAGTCGCGGCTGGACCGCAACGGGCTGTCGCTGACGCTGATCAACGCCTTCGCCGGCGATTGGGCGGGCGGAGAACGCGGCTTCGCGGCCCGTCCCGGCAAGGAGGCCCAGTTCGAGGCATCGGTCGATCAGGCCATCGAATACGCCACCGGCCTCGGCTGTCCGCGCATCCACGTGATGTCGGGCATCACGGCGGGCGAGCCCGATGCCAGCGCCTGCGAGGCCGCCTGGATCCGCAACATGCGCCTTGCCGCCGACCGCGCCGGGACTGCGGGGCTGAAGGTCTCGATCGAGCCGCTGAACTCGCGCGATGTGCCGGGCTATTTCCTGGCCCATCAGGACCCCACGCTGGAGCTGATCGCCCGGCTGGACCGCCGCAACGTGCTGCTGCAGTTCGACGTCTATCATACGCAGATCATGGACGGCGACATCATCCGCCGGATCGAGCGGCTGAAGGGTGCATACGGCCATGTCCAGATCGCGGGCGTGCCGGACCGCCACGAACCCGACACGGGCGAGCTGAACTATGCCGCGATCTTCGAGGCGTTCGACCGCACGGGCTTCGACGGGTTCCTGGGCTGCGAATACAACCCCCGCGGCCTGACCGAAGAGGGGCTGGCCTGGGCCGCGCCCTTCCTGCCGCGCAAGGCCGCCTGACCCATGATCCCCGCCGAACGCCAGCATTTCATCCTGTCCTGCCTGGTCGAGCGGGACGTGATCAGCATCGCCGAGCTGACCGAGAGGCTGGGCGTGTCCCACATGACCGTTCGCCGCGACATCCAGTCGCTCGAACGGCTGGGCCGCGTCACCTCGGTCTCGGGCGGGGTGCGGCTGAGCAGGCGGCTGGAGGCCGAGCTGCCGCATCTGGCGAAAAGCGGGATCAACACCGACCAGAAGGGCGCCATCGGTCGCGCCGCCGCGCGGATGGTCCGCGACGGGATGGTCGTCTATCTGGACGCGGGCACGACCACGCTGGAGATCGCGCATGCCATCGCAGACCGCGAGGGGCTGACCGTGGTGACGAACGATTTCGTCATCTGCGCCTATCTCTCGCAGAATGGGCGCTGCACGCTCTATCACTCGGGGGGGCTGGTCGACGGGGACAACCGGTCCTGCGTGGGCGAGTTGGCGTCGGGCACGCTCGGGCAGTTCAACTACGACATCGCGTTCATCTCGACCTCGTCCTGGACGATCTCGGGGCTGAGTTCCCCGACCGAGGCCAAGCGCCCGGTCAAGCATGCCGTGATCCAGCGCGCGCGGCGTTCGGTTCTGGTGTCGGATTCCGCGAAATACGGCGTGGTGGCGGCGATCAACATCCTGCCCATGGAGGTCTTCGACGCGGTCGTGACCGACGGGCAGATCGACCCCGGCGTGGCCGGGGAAATCAGGGATATGGGATTGGAGGTCATCCTGGCCGAAGGGCCGCGGACGGATGGCGATCCCGACTGCAAGGGAGAGGAAGAATGAAGATTGTCGTGACGGGCGGCGCAGGGTTCCTGGGAAGCCGCCTCATCGCGCGCCTGCTGGATCAGGGCTTTGGCCCCGACCGCCAGGTCGTGTCGGTCGTGTCGCTGGACCGCGTGGAATGCCCGATCCGCGATGCGCGCGTGACCAGCGTGGCGGGGTCCATCGACGATGCCGCCGACGTGGCCCGCGCGCTGTCGCAGGGGCCCGATGTCGTCTATCATCTGGCCGCCGTCCTGTCGGGCCAGTCCGAGGCCGAGTTCGACACCGGCCTGAACATCAACGTCGATGCCACGCGCCTGCTGCTGGAGGAATGTCGCAAGCTGGCAGTCGCGCCGCGCTTCGTCTTCACCTCGTCGCTGGCCGTCTTCGGCGGAGAGATGCCCGACACCGTCCCCGAGACGATGGCCACCATGCCGCAATCCTCCTATGGCTGCGGCAAGGCCATCGGGGAACTGCTGGTCGGCGAATACAGCCGCAAGGGCTTCGTCGACGGGATCACCTGCCGCCTGCCGACCATCTCGGTGCGTCCGGGCAAGCCCAATTCCGCGGCATCGTCCTTCGTGTCCGGGATCCTGCGCGAACCGCTGGCGGGCGAGCCGTCCGAATGCCCCGTGCCGCTGGACACGCGGCTGTGGATCTCGTCGCCGGACGCGGCGATCGCGAACCTGGTGCTGGCGGGGGGCATCGCGGGCGACCGGCTGGGCCTGAACCGCGTGCTGAACCTGCCGGGGATCACCGTGACGCCCGCGCAGATGCTGGACAGCCTGGAACGCCTTGGCGGCGCGGATGCGCGCGCGCGGGTGTCGCTGACATCCGACAGCCGCGTGATCGACATCGTGTGCAGCTGGCCCGGCGCCTTCGACGTGGCGCGTCCGCTGTCGCTCGGCTTCGTGGCGGACGGCGATTTCGACGGCGTGCTGTCGCAATACATGGCCGAGACGTCGCCGCAGGCGGCCGACGCCTGACCCCATCCGAATTCCCGAAGACGCATGACCGGCCGCCCCCGCCACGGGCAGGCCGGCCCTTCGGCAGAGACAACGGCAAACAAATCGAGGGATGCCCCCGAAACGGGGCATGAAATGGAGGAATAACATGGCGGAACCCGGAATGGAGTTCCAGTTGATCGCGGGCCTGGTCGTTGCCATCGCCCTGCTGATCTTCCTGGTCGTCAAGACGAAGGTCCACGCGGTCGTGGCCCTGGTCATCGCAGCGTCGCTTGCAGGTCTGATCGGGGGCATGCTGCCCGCCGACGTGATCTCGGCGATCACCACGGGCTTCGGCAGCACGCTGTCGACCATCGGCCTTGTCATCGGCTTCGGCGTGATGATGGGTCGCGTGCTGGAAATCTCGGGCGCGGCGGAACAGATGGCCTATTCGCTGATCCGTTGGGTCGGCAAGAAGCGCGAGGACTGGGCCATGGTCCTGACGGGCTATGTCGTGTCGATCCCGATCTTCTGCGACAGCGCCTTCGTCATCCTGACGCCGCTGATCAAGGCGCTGGCCCGTTCGACCGGCAAGTCGATCCTGACGCTTGGCATCAGCCTTGCGGGCGGCCTGATGCTGACCCACCACGCCGTGCCGCCCACCCCGGGCCCGCTTGGCGTCGCGGGGATCTATGGCATCGATATCGGCCTGATGATCTTCTGGGGCGTGATCTTCACGCTGCCGGGCATGGCGGTCCTGGTCTTCTATGGCCGCTTCATGGGCCCCCGGCTGGAAAAGATGATCCTCGACGACACGGGCGAGGATATCGGCGCGGCCTATCGCCAGTTCGAGGAAGCCGCGACCGAGCGCCAGAAGGAGCTGCCGTCGCTGTTCCTGTCGATCCTGCCGCTGGTCCTGCCCATCGCGCTGATCTTCCTGAACACGCTGGCCACCTTCGTGGTCAAGACCTCGGGCGATGCCGAGCTTGCGAACTCGTTCCTGGTGCAGCTGTTCTCGTTCATCGGGAACCCGGTCATCGCCGTGGGCCTGGGCCTTCTGGTCGCGGTCTACACGCTGATCCCGACCGTGCCGCGGACCGACGCCATCGCCTATATGGAGCAGGGCGTCGAAAGCGCGGGCATCATCCTGCTGGTCACCGGTGCGGGCGGCGCGCTTGGTGCGGTGCTGCGGGCCTCGGGTGCGGGCGATGTCATCGGCGAGGCCGTGGCCGGCCTGCCGATCCCCGCGATCCTGATTCCGTTCCTGATCTCGTCGCTGGTGCGGATGATCCAGGGTTCGGGGACCGTCGCGATGATCACGGGTGCGTCCATCTCGGCCCCGATCCTGATGGCGATGCCGGACGTGAACATGGTGTTCGCGGCGCAGGCGGCGGCCATCGGCTCGATGGTGTTCGGGTATTTCAACGACAGCTATTTCTGGGTGATCAACCGCATGCTGGGCGTGAAGAACGCCAAGCACCAGATGCTGCTGTGGTCGGTGCCCACCACGCTGGCATGGATGTCGGCGCTGGTCATGCTGCTGATCTGCAACGCGCTGTTCGGCTGATTCACCGCGATCGCCGCGACTGCAGGGCCGTCCCCTCGGGGGCGGCCCTTTTCGCATCCGGTGGGCAGGATCCGCTTGCAAGACGCGGGCCGTCCGTGGTTTCCTGCCGCCAATGTGCATCGTCCTTGGAAGAAGTCCGGGCCATCCCCATGCGAAGGCCCACGAATGGTGGCCGCCCCCCGGCGGGCGTCCCTGACCGCCATTCTGACATTCCATCGCCGGAGAGACACATGACCACCACCCTTGCCACCGGGGCCGAGGGCCTCGACATCCGTTGGGCCGACGGCACCACCGGAAGCTTTCCCTTCATCTGGCTGCGCGACACCGATCCGTCGGGCTTTCACCCCCAGACGGGCGAGCGGACCTTCGACCTGACCGCCGTGTCGCTGGACATCGCGCCCGCCCATGCCGAGATCGCGGGCAACGAGCTGCTGCTGACATGGCAGGATGCCGACGCGCCCAGCCGCTTCGATCTGGACTGGATCAAGGCGAACCGTCCGGGCGCCGCGCGCCACGATCCCGCCGACATTCCGCTGCATCCGTGGCGGGCCGAACTGGGCGCGGGCGGCGTGCCGCGTCACGATGCGGCGGCCATTGCCGGGACCGATCGCGGGCTGGCGGACTGGCTGGCCGACACCAAGCGCTTCGGCCTGTCCATCGTCACCGGTCTGGCCGACACGACCGAGGCAGGCGTCGCGATCGCCCGCCGCGTCGGCCACCTGCGAGAGACGAATTTCGGCCTGACCTTCGAGGTGATGTCGAAGCCCGATCCGAACAACCTGGCCTATACCTCGGACGCGCTGCCGCTGCATACCGACCTGACCAACCAGGAACTGCCGCCCGGATACCAGTTCCTGCACTGCCTTGCGAACGAGGCGCAGGGCGGCGGGTCCACCTTCTGCGACGGGCTGGCCGTGGCACGCGACCTGCGCGACCGCGACCCCGAGGCGTTCCGCATCCTGTCGACCGTCACCGTGCCCTTCCGTTTTCACGACCGCGATACCGATATCCGGTCGCGCAAGGCGGTGATCACGCTGGATGATGCGGGCGAGATCTCCGAGGTCTGCTTCAACGCGCATATCGCGGATATCCTCGATCTGGACCCGGCGGTTATGGGGGGCTTCTATCGCGCCTATCAGCTGTTCATGCGGATGACGCGCGATCCGGCCTATGGCATCGCCCTGCGCCTCTCGGCGGGCGAGATGGTCGTCTTCGACAACCGCCGCGTGATGCATGGCCGCGAGGCGTTCGACCCCTCGACCGGGTTCCGGCACCTGCACGGCTGCTATGTCGATCGCGGGGAATGGGACAGCCGCATCCGCGTTCTGGCGCGCTGATCCGCGCGGGTCGGGGGCGTTCGGTCCCCGACCCCGTCAGACGGAACTGAGCAGGATCGAGGTTTCGCTGTTCGTGATGCCGGGGATGTTGCGGACCTCGCGCAGGACGCGGTCGAAATCGGCAAGGCTCTCGGCGCTGAGATGGGCGACCAGGTCCCAGTTGCCATTGGTCGAATGCAGCTGATGCAGCGCCGCGATGCCGCGCAGGCTGCGGATGACCTGCGTGGTGGACTGGCCCGACACCTCGATCATCATGATCGCGCGCACGCCCTGCGGGCCGCTGTCCTCGCGGGCGCGGATGGTGAAGCCAAGCACCGCGCCGCTGTCCAGCAGCCGATCCATCCGCGCCTGCACCGTGGCCCGCGACACCCCCAGAAGCTGCGCCAGCTTGGACACCGGCGCGCGCCCATCCTCGCGCAGGATGGCGATCAGGTTCCGGTCCAGTTCGTCATAGACATGCATGGCAAAACTTACATCCGGTATTGGCAATATGCGTAATCATGGTTGCCAGATCTATCACCATGGCCATGCAATCCGTCAAGGACCGCAGCTATCCTGACAGGAACGTCCCAAAGGAGGCATCCATGCCCCGTTCCTCGCTTCAGGCCCCGGCCTCGGTCGTCATGATCCGGCCGCATCACTTCACCCCTAATGCTGCCACCGCGCAGGACAACCATTTCCAGACCAGCGCCGGCAGCGACCCCACGACCATCGCCCGCATGGCCCATGCCGAGGTGACACGCGCGGCGGCCGCGCTGACGGGTGCAGGCATCCGCGTCCACCTGTTCGAGGACGAAGGCACCGTCACCCCGGATTCGGTCTTTCCCAACAACTGGTTCTCGACCCATTCGGGCGGGCATGTCGCGGTCTATCCGATGTATTCGCAGAACCGCCGCGCCGAACGGCGGCAGGATGTGCTGAACATGCTGAAGCACAGCTACCGCGTGCAGGACATCATCGACTATTCCGGCTTGGAACAGGACGATCTGTTCCTGGAGGGCACCGGCGCGATGGTCATCGACCATCTGGAACGCGTCGCCTATGCCGCCCGGTCGAAACGCACCAGCGAGATCCTGCTGGAACGGTTCTGCACGCATTTCAACTACGAACCCATCGTCTTTGACGCGCTCGATGCGCAGGGCAAGCCGATCTATCACACCAATGTCCTGATGTGCATCGGCACCGATTTCGCGATGATCGGGCTGGACGAGATCCCCGACGCCCCGCGCCGCCGCGAGGTGGCCGAGCGTCTGCGCCGCGGCGAACGCGACATCGTCGAACTGACCCACGCCCAGATCGCCGATTTCGCGGGCAACGCAATCGAATTGCAGGGCCGCGACGGGCTGGTCCTTGCGCTGTCCTCGCGCGCCTTGCGGTCGCTGGATGGCGCGCAGCGCGCGGGTCTGGAACGCCATGTCGCGCTGCTGCCGCTGGACATTCCCACCATCGAACATGCGGGCGGCTCGGTCCGTTGCATGATCGCCGGGCTGCATCTGTCGGCCCGTTCCCCCATTCCCGCATAAGAGGTTCCCATGGCTCCGCTTCCCTCGAAACTCGCCTATGTTCCCTTCGTCTCGGTCGAGAACATGATGCGCCTTGTCCACCATATCGGGATCGAGAAGGTGCTGACCGACCTGGCCGACCAGATCGAGGCCGATTTCCGCCGCTGGCCGCTGTTCGACAAGACCCCCCGCGTTGCCAGCCATTCCGATGTCGGCGTGATCGAGCTGATGCCGACCTCGGACGGCGAGACCTATGGCTTCAAATACGTGAACGGCCATCCCAAGAACATGGCCGAGGGGTTGCAGACCGTGACCGCCTTCGGCCTGCTGGCCGACGTGAACAGCGGCTATCCCAAGCTGCTGAGCGAGATGACCCTGCTGACCGCGCTGCGCACCGCCGCCACCAGCGCGGTGGCCGCCCGGCATCTGGCACCGAAGGGCGCCCGGACCATGGCGATGATCGGCAACGGCGCGCAGTCGGAATTCCAGTGCCTGGCCTTCAAGGCGGTCTGCGGGATCGACAGCGTGCGCCTGTACGACATCGATCCGGCGGCCACGGAACGCTGTGCCCGAAACCTTGCCGGCAGCGGTCTGACGGTGGTCGAATGCCGTTCCTCGCAAGAGGCGATCGAGGGGGCGCAGATCATCACCACCTGCACCGCCGACAAGCAGTACGCGACCATCCTCACCGACAACATGGTCGGCAGCGGCGTCCATATCAACGCCATCGGCGGCGACTGTCCGGGCAAGACCGAACTGCATCGCGACATCCTGCTGCGCTCGCGGATCTTCGTGGAATACCCGCCCCAGACCCGCATCGAGGGCGAGATCCAGCAGCTTGACCCCGACCATGCCGTGACCGAGCTGTGGCAGGTGATCACGGGCGATGTCGCGGGGCGTACGGATGACCGCCAGATCACCCTGTTCGACAGCGTGGGCTTCGCCATCGAGGATTTCAGCGCCCTGCGATATGTCGCGCAGGCGATCGAAGGCACGCCCTTCTTCACGGCCCTGGACATGATCGCGGATCCCGACGACCCGCGCGACCTGTTCGGAATGTTCCAGCGCGCCGGCTGACCCCCGCCGAAAGCCGCCCTGCAGGCAGGTTCCTGCGCAATTTTGCGCGGGACGCCTTCCGTCCGCCGTCAGTTCGTGAAAAGGGGGAATGCAAGAAGAGCAGCGCGGCAGTCCCTGCCGTGATCTGCCGCAAAGCAGGAGCAGAGTGTCGAATTGTCCGATCGATCAGTCCGGGCCCGGCGCGACCAAGGGCCGGCAACCGTCATGCCATTTCAGGTGCGCGGGCGCTTTCTGACCGCGCTGTCGCTGCGCATCGTGTCCGATGTCGCGGATGATGCCTTCTATACGCAGCTGGACGAACAGCTGCTGCGCACGCCGCAATTCTTCGCGGGCGCGCCGATGGTGCTGGACCTTGCGCAGGCGCCCGGCTTCGCGGACCCCGCGGCGCTTGGCGATCTGGTCGCGAACCTGCGCAACCGAGAGTTCCGCGTCTTCGGCGTCGAGAATGCGGGCGCGCTGGACCGCGCGGCGCTGCAGGGCATGGGCCTGATCCCGGTCGAGGGTGGCCGCGACGCGCCCCTGCCGCGCGAACCCCGGCCCGCACGCGCGACCCCGCAGGCCCCCGCGCAGCCGCAGGCGGCCCCCGCCCCCCAGGCCCCGCTGAACAAGGTCGTGCGCACGCCCGTCCGTTCGGGCCAGATGATCGTCGCCGAACAGGGCGACCTGACGGTGATCGGATCGGTCGCCTCGGGGGCGGAGCTGGTCGCGGCGGGCAACATCCACGTCTATGGCAACCTGCGCGGCCGCGCGATGGCGGGATGCCACGGCGACGAGGGCGCGCATATCTTCTGCCAGAGCCTCAATGCCGAACTGGTCGCGATCGCCGGCCTCTACCAGACCAACGAGAACCTGGAAGAGGCCGCCCGCCAGCGCTGCACGCACATATTCCTTGAGAATGAGAAACTACGGATGGAGGTGATCGCGTGACGACTGAATCCAAGGACACCGCGCCGCTCGGGCGGGTGATCGTCGTGACTTCCGGCAAGGGGGGCGTCGGCAAGACGACATCTTCCGCGGCCATTTCGGCGGGGCTGGCCAAGCAGGGCTTCCGCACGGTCGTGATCGACTTCGATGTCGGGCTGCGCAACCTGGACATGACCATGGGCTGCGAGCGTCGCGTCGTCTTCGACTTCATCAACGTCATCCAGGGCGATGCCAAGCTGAAGCAGGCGCTGATCAAGGACAAGCGGGTCGAGACGCTGTCGATCCTGCCAACTTCGCAGACGCGGGACAAGGACGCGCTGACCAAGGACGGCGTCGAGAAGGTCCTGAACGAGCTGAAGCAGGAATTCGACTATATCATCTGCGACAGCCCCGCGGGGATCGAGCACGGCGCCCAGATGGCGATGCATTTCGCCGACGAGGCCGTGGTCGTGACCAACCCCGAGGTGTCCTCGGTCCGCGACAGCGACCGGGTGCTGGGCCTTCTCAGCAGCCAGACCAAGCGCGCCGAGACCGACGGCGCCGACGCGATCAAGGCGCAGGTGCTGATCACCCGCTACGATCCCGATCGCGTCAATACCGGCGAGATGATGACCGTCGAGGACGTGCTGGAGATCCTGGCCGTGCCGCTTCTGGGTGTCGTGCCCGAAAGCAAGGCGATCCTGAAGGCGTCGAATGTCGGCACCCCGGTGACGCTGGACGGCCCTTCGGCCGCATCGCAGGCCTACGAGGACGCGGTGGCCCGCCTGACCGGCAAGGATGTCGAGATGCGCATGGAAGGTGAACGTCGGCCCGGCCTGCTGCAGCGGCTGTTCGGACGTGCCTCATGAGCTTCTTCGGTTTTGCACGCAGGAAGCACCCGCCCAAGAGCGCGCAGACAGCCAAGGACCGCCTGCAGATCCTGCTGGCCCATGAACGCAGCAGCAGCGGCGTGGCCGAGGCCGATTACCTGCCGATGCTGCAGCGCGATATCGTCGCGGCGATCCGCAAGCATGTCCCGATCAACGACAAGGATGTCAAGGTCAGGATGGATCGCGGCGACAACATGTCCAGCCTCGAAATCAATATCGAGCTGCCGACCGCCGCCGCTGGCGACAAGAAGGGCTGAGATGGCAGGTCCGCGCGGGCACGACCCCGCGCGGATCGCCACGGCTTACAGGTCCGAGGGCATGATCGCCTCGGGGATGTCCGACTTGCCGGTAATCTTTTGGATCATCGAGAAGGCGCCGGGATGCATGCCGCAGGCCGCGATTGCGGCAACGATCCCCCTGCGGCGGTGCCGGGATGGGCGCCGTGCCCCCTGAGCACCGCGGGCAGCCTGCGATGGCGTCCCCGCCCGCGATCGAGAGTGCCAGCGGAAAACTCGTCACACCGAAGACCGCGACAGGGCCGATGGGGCGTTGGATCATCCGCAGGACGGGGTGAGGTAGCGGCTGACGGCCGGGTAGGGTGGCGTCGCGGATATGGGTGTCGAACATGCGCAGCGGCCCCGTGGTCCAGCCGCGCTTTGGGCAAGCTGGTTTCCCGGTGCCGATCCAGTTGATCCGTGCGCTGCGTGCGTCGATCTCGTCCGCGATGCGTTTCCAAAGGCCCGCGCGTTCATCGTGGCTGGAATAGCGATAGCTCCAGAAGGCGTCCTCGGTGGCGCGGTCTGCCAAATCGGACTCGCCCGCGCAGAAGTTTAAGGTGTCGTGATGGCCCTGTTCGGAGAAGACTGCCGTGTTCAGGCGAGCCATTCGCCTGCGATCGATTTTACAGCGCCGAGCCGCCGCCGGTGGTTGTCGGCACGGATAGGTCCAGCAGCGTCAGCGCGGAATACGCAAGCGGCCCGAATTCTCAAGCCCAGACGGGCCATCGGCAGTACCGCGAAAGTCAGGACGACCTTCGGCACCACGTTTCTGATAGGCCGAGGCATGGTTGAGGTTGCCTACATGCGTCAGCCCATGGCTGAGTGCTCGATCCCTATGCGCTGCAAGATAAATGCCACGGGTCTCGTGCCCACCGCATTTGAGCATCTGTGACCATAGGGCGTTGGTGCCGCGCCCGATCACAATCAGACCCCGAGGGGTCTCGGCGCAGTTCTTGGGTCGGATGCCGGCATTGGCGGGCATCCAGACCAGGATCGGCGGGCATGCAAAAAAGCGGCGGAAGTAGGAGAGACGACTTCGAACCGTTCGAAAAAATCCCGCTAACGAACAGTAAGTGGACAGAAAAAGGGCGGCGCGCATGTTGCGCGCCGCCCCCGGGGGTGATCAGCCCATGATCGCGTTCAGCGTCGCCGAGGGGCGCATGACCGCCGCGACCTTGGCCGGATCGGCGTGATAGTAGCCGCCCAGATCGGCGGGCTTGCCGCGATCGGCGCGCAGTTCCGCGATGATCTGGTCCTGCTTCTCGCGCAGGTCGCGGGCGATGGGTGCGAACTCGGCTGCCAGGTCGGCGTCCTCGGTCTGACCTGCCAGCGCCTCGGCCCAGTACAGCGCGAAGAAGTAGTGGCTGTCGCGGTTGTCCGGCTGACCCGCCTTGCGGCCCGGCGAACGTTCGTGGTCCAGCACGCCCTGCGTCGCGGCCTCGACGGCGGCGGCAAGGGTGCGGGCCTTCTCGTTGCCCGAGGCCTCGGCCAGGAACTTCAGGCTCTCGCCCAGGGCGCAGAACTCGCCCAGGCTGTCCCAACGCAGGTGGTTTTCCTCCTGCAGCTGCTGGACGTGCTTGGGGGCCGAGCCGCCCGCGCCGGTCTCGAACATGCCGCCGCCCTGCATCAGCTTGACGATGGACAGCATCTTGGCCGAGGTGCCCAGCTCCAGGATCGGGAACAGGTCGGTCAGATAGTCGCGCAGCACGTTGCCGCTGATCGCGATGATGTCGTCACCGGCGCGGATGGTCTCGAAGGACAGGCGGGTCGCCTCGCGCGGCGCCAGCACGGTGAAGCGGTCGGCGACGCCGGCCTCGGCCAGGATCGGGTGGACATAGGCCAGCAGCTCGCGGTCGTGGGGACGGGTCTCGTCCAGCCAGAACACGGCCTTGCAGCCTTCCAGGCGCTGGCGGTCGATGGCCAGGCGGACCCAGTCCTCGATCGCGGCCTTGCGGGTCGAGCACATGCGCCAGATGTCGCCCTTCTGGACGGTATGGCTGTGCAGCTGGTCGCCATTCGCCGCGACCACGGTGACGGTGCCGTCGGCCGGGATCTCGAACGTGGTCGGGTGCGAGCCGTATTCCTCGGCCTTCTGCGCCATCAGGCCGATGTTCTGCACCGTGCCCGCGGTCGCCGGATCCAGCGCGCCGGTCTCCTTGAAGTAGCGGACGCTCTCGTCATAGACGGGCGCATAGGAGGTGTCGGGGATGACGCAGTTGGTGTCGGCCTCGGCCCCGTCGGGACCCCATGCCTTGCCGCCCGCGCGCAGCAGCGCCGGAACCGAGGCGTCGATGATGACGTCCGACGGCACGTGCAGGTTGGTGATCCCCTTGTCGGAATTGACCATATACAGCGGCGGGCGCTGGCCCATCAGCTCTTCGATCTCGGCGCGGATCTTGGCGCCCTCGGGCATCTCGTCGATGCGGGCCAGGACGGAACCCAGGCCGCCATTCGGATCGACGCCCGCCGCGGCCATCGCATCGCCGTGACGTTCGAAGACCGGGGCCAGCCAGGTGCGGACCACGTGGCCGAAGATGATCGGGTCCGAGACCTTCATCATCGTGGCTTTGAGGTGGACCGAGAACAGCGTGCCTTCGGCCTGCGTGCGCTCGATCTCGGATTTCAGGAAGTCCTGCAGATGCGCGACCGACATGAAGCTGGCATCGACCACGGTGCCCTCGGGCAGGTTGATGCCTTCCTTCAGGACGGTGGTGTTGCCGCCCGCATCGGTCAGCTGGATGCTGACGGGACCGGCCTGCGCCGCGCTCAGCGTGACGGATGCCTCGTTGCGGCGGAAATCGCCCTCGGGCATCGAGGACACGCGCGTCTTGCTGTCGGGCGACCAGGTGCCCATCGAGTGCGGATGCGCCTTGGCATAGTTCTTGACCGCGCGCGCGGCACGGCGATCCGAGTTCCCTTCGCGCAGGACGGGGTTCACGGCCGAACCCTTCAGCGCGTCGTAACGGGCGCGGATCTCGCGTTCCTCGTCGGTGGCGGGCTCGTAGGGGTAATCCGGCAGGTCGAAGCCCTGCGCCTGCAGTTCCTTGATCGCGCCGACCAGCTGCGGCACCGAGGCCGAGATGTTGGGCAGCTTGATCACGTTCGCCTCGGGCGTCTTGACCAGCGAACCCAGGCCCGCAAGGTCGTCGTCTTGCGCCTGCTCGGGCGTCAGACGTTCGGGGAAGGCCGCGATGATGCGCCCCGCCAGAGAGATGTCACGCGTGGCGACCTCGATCCCCCCGGCCGAAGCGAAGCGGCGAATGATCGGCAGCAGCGAGGCCGAGGCCAGCTCGGGCGCCTCATCCACCTTGGTGTAAATGATCTGGGGGGTAGGGGTATCGGCCATCGTCCGTGGTCCTCTTTCGTTTCGGTCGTCCCGCGGGTCGCGCGGGATGAGTTGCGTGCCGATCCTCCTCGGTCGGATCGCACGGCGCAGACGATGCATCGCCGGGAACGCCCTGTCCAGATCATGAACGAAATCCTTTTGCGCAAGAAGGCGGGCGCAGGGACATGGGCGGCCGTATTCGAGGGGCCAGGGTCGCCGCGCGCGGCTGTGCGGTCGAGGCGCTGGCTGAAGGTTTCGGCGTCCACCCCTCCCTTGTCGCGCGGCAGAAGAAGTCGGCTTGCGTTTCGGAAACCAGCCCGTTTGTGGGCAGGTCGCGGTCCAGGTTCGTGAGAAAGGAGTATCCTTCGGCCGTTGCGTCGATGGCCGCGTCCAGCAATCTCTGCGCCTTGGCGGAATGGGGAAGGACAAGCCTGCACATGCGGTCGCGATGCATCGCCTCCATCGCGCCCCCGAGGGCGGACGAGACTTGCAGCAGGTTCACGCAGCGCATGATCTCGGCGCTGCTGTTCGTGCCGCCCGCATGGAACCGCGCGGGATTGAAGAACAGCGTGTCGCCCTAGTGCAGGCGCAGCTGGAGATGGTGTTCCTCGAACAGGGCGCGGAAATCAGCACGGCGCCACGCGGCATAACCCGGGCGATAGGCCTGCGAGAATGGCAACAGCTTCGTCGGTCCGGTTTCGACGCGCATGCCCAATGCGTGATCGCGCCCTGAAGCGTCAGGACGGGGGAGACGTCGTGCACATGCCCGGGATAGCTTGCGCTGACACCCGCG
Source organism: Paracoccus sp. PARArs4 (assembly GCF_947311865.1). Taxonomy (NCBI): domain Bacteria; kingdom Pseudomonadati; phylum Pseudomonadota; class Alphaproteobacteria; order Rhodobacterales; family Paracoccaceae; genus Paracoccus; species Paracoccus sp. PARArs4. The sequence goes on along the minus strand of NZ_CAMZMW010000026.1, from coordinate 912 downwards.
GTCTTGAAGCCAAGGTGGTAATCGCGATGCGCCTGCTGCGCCGCGCCACCCGGACGCACCTGGTTGACCTGCCCGGCCACATGGTAGTCCGTCCACAGCCATGCCTCGCAAAGGGTTGCAATCGTCGGTTCGCAAAATAGCGCATGCAGATCTCGGGTGCGGCCTCCCACAGCGCCTCGGCCTAGTCCCAGATCCGGTCGTTCGCCCCTGCGGTTGCTAAATGATCCGCCCTTGCGCCGCTTTCCCGGCGTTCCTGATCGATGATCCGGTCATAGGCTGCGCGCGCCCGATCGAGGATGGCGGTATCTTCATAGGTCCGGTGCAGCGCGACGACGCCGGGGCCGATATTCAGCACAGCCGCCCGCTTCGCCATCAACACGCGCCGAGCGGCAGGATCCGACAGCTTGGGCCTCAGCTCTGCCATGTCGTGGGTTGTCGTCTGCGCGATCAGCGCCTCGAATTCGCGCAGGTCGCAGGTCTGGGGATCGTAGAAGCCGCTTGCGGCCCGGGTCTTGTCCTTCATGGTATCCTCGCTTTCGATGGCCCGATCCTGGCCCCGACCGTGGTTGCGCGATGCGTCGTGACTTATCAGAAATTGCATTAGACGACTCATAGCTTTCCCGCCATGTAGGCTGCGCGGCTGGCGGTTCTCGGGACAGCGACTGTGGATCGCGTGCTGAATGGGCGAGCGAATATCACGCCGCAGACCGGCTTGTGCGACACCCCAGTCATAGACGAGCTGACCTTACAAGAGGCGTAACTCTTCGCTTCCGGAAGGCGGCTGTTCTTCCACTTCGTGATCGAGGCACCGCGCTGCTTCAGCCGCAGGATCCGCTAGGCTCCAGACTCGTTAATTTTCAAAGCCAGAAGATGACAGTTGCGGCGAGAGCGACGGCGGACAGAAAGACCCTC
>NZ_CAMZMW010000025.1:0-28958 GCF_947311865.1 Paracoccus sp. PARArs4 | reverse complement strand
TGGGGGTCCGGTTCCGGCTCGGGCTGACGGCGCGGCGCGGGCCGCTCGGGGCGGGCGTCCGGCCGGGTCGAGCTGCTGAGCGCCAGTTCCGAGGGGGCCTCGATTTCGGGCGCTTCGGGCGGCTCGGGCAGGTTCGGCTGCGACATCGAGGGCTGGGCCGGCATGGGCTGCGGCAGGGCCGCCGTGCGGACGGGTTCCGGTTCGGGCGCGGGCTGCTGCGGCGCGGGTTCGGCCACGGGTTCCGGCTGGGGCTGCGGTGCGGGCGCGGGCTCCGCGATCTCGGGCGGGGCCTCCCATTCGGCGACCATGGCCTGCACCTCGGCGCCGCCCGCGGCCAGCTGGGCGGGGGGCGCATCGGCGGCGGCCCCCTTCTGCGGGCCGTCATCGGGCAGGAACGCCGCGAAGGCCGCGACATGCAACGAGGCTGCGATCACGAAGAACCCGGCGGTTTCGGCAAGGCGGCGCGTGGGCATGGGGTCAACCTCCGCTGACGACAAGGCGCGCGCCGCCGTCCGACAACTCGCGCAGCGACTTCAGATGCGCGGCCAGCGTGGCGGCGGGGGTGGCGGCATCGGCGCGGATCTCGATCGGGCCATCGGTTTCGCGCGCGGCGATGGCGGGCCAGACGGCCTCGTCCCGCGCGTCGTTCCAGGCCAGTTCGCCATCCGCCGACAGGAACAGCACGTCGCGGGCCTCGGCCTCGACATCCGAGGCGCTGTCGGGGGGCGTCAGCGGGAACGGGGTCGAGGGGGCGATCTGCGCCGTCAGCAGGAAGAAGATCAGCAGCAGGAACACCACGTTGATCATCGGGATGATCGATTCGCCGCGCGGGCGCCTTGGGGGCATGTCGATGCGCATGGGATCACTCGATCAGGATGAGGTTGTTCAGACCCGCGCCGTTCAGCAGGTCCATGACATCGACCAGCCGCTGCAGCTGCGCGTCGTCCTGCGCGCGCAGGATGACCCCCGCGGTCGGGTCGGGCATGATCCGCGCCAGCGCGTCGGGCAGGTCGGCGGGATCGACCGGCGTGCCGTTCAGCGCCAGCCCATCCGGACGGATATCGACCAGCCGCGGCGCGCCCTGCCATTCGCTGGCGGCCCCTTCGGACCCGCCCGCGATGGGCAGCACCGCATCCATTCCGAAGCGCGAGGCCAGCATGAAGAAGATCAGCAGCAGGAAGACAACGTCGATCATGGGCGTCAGCGACATCCGGCGGGGATGCCGGCGCGGGCCCAGGTCGATCGCCGTGTCCTCGGGCGAATGGCTCATTCCGCGGCCTGCAGCATGGGGGCGGTGTCGGGGGCGTCACGCTTGACGAAGACGCGGCTGGCCAGATCCTCCAGGTCGGATTGAAGGCGGTCGGCGATGCTTTCGAACCAGGACAGCGCGACCCCCGCCGGAATGGCGACGGCCATGCCCGCGGCGGTGGTCAGCAGCGCCTCCCAGATGCCGCCTGCCAGGTCGGAAGGATCGGCCTGGTTGCCGCTGCTCTGCAGGACCTGGAACGCGCTGATCATGCCCAGAACCGTGCCCAGCAGGCCCAGAAGCGGCGCGATGGTGGCGATCAGCTCCAATGCGCGCAGCCCCTCGCGCGAACGATAGAGGGTCTGGCGCGCGACGCGGGTCGTCTCCTCTCGGGCGGCGCGGTCGTCGAAGCGCGGATCGAGCGAGGTGCCGATGGCGGCCTGCGCCACGCGCGCCCGCGCCGAGGGGCGGCCACGCACGGCCATCAGCGCATCGCGGCCACGGCCCTGCGACCACAGCGTCACGGCGCGGCGCGAATGCGATCCGCCCCAGACGCCCATGCGCCACAGCGCGAAGATCTTCCACAGGATCACTGCCACGGTCACGACCGACAGCGCGGCGATCAGCCACATCGTCCAGCCGCCGTCGCGGATCATGCCGAACAGCGGCAGGGCCGTCAGGGTTGCTCCAAGTCCGCTCATCTTCGATCTCCGTCGGCATGGGATTACTTGACTGTTTCCGGCGGGTAACGATTCCGACGAAAGAAGTCAAGAATCGCGCCTCTTGCCAGCGATGCGGGTTGCGGTCACTGATCGCGGGATGAAGACGCCCGCCGTGATCCTTGCCGGAGGCCGCGCGACCCGCATGGGCGGCGGCGACAAGCCCCTGCTGATGCTGGGGAAAACCTCGATGCTGTCGATGATCGTCGGGCGGTTGTCACCGCAGGCGGGGCGCCTTGCGATCAACGCGAATGGCGATCCCGCGCGTTTCGCGGATCACGGCCTGCCGGTGATCGCGGATGATATCGCGGGCAATCATGGTCCCTTGGCGGGCATTCTTGCGGCGATGGAATGGGCGGCGGCAGGCGGTGCGGCGCAGGTCGTCACGGTGGCGGGCGACACGCCGTTCCTGCCGTCCGACCTTGTGCAACGGCTGGCCGGGGCGGCGGGCGATGGCGGGCTGGCGCTGGCCGCCAGTCGCGACGAGGCGGGGCTGCACGAACATCCGGTGATCGGGCTGTGGCCGGTCGCGTTGCGGGACGATCTGCGCGTGCGGCTGGTGGCGGGGAACCGGCGCGTGCGCGACCTGACCCGCGCGCATGGCGCGGTGCTGGTGGAATGGCCCGCCATGCCGCAGGACCCGTTCCGCAATGTGAACACGCCCGACGACCTGCGCGCGGCGCGTCGTGCGGTTTCTCAGGCCGGCGGCGGGGCGGTGGACTGACCGACGACCAGCTCGGCCTCGAGCAGGTCCTGACGCGGTGCGCCGCCATTCTCGATCCGGTCGATCAGCAGGCCCGCGCAGCGGTTGCCCGCCTCGCGCACCGAGGATCGCATGGCCGTGAAGACGGGCACGCCGTCGCGATTGGCATAATAGGACAGGTCGTCGTCGAAGGTTACGACCGACAGGTCGCGGCCCAGCTGCAGCCCGCGTTCCTCCAGCGCCTGCCGGACACCGATGGCGATCATGGTGGCCGAGCACAGGATCGCGGTCGGCGGGTTCGGCGCATCCAGCAGCCGCAGCGCGTTGGCATACCCTTGTGCCGAGGTCATCTCGTCCGCGGTCATCAGCGCGGGATCGGGCGCGATGCCGCCGTCGCGCAGGGCCTTCAGATACCCCTCGCGGCGGCGGAAGGCGAAGTCCAACCGCTCGTCCCCGTTCAGCAGGGCGATGCGGCGGTGCCCCAGCTGGATCAGGAATCCCGCCGCGCGTTCGAAGGCCCGCTGGTTGTTCACGTCCACCCAGCCGTAATCCGCGCGATGCGAACTGACCCGCCCATGCACGACATATGGCAGCCCGAGCGCATCCAGAAGCGCCGGGCGCGCATCGTCGTGGCGCGGGAACTGCACGATCACGCCGCCGATCAGCCCGCGCGAATGCAGCGCGCGATAGGCGTCGGACTGGTCGTCGTCGGGCACGACCGACAGGTTGATCTCGAACCGGCGGGCGGCACATTCCTCGCCCACGCCTGCAAGGAAATCGGCATAGATCGGGTTCACGATCTCGTTCCGGCCGGTGATCGGGATGACGCAGCCGATGATGTTGCCATGCCCCTTGGCCAGGAAGCTGGCATGGGCGTTGGCCGAGTATCCGTGCTCGCGGGCGGCCTCGACGATGCGCAGGCGCGTCCGGTCGCTAACCTCGGGGTGGCCGTTCAGGGCGCGGCTGACGGTGGTGGGCGACATGCCGACCAGCTTGGCGAATTCCTTGAGCTTCATGCGGTGCGTCGATCTTCGTGCGGCTGGCCTTGGGTGCGGGCCGACATTCATTCACGCGGGCCCTTGCGGGGTCAAGACCGGGGGAACATTCGCCGCCGCGCCGGGGTTGGCCATGAGAACGACCCGAAGGACCAAGGACATGTCCAATCGCACCCTTGCCGCCGCGGTGCTGGTCGCGGCCATCGCCTTTGCCCTGTCACCGGTGATCTTTCCCGGCTTCGCGGGCTACTCTGCCGACCTGTTCCCGATCCCTCAGGACGATCCGCCGATCCAGCCCGCGGGCTGGGCCTTCGCGATCTGGGGGCCGATCTATCTGTGGCTGATCATCGGCGCGGCGTTCGGGCTGTGGCGGCGCGCGGGGGACGAGGACTGGCTGCCCATGCGCGCGCCGCTTCTGGTGGCGCTGGTCGTCGGGTTCCTCTGGATCCCCGTAGCGCAGGTGCTGCCGGGGCTGGCGACGATCCTGATCCTGATCATGTGGGCGGCCTCATGCCTTGCGATGATCTGCGCCGGTCGCCGCGACCCCTGGTTCGAGGGACGTCCCGTCGCGGTCCTTGCGGGCTGGCTGACGGCGGCGTCGGGCGTGTCGGTCGGGATCTGGCTGGCGGGGCACGGGGTGCTGCCCGCGATGGCGGCGGCGATCCTGTGCCTGATTGCCGTGACGGCCATCGCGCTGGCCGTCCAGTCGCTGCGCCGGGACGAGCCCGCCTTTTCCCTCGCGGTGATCTGGGCGCTTGCGGGGATCGTCGCGGCCAATGCGGGACGCGGGGCATGGCTGCCGGTGGTCGTGGCCTCGGTGGCAGCCTTGGCGATAGGCCGGCGCGCGCTGGCCTACCAGGGGACGCGCTGACCCTTCCAGTCCCAGAAGCTGCCGCTGTCCTCGGGGGGGACGCGTTCGATCACTTCCAGCAGTGCCTCGGCGCTGCGTTCGGGTGTGATGGTCGGATGGCGGGCCGCGTATTTCGCGGTCAGGGGCGTTTCGACCGTGCCGGGATGCAGTGCCAGAAAGACCGAATGCCGGTTGCGGCGCGACCACTCGATCGCGGCCGTGCGCAGGATCTGGTTCTGCGCGGCCTTGGCGGCGCGATAGGCGACCCAGCCCCCCAGCCGGTTGTCCCCGATCGAGCCGACACGCGCCGACAGCGTGGCAAAGACCGCCCGCGCGTCGCGCCGCATCAGGGGCGCGAAATGCCGAACTGCCAGCGCGACCCCGGTGGCGTTCAGCGCGAACTGCGCGGCCATGGCGTCGGCGTCGATGGCATCGGTGGTCCTTTCGGGCTGGTGCCCGTCGATCACCAGCGCGCCGGTCGTGTTCATCACCAGATCGAAGCTGCGATCCTGCAACGCCCCGGCGTGGCGTTCGACCGACGCGGCATCGGTCAGATCCAGCCCGTCACGGCTGCGCGACAGCCCCGTCACCGCGACGCCGCGCGATTCCAGCAGCCGCGTCATCGCCTGTCCGATCCCACCCGAGGCCCCGATCATCAGCGCGTCCCTCATGCCCGCTCAGCCCTTGAGGTCCTGGTAGGCGCTGAGCGCGCGCTTGCGGCTCTCGCCCAAGGACATGGCGGGATAGTGCTTCTTCTTCAGGTCGATCTTCCAGGATTCGGGCGCGGCCTCGGCAAAGCTTTTGGCACCCTTGGATTCGGGGTTCAGCCAGAAGTCGCGATACCTGCCCTTGGCGTCGAACTTCTCGGCCTGGGTGTCGGGGTTGAAGATGCGGAAGAAGGGCGCGGAATCCGCGCCGCTGCCCGCGACCCATTGCCAGTTCATCGCGTTCGAGGCCGCGTCCCAGTCGATCAGCGCATGTTCGAACCATTCCAGCCCCACGCGCCAATCCGTCAGCAGGTTCTTGGTCAGATAGCTGCCGGTGATCATTCGCACGCGGTTGTGCATGCGGCCGGTGACATACAGCTCTCTCATGCCCGCATCGACCATCGCGATGCCGGTCTGGCCGCGCTTCCATGCCTCGGCCTCGGCGTTGTCGCGCTTCCACGGGAAATCGGCCCATTCGTCGCGCCAGTTGTCGCTGTCCATCTTCGGGCTCTGATGCATCAGCTCGCGCCCGAATTCGCGCCAGGCCAGCTCGGACATGAAGGTCTCGGCGCCCTTGCGGCCATCGTGCAGCGCGGGCAGGCAGCGATGCCAGATGCGGCGGGCGCTGATCTCGCCCACGGCAAGGCTGTCGGACAGTTCCGACGTGCCGTGTTCGCGCCAAGGCAGGTCGCGGTTCGCCTTGTAGTCGGCCATGTCGTCGGACATGAACGCGTCCAGCCGGTCCAGGGCCTCGTCCTCGCCCGGGCGGATGTGCTCGGCCATGACATCCCAGCCGCGGCGCATCGCCCTGCGGGCCTCGGGCCAGTCCAGCCCGTCGCTGTCGGGCCAGCGGTCGGGCGACGACAGCGAGGGCGCGTCCAGCGGCTGCGCGATGTCGCATTGGCGCATGGATTTCCAGAACGGGGTGAAGACCTTGTAGGGATCGCCGGTCTTGGTCGTGACCGATCCGCGCGGGATCAGGTCGGCGGGGTGATGCAGGCACAGCGTCGCGCCGCCGCGTTCGACGGCGGCCTTCAGCCCGTGATCGCTGTAGAAGGGAAAGCCGGTGGTGGTGTGCACCGTGTCGGCGCCGGTCTCGCGGGCGATGGCCTCCAGCACCTCGGCGGGGTCGCCGCGCCGCACGATCAGGCGGCTGTGGCGCGATCTCAGCGACGCCTCCAGCCGGGGCAGCGACATGGCCTGCCGCTGCGCGCTGGCGGGGCGCAGGCGTGCCTCCTGGGGGGCAAGGATGACCAGCGGGATCACCGCGCCTTCGCGTGCCGCCGCGACCAGCGCAGGATGGTCGTCCAGCCGCAACATGCGCCGAAACCAGCAGATCACCGTCATTCCGTTCCTCCGAATTCCTCTGCCCACCCAACGCATGGGGGCCGAAAGGTTTCATCGCGCGGCATGGATGCCATGCAAATGCGCGGCATTGTCACACCTGTCATCGTGGTATAGCTGGGATGAAACGCTGTTCCGCAAGGCATTTTCCGACATGTCCGACATCGCTGAACAATCCGGCTTCGTCTCGCTCGTGTCGGCGGGACCGGGTGACCCCGAGCTGCTGACCCTGAAGGCCGCCCGCCTTCTGGCCGAGGCCGAGGTCGTGCTGTTCGACGACCTGGCCTCGGGGCCGGTGCTGGATCACGCGCATCCCGATGCGGACCTGATCGCGGTCGGCAAGCGCGCGGGCCGCCCCTCGGCCAAGCAGGAGGCGGTGAACGCGCTTCTGATCGACCATGCCCGCGCGGGCCGTCGCGTGGTGCGCCTGAAATCCGGCGACAGCGGCATCTTCGGCCGGCTCGAGGAAGAGATCGTGGCCCTGGCGCAGGCGGGCATTCCGTTCCAGATCGTGCCGGGTGTGACCTCGGCCTCGGCGGCGGCTGCGGCGGCGGGGATGCCGCTGACGCGCCGCCTGACCGCGCGGCGGGTGCAGTTCGTCACCGGCGCGGACATCACGGGCCAGCTGCCCCAAGACATCAACTGGGCCGCGCTGGCCGATCCCGGCGTCATCACGGCGGTCTTCATGGGGCAGCGCAGCTGGCCCCGCCTGTCCGAGGGGCTGATCGCCCACGGCCTGCCCGCCGACACGCCCGCCCTGTTCGCCGAGGCCGTCGGCCATCCCGGCCAGCGGCTGCTGCGCAGCACGGTCGAGGGGCTGGCCCGGATGCTGGCCAAGGGGCCTGCGGTCCAGCCGGGGCTGATCCTCTATGGTCCGCTGGCGGACACCCCGGACGCGACCCCGATCTGAGGGACCGCGCCCGGCTTGCATAAAATGCAAGCCATCCATCCTTTGTTCAGAAAGCCTGACGGCCCTATTCCTTAGGATAGTTCCGCAACCGAATCCGCCTTTCCGAACCCAGCTGAAATCCCATGATCGCCTATCGCCACGTGACCACCTTCGGTGTCACGCAACAACGCTGGCTGTCCTCGATTTCCGATCTGCTCGTGGCCGAGATCGGAGGAGAGCGGATTCTGCTGGCCGCCACGCAGATCGGCGGAGGGGTCAGCAGCTATCGCATCGGGGCGGGCGACGCGGCGATCACGGGCCTGCGCAATCGCGACTATCCGGGCGGGGCGACCTATCAGGGGGCGCCCGAACTGCATCTGCTGGATATCGGCGGGCAGGCGCATGTGCATCTGGGCGGGCTTGGGGGACTGTCGGACCTGTCGGTCGACCTGCAATCGCATAACGGGGCGCTGACGTCGTTCTCTCGGCTGTTCGGCACCGATCTGGGTGCGCGGCTGACGGCACTGGGGCAGGTGACGACGACGCGCGGGGAGGTCGTCTTCTCGGCGGCCGAGGGGCTGGTGCTGCGCACGCACATGATGGACGCGGCGGGACGGCTGAGCCAGGCCGGCAGCGTGACGCTGCCCCTGCCGCAGGGGGCGACCGACGCCAACCTGGACCATGTCGTCGCGGCGAATGTCGGCGGTCAGGTCGTGCTGGTCACCGCCTCCGGGAACGGGAACTTCCTGTCGACGCATCCGATGGGCGCGGATGGGCGGCTGGGTGCGGGCCATGTCCATAGCGCGGCCAGCGGGGCGGGGTTCGACCTGCCCTCGGCGCTGGCCCTGGCCGAGTTCGGGGGTGCAAGCTTCGCGATCCTCGGCGCGGCGGGGTCGAATTCGCTCAGCGTGTTCCGCATCGGGCAGGACGGTTCGCTGACCCGCGCGGATCACGTCCTGGACGAAGGGGGGACCCGCTTCGCATCCGTCACCGCGCTGGAGGTGGTGGTGGTCGACGGGCGGGCCTTCGTCTTCGCGGGCGGCGCGGATGACGGGATCAGCGTGATGACCATGACGCCCGATGGGCGGCTGGTGCATCTTGCGACCATCGCGGACGAGGCCGCGACCACGCTGGCCGATGTCTCGGACATCACCGCGGTCGAGATCGACGGCCGCATCGCGGTATTCGTCGCCTCGGCCACCGAGACCGGCGTGACGCAATTCCTGTTCGACCCCGGCGATCTGGGCGTCACGCGCATCGCCGGGGCGGGAACGCAGGGCGGCGGGGCGGGAAACGACCTGCTGCAGGCGGGGGCGGCCACCCTTCGGCTGAACGGCGGAGGCGGGGACGACATCCTGATCGCCGCGGGCAGTCCGCTGCTGATGCATGGCGGGGACGGGGCGGACATCTTCATGCCGACCAGCATCAGCGGGCGGATCACGATCCTCGATTTCCGGCGGGGCGTCGATGCGATCGACTTCTCGTTGCTGGGGACTGTCCGCAGCGTCTGGCAGCTGAGCTTCGTGCCGACCTCGACGGGGATCCTGATCATCTGGGGGCAGACGATCCTTGACGTGCGGTCATGGGACGGGCGGTCGCTTCAGGCAAGCGACTTCACCAACGCGATGTTCCCGCTGGCGCATTATTCGCTGCCCGAGATCGACCCCGAGGATGTCAGCCCCGACGACACCCCGTCGGATGTTGCCACATGGATCTTCGGAACAGAGGGGAACGATACGCTTCTGGGGGCCTCGGGCCCCGAGCGGATCGTGGGCGCTGGGGGCAACGACACGATATCGGCGGGGGACGGGGGCAAGACACGCTTCTAGCCAATGTTCGTGCCGACACACTGTGGGGGCAGGCGGGCCACGACACGCTGGCGGGCAACCTTGGGGCGGACGTGATGACCGGCGGTGCCGGGCGGGACGAGTTCCGCTTCTTCCTGGCAGGCGACAGCCGCACGGGCGCGGCCGACCTGATCACGGATTTCACGCCCGGAACGGACCGGATCGACCTGCGGGCGCTGGACCTCGATTACGACGGCAATCGCTTCTCGGGCGAGGATTCGCTGATCTGGCGCCATGTCGGCCGCGAGACGCATGTCCTTGCCGATCTGGATGGCGACGGGCGGGCCGAAATGACGATCCGCCTGTCGGGTCAGCTGTCGCTGGACGGCGACGACTTCCTGCTGTGATCCAGCCGCATCGCGGCCCAACGCGCGGCATCGGCCACGGTCGGGTCCTCGTCCTCGGCCAGGCCCTGCGCCACCGCCCGCAGCGACGGATCTTCCGAGTTCCCGATCGCATACAGCACGTTGCGCACGAAGCGGTTGCGCCCTATCCGCTTGATCGGACTGCCCGAGAACCGCGAGCGGAAGCCCGCATCGTCCAGCACCGCCAGTTCCGCCAGCGGCGGCGCGTCGATGATCCCGCGATAGCGCATCTCGGTCCCGGCCTGCGCGAACTTGTTCCAGGGGCAGACCGCAAGGCAGTCGTCGCAGCCATAGATGCGGTTGCCCATCAGCGCGCGCAGGTCGGGATCGACGGGCCCGTGATGCTCGATCGTCAGGTAGGAGATGCAGCGCCGCGCATCCAGCTGATAGGGCGCGGGAAAGGCGCCGGTCGGGCAGATGTCGAGGCAGGCGCGGCAGGATCCGCAATGGCTGACATCGGGCGCGTCGGGCGGCAGCGGCACGGTCGTGAAGATCGCGCCCAGGAAGAACCAGCTGCCCAAGTCGCGCGACAGCAGGTTGGTATGCTTGCCCTGCCAGCCGAGGCCCGCGGCCTCGGCCAGGGGTTTCTCCATCACCGGGGCCGTGTCGACGAAGACCTTGATCTGGTGATCGGGATGCTGTTCCAGCAGCCAGCGGCCCACGCGTTTCAGGCGCTTCTTGACCAGGTCGTGGTAATCGCGCCCCTGCGCATAGACGCTGACGGCGGCGTGGTCGCGCCGTTCCAGCGCGGCCAGCGGGTCGCCCTCGGGGGTGTACAGCTCGGCCAGCATGACGATCGACTTGGCCTCGGGCCAGAGGGCTGCGGGGTCCGCGCGCCAATGCGTGCGTTCCGCCATCCAGGCCATCTGGCCGTGCCGCCCCTGGTCCAGGAATTCGCGCAGCCGTTCGGGCAGGCCCGGCACGGCGCCGGGCGTCGTCACGCGCATCTTGGCGAAACCCGCCTCGCGCGCGAAGGCGTCCAGCGCCGCCTTGTCGGCCTGCGCCGACAGCGCCGCCTTGTCGGCCTCAGCCGAAGTCGAGCTCGGCATAATGCGGGGCCGGGTGGATGCCCGGAACCTGATCGGCCAGCACGGAACGGAAGGCGGGGCGCGACTTGATCGTCGCATACCAGTCCTTCAGCGTCTCGGACCGGTCCCAGTCCACGTCCGAGATGTAGTCGAGGCAGGAGAAATGCGCCGCCGCCGCGAAATCGGCCAGGCTAAGCGCATTGCCCGCCAGCCAGCGCCGCGCCTCGAGCAGCGAGGTGAGATAGTCGATATGCTCCTTGATGTTGCGCAGCCCTTCCTTGACCACGCGGCTGTCGGGATAGCCCTGGCGGGTGATCTTCTTCCAGACGCGCTCGGTCAGGATGGGCTGGGTCACCTCGGCGTTGAACTTGTCGTCGAACCAGGCGCACAGGCGCCGCACCTCGTGACGTTCCATCGGGGTCTGGGGCATCAGGGCGGGGCTGGGCATGGCCTCGTCCAGGTATTCGACGATGGCCTGGCTTTCGGCCAGCATGTTCCCGCGCCAGCGCAGCACGGGCAGTTTGCCCGCCGGATTGCGGCGCTTCAGATCGGGGGGGCTTTCCCAGTAACGCTCCTCGACCAGTTCGACCTCGATCTTCTTCTCGGCCAGGACCAGGCGCACCTTCCGGCAGAAGGGCGACAGCGGGCTGTGGTAGAGTCGCGTGGTCTGCGTATTCGTGTTCATTGACTGCTCGAGACCTTGTTTTCTTGTCGCAACGCCGATGTTGATACGCCCCGAGGGGTGCCCTTTCAACCGTCGCGGCGCGTGGTGAAGCAGTCGGCCCGCCCGTCGCGGGCGATGGTGGCGGCCCCGTCCAGGATCGCGCGGGACCGGGACGACGCCGCATGGGGGCTGCGCCGCTTGGGGCGGGCAGGATCGCGGCCAGCCTTGCGGCCTGCACGGGCGTCAGGCGGTCGGGCGTCGTGCCGAAATGTTCGCGGGCGGCGGCGCGGATGCCGAAGATGCCCGGCCCGAACTCGGCCAGGTTCATGTAGACCTCGAGGATGCGGCGCTTGGACCACATCGCCTCGACCAGGGGGGTGAGGACGGCCTCGGTCGATTTGCGCAGCCAGCTGCGCCCCTGCCACAGAAAGGCGTTCTTGGCGGTCTGCTGCGTCAGCGTCGAGGCCCCGCGGCTGGACCCCGAGGCCACGACCTTGCGGATCTCGTCCATGTCGAAGCCCCAGTGGCGGCAGAAATTCGCATCCTCGGCGGCGACGACCGACCGCAGCATCACGGGCGCGATGTCGCCCAGGTCGGTCCAGCCCCGCGGGGCAAGCTCGTGCTGCCGTGCATCGGCATGCATCGTCCAGCTGTAGGGCGGGTCGATCACCGAATAGACCGCGACCGATCCCGTCAGCACCAGCGCCGCGCGGATCAGCACGAAGCGCAGCCAGAAGCCCGGACGCCAGGGGCGCGCGGGGGGGCGTGTCGGATCGTCGGTTTTCTGGCGCGGGGGCATTGGCGCATGTCTCATGCCGGATGCGGCTGCGTCAAGAACCTGCCCGCGAATGGAAACGGCCCCCGGAGTTGACCGGGGGCCGCTTCGCGTGGATGGCTGCCTTACTCGGCGGGGACGGCGCTGGTCACCGTGTCCTCGGCGATGGGATGGGGCAGGTGGGCCAGCATCTCCTTGGGGCAGACCTGCAGGAAGTTGCCCTTCTCGCGGTCCCAGTTCGACAGGATGTCGTCGGCGCGCCGCGATCCGGTCTCCTTCAGGTGACGCTCGATCAGGGATTTCAGCTGGGCTTCCCAGTGATCCTGCGTGACCGGGCAGGTCACCAGCGTCTCCGCGTTGATATAGTCGCGCGCCACGCCCTCGGGATCATAGAGATAGGCCATCCCGCCGGTCATGCCCGCGCCGAAGTTCGCGCCGATGCGACCCAGGATCACGGCCACGCCGCCGGTCATGTACTCGCAGCCGTTGCTGCCGCAACCCTCGATCACGACGGATGCGCCGCTGTTGCGGACCGCGAAGCGTTCGCCCGCGCGGCCTGCCGCGAACAGGTAGCCGTTCGTCGCGCCATACAGGACCGTGTTGCCGATGATGGTGTTCTCGGCGGCGACCAGCGGGCTGGCCATGGCGGGACGCACGACGATCGTGCCGCCCGACAGGCCCTTGCCGACATAGTCGTTGGCATCGCCCGACACTTCCAGCTTCAGCCCCGGCGCCGCGAAGGCCCCGAGCGACTGGCCCGCGCTGCCCGTCAGGCGGATCGTCAGGTGATCGGGCTGCAGGTTGTTCCGCATCCCGAACTTCTGGACGATCATCGACGAGGTGCGCGTGCCGATGGTCCGCAGGGTGTTCCGCACGGCATAGGACAGCTGCATCTTCTCGCCGTCGCTGAAGAACCGCTCGGCGTCGCGGATGATTTCCGCGTCCAGCGTGTCCATCACGGCGTTGCGCGGCTTCGAACGGTCATAGACGATCTTGTCCCAGCCATCGACGGTGATCAGCAGCGGGTTCAGGTCCAGATCGTCCAGGTTCGCGGCACCGCGGCTGACCTGGGTCAGCAGGTCGGCGCGGCCGATCACTTCATCAAGGCTGCGCGCCCCGATCGAGGCCAGGATCTCGCGCACTTCCTGGGCATAGAAGGTGATCAGGTTCACGACCTTGTCGGCGCTGCCGGTGAACATCGCGCGCAGCTTCTCGTCCTGCGTGCAGACGCCCACGGGGCAGGTGTTCGACTGGCACTGGCGGACCATGATGCAGCCCATCGCGATCAGCGCGGCGGTGCCGATGCCGTATTCCTCGGCACCCATCATCGCGGCCATGACGATGTCGCGGCCCGTGCGCAGACCGCCATCGGTGCGCAGGGTGACACGCTCGCGAAGGCGGTTCATCGCCAGGACCTGGTGCGCCTCGGTCAGGCCCATCTCCCAGGGCAGGCCCGCGAACTTGATCGACGTGGCGGGCGACGCGCCGGTGCCGCCGTTATGGCCGCTGATCAGGATGACGTCGGCCTTGGCCTTGGCCACGCCTGCAGCGATCGTGCCGACGCCCGACGATGCCACCAGCTTGACGGTGATCTTGGCGCGCGGGTTGATCTGCTTCAGGTCGTAGATCAGCTGCGCCAGATCCTCGATCGAGTAGATGTCGTGATGCGGCGGCGGGCTGATCAGCGTGACGCCCTTGGTCGAGTGGCGAAGCCGCGCGATCAGGTCGGTGACCTTCATGCCGGGCAGCTGGCCACCCTCGCCGGGCTTGGCGCCCTGGGCGACCTTGATCTCCAGTTCCTCGCAGGCGTTCAGGTATTCGGCGGTGACGCCGAAGCGGCCCGAGGCGACCTGCTTGATCTTGGCGCAGGGGTTGTCGCCGTTCGGCAGCGGGTGGCTGTGCGCCGGATCCTCGCCGCCCTCGCCGCTGTCGGATTTCGCGCCGATGCGGTTCATGGCGATGTTCAGCGTCATGTGCGCTTCGGGCGACAGCGCCCCAAGCGACATGCCGGGCGTCACGAAGCGCTTGCGGATCGAGGTGATGCTCTCCACCTCCTCGATGGGCACGGGCTTGCCGATCGGCTTGATGTCCAGCAGGTCGCGGATATGGATCGGCGGGTTCGCCCGCAGGGCCGAGCTGAACTGCTTCCACACGTCATAGCTGGCCTTCTCGCAGGCGATCTGCAGCAGGCGCATGGTGTTGGCTTCCCAGGCGTGCTTCTCGCCGGAACGGCGCAGCTTGTAGAAGCCGCCCATCGGCAGCAGGTCGGCGCCGGTGGCCGAATGCGCCTTGGCGTGCAGCCCCTCCAGCTTGGCCTGAAGGCCGTGCAGTCCGATCCCCGAGATGCGCGACTGCATGCCGGGGAAATATTCCGCCACCATCGCACGCGACAGGCCCACGGCCTCGAAGTTCAGGCCCCCGCGATAGGAGGACAGGACCGAGATGCCCATCTTGGCCATGATCTTGAGCAGGCCCGCGTCGATGGCCGCGCGGTAGCGGCGCATGTTGTCCACCAGCGATCCGGTCAGCAGCCCGCGCGCGATGCGGTCGGCGATGCTGTCCTGCGCAAGATAGGGGTTCACCGTCGTCGCGCCGCAGCCGATCAGGACCGCGAAGTAATGCGGGTCGATGCATTCGGCCGACCGCACGTTCAGCGAACAGAAGGTCCGCAGGCCCTTGCGGGTCAGCCAGCTGTGGACCGCGCTGGTCGCGAGGATCATCGGCATGGCGACGCGGTTCTCGTCCTGGCCCTCGTCGGTCAGCACGATATGGCCCGCGCCCGAACGCACGGCGTCCTCGGCCTCGGCGCGGATGCGGGCAAGACCCTCGCCCAGGGCGTCCTGGTCGCTGCCCGCCGGGAAGGTGCAGTCGATGCGGGTCACCGTCTCGCCGAACATCCTCTGCATTTCCGCGAATTCGCCATTCGCGACGAAGGGGCTTTCCAGCAGCAGGATCTCGGTCTGGGCGCTGCTTTCGTCCAGCACGTTCTTGAGGTTGCCGAACCGCGTCTTGAGCGACATGACGCGGGTCTCGCGCAGGCTGTCGATCGGCGGGTTGGTGACCTGGCTGAAGTTCTGCCGGAAGAAGTGGCTCATGGGGCGGTACTGGTTCGACAGGACCGCGGGCGGCGTGTCGTCGCCCATCGAGGCGATGGATTCCTTGCCATCCTCGGCCATGGGCGCAAGGATGTGCTCCAGTTCCTCGACGGTGAAGCCCGCCGCGGTCTGGCGCCGACGCAGGGCCTCGCCCTCGTAGGTGACGGGCTCGGGCAGGTCGCGCATGCCGTCGTTCAGCTCGGTGACCTTCTCGATCCATTCGCCGAAGGGCTGGCTGTTGGCCAGGCGGTCCTTGATCTCGGTGTCGTGGTAGAGCTTGCCCTCCCACATGTCGACGGCGATCATCTGGCCCGGGCCAAGCGCGCCCTTCTCGCGGACGTTGGATTCGTTGATCGGCACCATGCCGACCTCGGAACCCGCGATCAGCAGGTTGTCGCCCGTGACGACGAAGCGCATCGGGCGCAGGCCGTTCCGGTCGAGGCCGCCGCAGACCCAACGCCCATCGGTCATCGCAAGGGCGGCAGGACCGTCCCAAGGCTCCATCACGGCGTTGCAGTACGCGTACATGTCGGCCCATGCCTGCGGCATGTCGGTCGTGGCCTTGGACCAGCTTTCGGGAACCAGCATGGTCTTGGTCATCGGCGCACTGCGCCCCGAACGGACCAGCACCTCGAAGACGGAATCCAGCGCGGCGCTGTCGGACGATCCGGCGGGCACGATCGGCTTGATGTCCTCGGCCATCTCGCCGAAGGCGCTGGAGGCCATGCGGATCTCGTGGCTGCGCAGCCAGTTCAGGTTGCCCTTGAGGGTGTTGATCTCGCCGTTATGGGCCAGCATGCGGAAGGGCTGGGCCAGCCACCATTGCGGGAAGGTGTTGGTGGAATAGCGCTGGTGATAGATCGCGAAGGAGGATTCGAAACGCTCGTCCTTGAGGTCGGGATAGAATTCCGCGACCTGCTCGGCCAGCATCATGCCCTTGTAGATGATCGACCGGCAGGACAGCGATGCGAAGTACAGATCGCCCACCTGCGCGGCGACGGCGGCCTTCTCGATCCGGCGGCGGATGATGTACAGCTCGCGCTCGAACTGGACATGGTCGATGTCCTTCTCGCAGCGGATCAGGATCTGCTCGATCTCGGGGCGGGTGGCATTGGCCTTGTCGCCCAGCACGGCGGTGTTCACCGGCACGTGGCGCCAGCCATAGATGTAGTGACCCATCCGCAGGACTTCGGATTCCACGATCGTGCGGCAGGCTTCCTGGGCGGCGAAATTCGTGCGCGGCAGGAAGACCTGGCCGACCGCGATCAGCTTGTCGTGGTCGGGTTCATGGCCCGTGCGTCGGATCTGGTCGTGGAAGAAGGGCACCGGGATCTGGACGTGGATGCCCGCGCCGTCGCCGGTCTTGCCGTCGGCATCCACCGCGCCGCGGTGCCAGATGGCCTTCAGCGCGTCGATGCCGTTCTGGACGACCTGGCGGCTGGGCTTGCCGTCAAGGTCGACGACGAAGCCGACGCCGCAGGAGGAATGCTCGTCCTCGTGGCGATAGAGGCTGTTCTCGGCCATCCAGTCGCGGCGGGCCTGTTCCTCGGTCTGCCAATCCATGCTCATGATGCGGCCCTTTCCTGCGGGATCTGCGACAGAAGCTGGTCGCAGTCGAATTGTGGGGTGGTGTCGCCGAACCCGGCCTCGCCCGGCAGGGCGAAGGCGGCGGGGCTGTCGTCGGATTTCTCGGTCTTGCCGGACCAGTCGCGGGCCGTTTCCAGGCCGCCGAAGAAGCGGCCGAACTCGCGGCTGATATACTGGCTGCCGTGGCGGCGGATCAGGACCTTGCCCGATCCGTCGGTCGTCGTCAGTTCGAACTCGGTCCGTTCGAGCGGCTGGCCGTCGATGGTGACGGTCTCGCCCGTCAGGCGGTCGCCGCCCACATGGTGCAGCAGCTCGCCCGAGGTGGACTGCGTCCAGAAGTCGAAGCTGTCCTCGCCCGTGGCGACCAGCCCCGAGAAGCTGGCATCGTCGGGCGCGTTCTCGACCAGGCGGTCCAGGATGCCGGTGCGGGTGCTCTGGCTCTCCATCCAGCGGGTCTCGGCGTCGATCGCGGACAGATAGTAGAGACCGTCGCGGTCGAACAGCGCGGTGCGCTGCCAGCCCTGCGGGTCGGCATCGCAGCGATAGACCTGCGCCACGGTGCAGCCGCGGTTCTGGACCGTCAGGTCCAGGCTGCAGCCCGCGGGCGGCGTGAAGTTCGCGGCCATGGCGGGGGGCGTCGCGGACAGGGCGGCAAGGAATGCCGCGCCCGTCGCCGCCCGAAGAAGGGGCAGATGCGTCATGGCACGCGCCTTATTCCGCCGCGATCCGGGCTTCGCCGGTCAGGAAGCTCTCGATGCTGTCGGCAGCTTCGCGACCGTCCCGGATCGCCCAGACCACGAGGCTGGCACCCCGCACGATGTCGCCCACGGCGAAGACGCCGGGGATCGAGGTCTGGTGCGACTGGAAGTTCGCCTTGACCGTGCCCCAACGCGTGACCTCGAGGCCCTCGACACCCCAGAGGCGGGGCAGTTCCTCGGGCTCGAACCCGAGCGCCTTGATGACCAGGTCGGCCGGTTCGTCGTAATCCGCGCCGTCGATCAGTTCGGGCGACTGGCGACCGCTGACATCGGGGGCGCCCAGGCGCATCTTCTGGATGCGGACGCTGCCGATCTGGGGAAGGCCCGCGACATCGCGTTCCTGCGCGACGGCGGCATCGCCGGTCACGTGGCCGGTGAAGGCGCCGGGGGCGGACAGCCAGACGAACTCGACGCCCTCTTCCTCGGCGTTCTGCACCTCGCGCTGCGAACCGGGCATGTTGGCGCGGTCGCGGCGATAGAGGCACTTGACCGATTGCGCGCCCTGGCGGATCGCGGTGCGCACGCAGTCCATCGCGGTGTCGCCGCCGCCGATGACGATCACGCGCTTGCCGTTGGCGTTCAGCTCGCCATCCTCGAAATCGGGCACGTCGTCGCCGAACTCGACCTTGTTGCTTGCGGTCAGGTAATCGATGGCGCGCACGACGCCGCCGGCATCGGCATTGTCCAGGTCCAGGTCGCGGGTCTTGTAGACGCCAGTCGCGATCAGCACCGCGTCATGCTTGCCGCGGATCGCGTCGAAGCTGATATCCTCGCCCACGTTGCAGTTCAGCACGAACTCGACGCCGCTGTCCTCGAGCAGCTTGTTGCGGCGCAGGACGACGTCCTTCTCCAGCTTGAAGCCGGGGATGCCATAGGTCAGCAGCCCGCCCGCACGGTCGTAGCGGTCGTAGACGGTGACCTGGAAGCCCTTCTGGCGCAGCATGTCCGCCGCTGCCAGGCCGCCCGGACCCGCGCCGATGATGCCGACCGATTCGGCGCGTTCCTGTGCCGGTTTCGTGGGCAGCACCCAGCCTTTGTCCCAGGCGGTGTCGGTGATGTATTTCTCGACCGCGCCGATGGTGACGGTGCCGTGGCCCGACTGCTCGATCACGCAATTGCCTTCGCACAGGCGGTCCTGCGGGCAGATGCGGCCGCAGATCTCGGGGAAGGTGTTGGTGGCCTGGCTGACGCGATACGCCTCTTCCAGGCGGCCTTCGGCGGTCAGGCGCAGCCAGTCGGGAATGTTATTGTGCAGCGGGCAGTGCGACTGGCAGTAGGGCACGCCGCACTGGCTGCAACGGCTGGCCTGTTCGGCCGCCTTCTGGTTCGCGAACTCGCGATAGATTTCGTGGAAGTCCTCGCTCCGCTCGGCTGCCGAGCGTTTCTCGGGCATCTCGCGCGGGGTCGAGACGAATGTGAGCATCTTTTGCGTGGCCATGGCTGCGCTCCCCCAAGGCAGAAACTTCAGGAAGCTTTCGGTAACCCATGGCCGTCGGCATTAAAAGTCAGCAGTGCTGACCTAAATGCTGCTTTTATGGCGGGCAGGCGAAATTAATCCGCCCGGACCCGCCATATTTAGGTCAGTATTGCTTACATACCAAGCGACAGCGCCAGCATGGCAAGGACGCCCACGACGATTCGCCACCAGGCGAACAGGCCGTAACCATGGGCCGAGACATATCCCAGCAGCCAGCGCACCACGACGACGCCCGCAAGGAAGGCAGTCACGAAGCCGACTGCGATATTTCCAAGCGCGGCGGCATCCAGGATATCGCGGTTCTTCCAGAAGTCGTAGGCGAAGGCACCGGCCATGGTCGGCATCGCCAGGAAGAACGAGAATTCCGCCGCCGAGCGCTTGTCCGCGCCCATCAGCAGCGCGCCCACGATGGTCGATCCCGACCGCGAGGTGCCGGGGATCATCGCGAGGCACTGGAAGAACCCGATCCCGATCGCGACGGGCAGGGGGAAATCCTCGGCCCGGTGGTATTTCGGCTGCGTGGTCCGGCGATCGACCCACAGCAGGACGAATCCGCCAAGGATCAGCATCACCGCGATCAGCATCGGGGTCTCGAACAGGACCGTCTTGATGAAGTCGTGCGACAGCACCCCGATGACGACCGCCGGGAAGAATGCCAGCAGCACCGCCGCGATGAAGTGGCGGGCGGCGGGGTCGTTCGGCGCGGCGCGGAATGTCTGCCAGATCCGCCCCGCATAGACCCCGAGGATCGCCCCGAGCGCGCCCAGCTGGATCAGCACCTCGAAGGCGCGGCCGGGCGATTCGAAGCCGAGGAAATGCCCCGCCAGCAGGATGTGGCCGGTGGACGAGACGGGGATGAACTCGGTCAGGCCCTCGAGAACCCCGAGGGCGGCGGCGACGATCGTGTTCTGTTCCATCAGTCCCTGCGCAGGTTCTTGGCCGAGCGTTTGATCGCGTCATATTGCCCCGAGGGGCTGAAGCGCCACAGATAGTCCTCGATCACCGCACTGGGCGAGGTGGGCGAGATGCCCAGCTGCCCGAAGCCCTGCGCGCCTTCCGACACGACATTGTCCTGGGTCAGCAGGTGCAGCTGGTCGCGGTTCAGGGGTGCCGCGATCAGGCCGCCGCTCAGGGTCTGGACCAGCCCGCCCGCCATCGCGCCCAGTCGTGCGAAGGGCATGGGCACGGTCAGCGGAATGCGCTTGCGGTCCACGGCCTCGATCACCTGGCGAGAGATCTCGGCCATGGTCATCACCTCGGGGCCGCCCAGCTCGTAGATGCCGGGCTGCGCCGCGCCGGTCGCGCCCATCATGGCCGCGCGCGCCACGTCGTCCACATAGACCGGCTGCAGCCGCGTCGAGGGAGAGATGACGGGCATGAACGGACCCATGCGGGTCAGCCCCGCCAGCCGGTTGTAGAAGCTGTCGCCCGGCCCGAAGATCACCGAGGGGCGCAGCACGACCGCATCGGGCCGCGCCGCGATCACGGCGGCCTCGCCCCGCGACTTGGCGGCGACATAGCTGCTGGGGCTGTTGGGATCGATCCCCAGCCCCGAGATGTGGACCAGCCGCGCGACGCCCATCTCGGCCGAGATGCGCGCGATGAACTGGGCGCCGTCCTCGAAGACGTTGGTGAAGTTGCTCTTGCCTTCGGGGGACAGGATGTTGACGCAATTGACCGCCGCATCCGCATCAGTCAGGGCCGCGCGGACCGATGCCTCGTCGCGGATGTTGCACATGACGGGGACGACCTGGCCCACGGCGCCATATGTGCGGGTGAACAGGGCCTCGTCGGGGCGACGCACCGCGATGCGCACGCGCCAGCCCTCCTTGGCCATCAGCCGTGCCACCTGCCGGCCGACAAAGCCCGACCCGCCAAAGATCGTGACCAGTTTCGCCATGGGCGTCTCGCCTCCTTCGTGCCGAATTGTCCTGCGATGCTTACCCGCGGGGATGCCATGCGGCAAGCGGCGGCAGGCCCCTTCGGCGATGCGTCGCAGGGGGTCGCGAAAGAAAAATCGAAAACATGTCAGAAAAGTTGCAAAGGGCCATTGACGCCCCCTGCGACTGCCCGTAGATAGCCGCTCATACCACCTGCCCAGGTGGCGGAATTGGTAGACGCGCACGGTTCAGGTCCGTGTGTCGCAAGACGTGGAGGTTCGAGTCCTCTCCTGGGCACCATAAAAAAAGCCCCGCAGCTCAACGAGTTGCGGGGCTTTCTTCTGTCTGGCGCAGGTAAGGTCTGCCATTCTGGACGTGGCGCGGCCGCTTCTCTATCACCTTCGGACAAGGGGCCGGACGGACCGGTCGGATCGAAGGGGGTCACCATGAAGATTGCGGTCGCTGGACTGGGCTATGTCGGGCTGTCCAATGCCATTCTGCTGGCACGCCAGCACGATGTCGTCGCGGTCGATGTCGTGCAGGACAAGATCCGGATGGTGAACTCGGGCATCTCTCCGATCGCGGATGACGAATGCGAGAAGTTCCTGGCCGAGGGCAAGCTGCGCCTGAAGGCCACGATGGACCCCGCCGAGGCCTATGCCGACGCGGATTTCGTCATCATCGCCACGCCGACCAATTACGACCCCGAAACCAACGCCTTCAACACCGAGAGCATCGAATCGGTGGTCGAGCAGGTGTCGCGCATCAATCCCGACGCGGTCATGGTCATCAAGTCGACGATTCCCGTGGGCTATACCCGCGGCCTGATCGCCCGCACCGGGTCGCGCCAGATCATGTTCTCGCCGGAATTCCTGCGCGAGGGGCAGGCGCTTCACGACAACCTCTATCCGTCGCGCATCGTGGTGGGCGAACGGTCGGACCGCGCGCAGGTCTTTGCCGAGCTGCTGCGCGATGCCGCGATCAAGACCGACGTGTCGATCCTGCTGACCGATGCCGACGAGGCCGAGGCGATCAAGCTGTTCGCCAACACCTATCTTGCGATGCGCGTCGCCTATTTCAACGAACTGGACAGCTATGCCCTCAGCCACGGGTTGGAGGCGCGCCAGATCATCGAGGGGGTCAGCCTCGATCCGCGGATCGGGTCGCATTACAACAACCCCTCGTTCGGCTATGGCGGCTATTGCCTGCCCAAGGACAGCAAGCAGCTTCTGGCGAATTACAACAACGTGCCCCAGAACCTGATCCGCGCCATCGTCGAGGCCAACCAGACGCGCAAGGACTTCCTTGCGGCGCGGATCATCGCGCGCAATCCGCAGCGGGTGGGCATCTATCGGCTGGTGATGAAGGCGGGTTCGGACAATTTCCGCGACAGCTCGGTCCAGGACCTGATGAAGCGCATCAAGGGCGAGGGGATCGAGGTCGTCATCTACGAGCCGAGCCTGGCCGAGGATCACTACAAGAACTCGCGCAACGAACGCGACCTGGCCCGGTTCAAGGCGATCTGCGACGTGGTCGTCGCCAACCGCGTCACCGACGAGATCGCGGATATCGCGGACAAGACCTTCACCCGCGACCTGTTCCGCCAGAACTGATGCCGCGCGCCCCCCCGACGGGGGCGCGCGTCGCGATCAGAAGCGCTTGTTCAGCGACAGATAGTAGGCGCGGCCGGGCTCGTTGTAGGTCTCGGACGTGCCGCCCGACCCGGTGCGCAGGATCTGCTTGTCGAACAGGTTGGTCACGCCGCCCGACAGCCGGACGCGGTCGTTCACGTCCCAGGTCGCACCCAGATCGACCAGCGTATAGCTGCCGCGCGAACGGGTCTCCTCGTAGGGTTCGTTGGTGACGGGGTTCAGGTCGGGGGCCTCGATGTTGCCGTAATGGGTGGCCGACAGGCGCAGGGTGACATCGGGCCGCGCGTACCAGTCCAGCGATGCGTTGACCGTATAGTCCGGCACCAGGCTCAGCGGGTCGCCATTGTCCTTCTCGGACTTGATCATGTGGGTGAAGTTGGCGTTGAAGGCGAAATCGGTGCCGATCGGCGTGGCGAAATTGCCCTCGATCCCCGAGATGACGGCCTTGCCCTCGTTCTCCCACCGGAACAGGCGGTCCGAGGTGGCTTCGGGATTGTACTGCCGGAAGCCCGAGGCGATGCGGTTCTCGTAATCGTTGTGGAAGAAGGTCAGGCTGCCCTCCAGCCCATCCGCGCCCGCATAGGCGACGCCCAGTTCCTTGTTCAGGCTGATCTCGGGGTCCAGGTCGGGATTGCCCAGCATATAGCAGGGGCCCTCGACCTTCGTGCCGTCGATCACCGGGCAGCCGTTGCCGCGCGTGGTATAGACATAGTTCGGGTTCAGCTGGAACAGGGTCGGCGTCTTGTAGGCGCGCGCGATCCCGGCCTTGACCGTCCAGCTGTCGTTCACCGCGTAATCGGCGATGATCCCGGGCGAGACATTGCCCCCGAAATTGTCGTTCCAGTCATAGCGGATCGAGGGGGTCAGCGTCAGCGCGGGCGACCATTCGACATTCGCCTCGGCATAGAGGCCGATGGTGTGCTGGTCGCTTTCGGTGTCGCGCGCGTCCCCGTCGGCGGGAACGCCCGTGACATCCACCAGCGAATCGTCCAGCCCCTGGCCGATGGATGCGGGGTCGTCCATCCATTCGCCGCGGTAATCGGCGCCCAGGGTCACGCTGGCATTGCGGTTCGCGATGGTGGTGGGCAGGACCCATTCGGTCTTGGCCGAGAGGGTGTCCAGCTCGATCGTCTGGTCCGCGACGGTGTCGCCGCTGTCATCGCCATCCGTGTCCACGCAGCCCGTGATGCGGCCCTCGCCGCTGCCTGCAAGCCCTTCGCAGAAGCGCGTGTTGCGGGTGTTCTCCCACTGGATGAAGCTGGTCGAGCTGCCGAAATCGTATTCCCCCTCGTGGGTCAGCGCGAAGGTGCGGCGATAGACGCGGTTCGTCTCCATCCCGATCAGGTCGTCGATATCGGCCGCGTCGGTCAGCACCGCGCCCCGCAGCGTGTCGCCGGCATAGATGTTGCCCTGCCGCGAGAAGGTCGCGTCCAGGTCCAGCCGGTGCCCCGGTGCCGCGTCCCAGCTGAGGCTGGCGCCGACATCCTTGTTCACCACGCCCTCGGTCCCGGCCAGGATCTGGGTGTCGTCACCCTCGCCGATGACGGGGTTGATGTCGGCGTCGTCGGCATCGCTCTTGTTGAAGTTGCCCCACAGGCGGAGGCCCAGCCGCTCCGAGATCGGCCCCGCCAGCAGCAGGTTCATGCGTTTGGTCGCGCCTTCGTCACCGCTCTCGGGCTGGTTCCAGTGTAGGCCCAGTTCGGCCATGAAGCTGTCGGGGCGCTTGGTGATGATGTTCACCACCCCGCCCGAGGCCCCCGAGCCATAGCGCGCGGCGGCGGGGCCGCGAATGACCTCGATGCTCTCGATCAGTTCGGCGGGGACCCAGTTCGCATCGCCGCGCGTGTCGCGTTCGCCGCCACGGCTCTGCTTGACGGAATTGCGCGACAGGACCGGCTTGCCGTCGATCAGGATCAGCGTGTTCTCGGGGCCCATGCCGCGGATGTCGATCTGGCGCTGGTTGCCGCGCTGGCCGGTGGCCGTCGCGCCGGTCAGGTTCACGCCCGGCTGCTTGCGCACGATCTCCGAGATGTCGTTGACGACGGGGCTGCGCTCCAGCTCGTCCTGCGAGATGTTGGACACCCCGAGCGATTGCAGCGCCTGTTCCTCGGCCGAGAGGACGATGCCCTCGAGCATGACGGGTTCGGCATCCTGCGCGGATGCGGGCAGGGCGGGCAGCAGGACCAGCGCGGTGGTGGTCAGGATGGTGCGGAAGGTCGGTGACATGGGCCACTCCGGGAAATGGGTTCACGGGAATGGCTGGTGCGGACACTGGCTGATTGCGGCGATAATCCTCACGGAAACGAGATTGAAGCGTGTGTTTCCGTGAAGGGGCCGCATTGTTGCAGGCCGGCAACAGCGCCGCTTGTGCGGGCGGGGGCGCGTGGATATCGTCGCCGCCATGACCAGACCCCGCATCACGATCCGTTACTGCACCGGCTGCAACTGGCTTCTTCGGGCCGGGTGGATGGCGCAGGAATTGCTGCAGACCTTCGGCGAGGACCTTGCCGAGGTCGCGATCATCCCCGGCACCGGCGGCATCTTCCAGATCGCGGTGGACGACCGGCTGATCTGGGACCGCAAGACCGATGGCGGCTTTCCCGGCCCCAAGGAGATCAAGCAGCGCCTGCGCGACGCGATCGATCCCGAGCGCGACCTGGGCCACCTGGATCGCTGATCCGTTATGTCCGACGGAAAATAGCGCTTGCATCCGCGGCCCGCGCGGGCTGCAATTGCGGTCATGTTCCGCGCCCTTCTGATCGCCGCCGTCCTTGCGACCCCGCCCCTGCGCGCAGGGGCCGAGGTGCTGGTTTTCGCGGCCTCCAGCCTGACCGACGCGCTGGACCGTATCGCCGCGCTGTGGGAGGAAGGCGGGAATGAGCCCGTCACCATATCCTATGCCGGTTCCTCGGCGCTTGCGCGGCAGATCCAGCAGGGCGCGCCCGCCGACATCTTCGTGTCCGCCAACCAGGAATGGATGGACGCCTTGCAGCGCTCGGGCGATGTCGATGCCGCCAGCCGTCGCGACGTGGCCGGAAACGCGCTGGTGCTGATCGCGCATGGCGACGCGCCGCCGGTGACCATCGACGCCGCGCTGGACCTGCCCGCGATGCTGAAGGGCGGGCGCCTGTCGATGGCCATGACCGCCAGCGTGCCCGCGGGCATCTATGGACGACAGGCGCTGGAATCGCTGGGGCTGTGGCAGGGGGTCGAGGCAAGCGTCGCGCAATCCGACAATGTCCGCACGGCACTGGCCTTCGTCGCGCGGGGCGAGGCGCCGCTCGGCATCACCTATGCGACCGATGCGCTGGTCGAACCCGACGTGACCGTGATCGGCCGGTTCCCCGAAGGCAGCCACGCGCCCATCCTCTATCCCGCCGCGCGGGTCGCGGGGGCACAGGATGGCGGTTTCCTCGACTTCCTGACATCGGACGCTGCGCGCGGGGTGTGGCGCGAATACGGCTTCGGCGATCCATGATGGCGGACTGGCTGGGCCCCGAGGGCTGGCAGGCGGTGGTGCTGTCGCTCAAGGTCGCGTTCTGGGCCACGGCCCTGTCGCTGCCCTTCGGCATCCTTGTCGCGCATGCGCTGGCCCGCTGGCGGTTTCCGGGGCGCGGCGTGCTGAACGGGCTGGTCCACCTGCCGCTGATCCTGCCGCCTGTCGTGACGGGCTATCTTCTGCTGCTGGTCTTCGGACGGCAGGGCGCGGTCGGCGCCTGGCTGCACGAGGTGTTCGGCATCACGCTGGCCTTCCGCTGGACGGGTGCGGCCCTTGCGGCGGCGATCATGGGCTTTCCGCTGATGGTCCGCGCGATCCGCCTTGCGATCGAGGCTGTGGACCCCGGCCTCGAATCCGCGGCGGCCACGCTGGGGGCGGGGCCGGTCCGGGTCTTCGCGACGGTGACGCTGCCGCTGGCCGCGCCGGGCGTCGTCGCGGGCGCGATCCTGTCCTTTGCCAAGGCCATCGGCGAATTCGGCGCGACGATCACCTTCGTGTCGAACATTCCCGGCCAGACCCAGACCCTGCCTTCCGCGATCCATGCCCTGTTGCAGGTGCCGGGCGGCGAGGCCGCGGCAGGCCGCCTTGTCGTCATCGCCATCCTCATCGCCATGGCCGCGCTGATGCTGTCCGAACTGGTCGCGCGTCGCGTCGCCCGCAAGGTCGCCGGCGCATGAGCCTGGAGGTCCGCATCCGCCACCGCTTCGCGGGCTTCGCGCTGGATGCGGAATTCACCGCGCCGCCCGGACTGACGGTCCTGTTCGGCCCCTCGGGTTCCGGAAAAAGCACGATCGTCGATGCGGTGGCGGGCCTCTTTCGCCTCGATCACGCGCTGATCCGCGCCGATGGCCGCGTGCTGACCGATACCGATGCGCGCGTCTTCGTGCCGCCGCATCGCCGCCGTGCCGGATACGTGTTCCAGCAGGGGCGGCTTTTCCCGCATCTCAGCGTGCGGCGGAACCTGACCTATGGCAGCCGCAAGGGGGCTGCCGATTTCGCGCAGGTGGTCGGGATGCTGGGCATCGGGCACCTGCTGGACCGCGCGCCCGCCGCGTTGTCGGGGGGCGAACGCAGCCGCGTGGCGATCGGCCGCGCATTGCTGGCGCAGCCGCTGCTGATGCTGGCGGACGAGCCCCTTGCCGCGCTGGACGACGCCCGCAAGGCCGAGATCCTGCCCTATTTCGAGCGTCTGCGCGACGAGGCGCGGGTGCCGATCCTCTATGTATCGCATTCCATCCCCGAGGTGACGCGCCTTGCGACCACGGTCGTCGCGCTGCGGGCGGGCCGCGTGATCGCGCAGGGCTCCCCGTCCGAGGTGCTGGGCCAGGGCGCGCTTGGCGGCGATGCGGGCGCGATCATCAGCGCCCGGGTCCGGCGCCACCATGATGACGGCCTGACCGAGCTGCTCGCGGGCGACGTGCCCCTGTGGGTGCCGCGCGTGGCCGCCGCCCCCGGCACCGCGCTGCGCCTGCGCGTCGGCGCGCGCGATGTCGTCCTGTCGCGCGATCGCCCGACGGGGCTCTCGGCGCTGAACATCATGCCGGGGCGCATCGCCGGGATGCGCGATGCGCCGGACGGTTCGGTCATGGTCAGGCTGGACCTGGGACAGGATGCGCTGATCGCCCGCATCACCCGCCGTTCGGCCCGTGCGATGGGGCTTGCGGTCGGTCAGGACTGCCACGCGATCCTGAAATCCGTGGCGGTTCACGGGTCCGACATCGCACCCGCGCCCGGCTGATTTCGGGGCTTGCGCCGCAACGAAGCATCCGGCAAATGGCATAGTATTACATTTCATAACCGGAGATCAGGAATGATCCGTTCCGCCCTTCTGGCGGTCACGGCGGCGCTGTGCCCGCTGACCGCGCTTGCCGATGACCAGACCCTGGACATCGCCGCCCCCTTCGAGCTGAAGGGCCTCGATCCCGCGCTGTCCGGCGACATCTTCCTGCGGCTCGAGATTGCCGAGACGCTGGTGGACAGCGATGCCAAGGGCCGCCTGCGCCCCGGCCTCGCGACGGAATGGACCACCTCGGATGACGGACTGGAATGGCGCTTCCGCATCCGCGAGGGGGTGGCCTTCCATGACGGCACCATGCTGGACGCCGCCGCCGCCGCGATCTCGTTGAACCATGCCCGCACCGACGAGGGGCTGCTGTCCCGCGCGCCCATCACCGATATCCGCGCCGACGGGACCGATCTGGTCGTGGCCCTGTCCGAGCCCTTCGCGATCCTGCCCGCCTTCCTTGCCGAATATCGCAGCCAGATACTGGCGCCCGCATCCTATGACGCGGATGGCGCCGTGGTCGCGCTGATCGGGACCGGTGCCTTCCGCACGACCGAGGTCTCGCCGCCCCAGACCCTCGCGGCCGAGCGGTTCGAGGATTACTGGGACGGCGCGGCGCGCATTCCGGCGCTGCGCTATACCGCCGTGACGCGGTCGGAAACCCGCGCCCTGATGGCCGAGAGCGGCGATGCCGAACTGGTCGTCACGCTGGACCCCGCATCCGTCACCCGCCTGTCGGAGCTGGAGGACCTGGAGGTGGTCAGCGCCCCCCTGCCGCGGGTCCTGATGCTGAAGGTGGACGCCGCATCGCCGTTCTTCGACAGCGCCGCCGAACGCGAGGCGCTGTCCATGGCCATCGACCGCGCGGGCCTTGCGCAGGTGGTGCTGCGCTATGACGCCTCGGCCGACCAGATGTTCCCGCCCAACATGGACGGCTGGCACGATGCCGCGCTGCCGCCGCTGTCCTAGGGTCAGGACCCATTAATCGGGTTGCGACCACCTTGCCGGCGTGATTCATGCTCCCGAACTGATGGGGGCATGATGAGCAATCTTTTCTGGCTGAGCGATGAGCAGATGGCGCGGTTGCGGCCGTTC
>NZ_CAMZMW010000024.1:0-36495 GCF_947311865.1 Paracoccus sp. PARArs4 | reverse complement strand
GGGGTAGAGCAGCCCGGTAGCTCGTCAGGCTCATAACCTGAAGGTCGCAGGTTCAAATCCTGCCCCCGCAACCAAAAAAGCCTCCCGAAAAGGGAGGCTTTCCGCGGTCCAGATCACAACAAAACACCAAGATGAAACATCCGACGGATCATCCGCGACGGGATGCCTCGGCCGAGCGCATCCGATACAGCATGCGAAGCATCGCGACCTGCGTCCCCAGATCAAAGCTGCTGCCCCGAAGGTAACGGAAGATCCGGCTGTAGAGGTAGAAGTAGTCCGAGTGCAGCAGCAACTCGCGCAGTCTTCTTTCACGCCAAGCGACCCCATCGGCATGCAGTTGCGCCAGTTGAGGATCCTGCATCAACTCGAGGACCGACGCGGCCAAATCCGCATCATGCCGCCCAATAGTCACATCCTGGGCATCGTTCAGGTCGCGGTCCACCCAGTATTCCAGACCGATCCCCTGTTCGGAATGGTTGGGTTTGCCGCGTGCCGATTTGACGATGAAGCTTTCGGCTGATCCGACCGCATAGTGGTTGATCTGCGCCAAACCGTATCTTTGTCCCGTCTTGGGTACCACGGTCCCAAGGACATTGGGAAGGATCGCGCCATTGTCGTCGACCCAGGTCATGCCGGCCTCTTCCGTGCCCTTGCGGGGCTTCGGTCGGTGCACGCCCAGCTTCAGGCGGTCCAGCGAAGTTCGATATAGCGCCTTGAACTGAACCGCGCGCCAAGGCCACACAAGCGCATCGGGCGCGCAGCGTGTGAACTGGCGCGTCATCAGCTCGTCCTTGAACTGAATGATGCCGCCACTTCCGAACATCCGCCAAGACAGCAGGAAGCCATCTGCTTCCGGTCTTGCCTCGATCAGGTCGTCGACCTTGCCGGAGCCGACATGGATGTTCAGAAACTCGTCGCAATCAGCCACATACAGCCAGTCGGAATGCTTGACATAGGGGTGGTTCTCGGCGCGCTTCAATGCGGTCCATTGAACGGGCTTCTTGCCCCGGCGGGGGTTTGGCACATGCGCGACAAGACCCATTCCCTGCAAACGGTCCAAGATGGCGTCGGTGCCGTCCTCGCAGTCATTGCTGTAGGCAAGGATGTTGTCGAAACCGATCAGCCGGTGATAGGCGACCCATTCCAGAATGAACGGCGCCTCGTTCCGCATGGTCGTCACAACGGTCTTCATCATCTTCCGATCTGCAGGTTTTGGGACCATCCATGGCACCCCATTCCGTGCAGGGAATGTGACTGTGGCTTCAGCGGGATACAACCGTCGAAATGTGCCAAAGGGTCACGCCGGGCGACGCAGGCGGCCTATCTCGTCCGCAAGATCCCCGCAAAGATCCCGCATCCGACCAGAGTCGGTCTCTCGCTGAGCCTGGATCTTCAATCCGAAGATATAGGTCTGAAGCCGCCGTGCGATGCGGGAAGGGTCGCTGCTCGCCGGGATCTCTCCCAGCTCGATGGCACGTGTGACCGCGGTGGTCAGAAGGCCCTCGATCCGGTCCAGATGTCCCAGGATCACCTCGCGCAAGGCGTTCCCCAACGAAACCTCCAGCAACGACTTCACCAGCATGCAGGCGGTCGAAGGGCGATCGCAGGGCGCGATGTCGGCCAGGTCGCGAAGATGCGATTGCAGCGCCGCGATGGGCGAGGGGGCCTCGTCGATCATTGTCTGCAGGTTCGCGGCCATGCGCGCGGCATAGCGGTCGATGGTCGCGTGGAACAGCGCCTCCTTGCTGTGGAAGGCGGCATAGATCGAACCGGGACGCATCTGCAGCGCATGCTCGAGATCCTTGAGCGATGTCGCGTGATACCCGTTGACCCAGAACAGGGTCATCGCGGCGTCCAGCGCCGTGTCGCGATCATATGATGCCGTGCGTGCCATGACCCATAGATACGCGCGGCAGCGGACGAAATGAAGGCCCTTGAAAAAATTCTTGAGCGATCGTTCAGATTGGGGCTTGAGCGTTCGTTCAAGAATGCCCATCTTCGGTCCGTCAACACATGACCGCAAGGAAGAGTACCATGACCAAGTTCGAGCGCTTCGACGAAACCAACGCCCCCGCGGAAGCCCTGCCGCTGATCGAGAAGTCCAAGAAGGCCTTCGGTCGCCTGCCGGGCCTGCATGCGGTCATGGCGGCATCGCCCGCGCTTCTGGACGGCTATCAGGTGCTGCACCGCCTGTTCGCCGAGGAAACCGCCTTCGACGCGGATGAGAAGACCGTCGTGTGGCAGACGATCAACGTCTATCACGAGTGCCATTACTGCGTTCCGGCCCATACCGGCATCGCCAAGGCGATGGGCGTCAGCGACGACATCTCGGACGCGCTGCGCGACGAGACCCCGCTGCCCAATGCCAAGCTGGAGGCCCTGCGCGATTTCGTCCTGATCATGCTGGACACGCGCGGCAACCCGACCGAGGCGCAGATGCAGGCCTTCTTCGAGGCAGGCTATGAGCAGCGCCACGTGCTGGATATCATCCTGGGCATGGCGCAGAAGGTGATGAGCAACTTCACCAACCACGTTGCGGAAACGCCCGTGGATGCGCCGATGCAGAAATTCGCCTGGACGCCGAAGTCCAAGCGCTGATCGCGAGGACATCGCCAGGACCAGCAGCGGGCGCCCCGATATGGGGCGCCCGTTCTCGTTCGTGCGCCGGGGACTCGACAAATGCCGGTCCGGCGGATTAATGAGAACAAATAGCGAACGGAAAGGGCGATGACGGAAGCTGCGGACAGGCGGATCGTAAGCATGTGGTTCCCGAGGCTGGCCTCGGACCGCATCCTGCGCGCGCATCCGGTCGAAGGTCCCTTCGCCGTCACCATCAAGCGCGACAATGCCGAGCGGATCCACTGCCTGAACGCCGCCGCCGAGGCCGAGGGTCTGAGCCGGGGCATGAGCTTTGCCGATGCGCGCGCCTTCTGTCCCCAACTGGTCAGCCGCCCCGCCGACCCCGAGGCCGAGGCCCGTTTCCTGTCCGCGCTGCGACGGCATGCGACGGGTTGGTGCCCCTGGGTCGGGCTGGACGGCGCGGACGGCCTAGTGCTGGATGCGACCGGATCGCTGCATCTGTGGGAGGGGGCCGAAGGGCTGCTGACCCGGATGCGGGACTGGGCACAGGGGGCGGGGATCTGCCTGCAGATGGGGATCGCGCATTCGCGGGGGGCGGCATGGGGGCTGGCGCGTTTCGGAAGGCCGGGCGATGGCCTGGCCGATCTGCCCATCGAGGCGTTGCGCCTGGATCATTCCGATGTCGTGGCCCTGCAGCGGCTGGGCCTGCGCGATGTCGCGGGGTTGCAAGCGATGCGGCGCGGGCCGCTGGCCCGCAGGCTGGGGCGGCAGGTGCTGATGCGGTTGGACCAGTTGACCGGCGACCTGCCCGAACCGGTCGCGCCGCAGGCCGAGCCGCCGCATTTCGGCACGCGCCTGACATTGCCGGACCCGATCGGGCTGCGCGACGATCTGCGCGCGGCCATCGCCCGCCTGCTGGGGCCGCTCTGTGCCAAGCTGAAGGCCCACGAGATGGGCGCGCGGCAGCTGTCGGCGACCATGCGACGCGTGGATCGCGGCAGCCAGCAGATCGCGCTGCGACTGGCCGTTCCGATGCGCGACGAGGCGGCGATCCTGCCGCTGTTCGACCTGCGCCTGGACGAGGTGGATGCGGGGTTCGGAATCGACCAGGTGCGGCTGGTCGCAAGCCAGGTGGAGCATCTGCCCGCGCGCCAGATCGGCGGTCTGGCCGAGGGGGGCGACAAGCTGGGGGTTCTGATCAGCCGTCTCGGCACGCGGCTCAGCCTTGGATCGGTGCAGCATTTCGCGCAGGGCGACAGCCACGTGCCCGAACTTGGCTTCGCGGTGATGCCCGCAGGGTTGGAGTGCGACGATGCAGGTGATGCCCCGCGGCCCGCGCGGCGGCCCCGTCCGGTGCGGCTGTTCGATCCCGAGCCCGTCGAGGCGGATGGCTGCGTTCCTCCGCGCGGGTTCCTGTGGCGGGGCGCACGGGTGGTGGCGGGACAGGCCGAAGGACCCGAGCGGCTGACGCATGAATGGTGGCGGGCGGATGCCTTGGGCAGAGCGGGCCTGCGCGATTACTGGCGGGTCGAGACCGCCGATGGCCGCCGCCTGTGGCTGTTCCATGCCCCGCAGCGGATGGAGTGGTTCGTCCAGGGCGAATTCGCATGACCGGCCCGCACCCCGAACCGGAGGCGGGGCCGCGCCCTGCGGGGCGTCGAGCCCCGCCGGGCGCGCTCGGGGGCGGTGCCCCCTCGGGGGGCTATGCCGAACTGTGCGTCACGTCGAATTTCACGTTCCTGCAGGGCGCCTCGCATCCCGAGGAGCTGATCCTGCGCGCGGTCGAGCTTGGCCTTGCGGGCATCGCCATCACCGACCGCAATTCGCTGGCGGGCGTCGTGCGCGCCCATTCCGCGCTGAAGGCGCTGGCGAAGGAGGTCGCGGAGGGGCTGCGCGTGCGTTCGACCATCCGCATCGACACCTCGTCCCGGCAGGAGGTCGGCTGCACAATGGACCTGCCGCGTCCCGTGGCCGAATGCCTGCCGCGCCTGATCGTGGGCAGCCGCCTGGTTCTGCGCGACTGTCCGGTCGAATGGGTCGCGCTGCCCACCGACATCGCCGCCTATCGCCGCCTGTCGCGGCTGCTGAGCATCGGCAAGCAGCGCGCGCCCAAGGGCGAGTGCCACCTGGACCTTGCCGATCTGGAGGACTGGTGCCGGGGCATCATCCTGATCGCCCTGCCGCCCCCCGATCTTGCATCCGCCGAAGGGTCCGTCCTGCGGATGCAGCGCCGCTTTCCGGGCAACGTCTTCCTGGGGGCCGTGCCGCGCTATGACGGGTCGGACCGCGAATGGCTGGCGGCCTGCGCCGGGATGGCCTTCGCGACATCCGCCCCCATGGTCGCGGTGGGCGACGTGCTGATGCACCGGGCCGAGCGTCGCCGCCTGGCCGACGTGCTGACCTGCATGCGCCACGGCATCACCATCGACGAGATCGGCACCCGCGCCCTGCCCAATGCCGAACACCGCCTGAAGGGCGCGCCCGACATGGCGCGGCTGTTCGTGGACTATCCCGCGGCGATGACCCAGACCCTGCGGATCATGGCGCGCTGCGATTTCGATCTGGGGCAGCTTGCCTACAACTATCCCGACGAGATCGCGCAGGACGAGACCCCGCAGGCGCGGCTGGAGAGGCTGGTCCGCCAAGGCATCGCCACCCGTTACCCGCAGGGACCGTCCCCCCGGGTCGAGGCGCTGGTCGAACGCGAACTGGCGCTGGTCGCGGACCTGAACTATGCCGCCTATTTCCTGACCGTCCACGACATCGTGGCCGAGGCCCGCCGCAGGGGCATCCTGTGCCAGGGGCGCGGATCGGCCGCCAATTCGATCATCTGCTATCTTCTGGGGATCACCGACGTGTCGCCCGACATGATCGGCATGGTGTTCGAGCGCTTCATTTCCCGTCATCGAGGAGAGCCGCCCGATATCGATGTCGATTTCGAACACGAGCGCCGAGAGGAGATCATCCAGTGGATCTATGACCGCTATGGCCGCCACCGGGCGGGGCTGTGCGCGACGGTGATCCATTTCCGCAGCCGCGCCGCCATCCGCGAGGTGGGCAAGGTGATGGGCCTGTCCCAGGACGTGACCGCGCGGCTGTCGGGCGACATCTGGGGGCTGTCCAACGGCGGGGCCGATCCGGACCGCGTGCGCGCGCTGGGGCTGAACCCCGACGACCACCGCCTGTCGCTCACGCTGGGCCTGATCCGCCAGATCGTCGGGTTCCCGCGCCACCTGTCCCAGCATGTCGGCGGTTTCGTCATCACCCAGGACCGCCTGGACGAGATGTGCCCGATCGAGAATGCCGCGATGGAGGGGCGCACCGTCATCGAGTGGGACAAGGACGACATCGACGCGCTGAACATCCTCAAGGTGGACGTGCTGTCGCTGGGGATGCTGACCTGCATCCGCAAGGGGTTCGACCTGCTGCGCCGTCACGGCGGCCCGGACCTGACCCTGCATTCCGTCCCGCAGGAGGATGCGCCCACCTACGGGATGCTGCAGCGCGCCGATGCGGTGGGTGTCTTCCAGGTGGAAAGCCGCGCGCAGATGAACTTCCTGCCGCGGATGAAGCCCGCGACCTTCTACGACCTGGTGATCGAGGTGGCCATCGTGCGCCCCGGTCCGATCCAGGGGGGGATGGTCAAGCCCTATATCCGCCGCAGGCAGGGGCTGGAGGCCCCCGAGCCCTTCGGCCCCGAACTGGAGAAGGTGACGGCCAAGACGCTGGGCGTGCCGCTGTTCCAGGAACAGGCCATGCAGATCGCGGTGGTCGGCGCGGGATATTCGGCGGAAGAGGCCGACCGCCTGCGCCGCTCGCTTGCGTCCTTCCGGCGCATGGGGACCATCGGCGAACATCGCGACCGCTTCGTGCGGGGGATGATCGGCAACGGATACCCGCGCGAGGTGGCCGAGCAGTGCTTCACCCAGATCGAGGGCTTTGCCGATTACGGCTTTCCCGAAAGCCACGCGGCGGCCTTCGCGATGCTGACCTATGTCTCGGCCTGGTTCAAATGCCACCATCCGGCGGTCTTTGCCTGCGCGCTGCTGAACTCGCAGCCGATGGGCTTCTATGCGCCCGC
The DNA here is from genome assembly GCF_947311865.1 of Paracoccus sp. PARArs4. Taxonomy (NCBI): domain Bacteria; kingdom Pseudomonadati; phylum Pseudomonadota; class Alphaproteobacteria; order Rhodobacterales; family Paracoccaceae; genus Paracoccus; species Paracoccus sp. PARArs4. The sequence continues at coordinate 29,834 of NZ_CAMZMW010000024.1, read as the reverse complement.
CCAGATCGTGCGCGACGTGCGTGAACACGGCATCGACGTGCGCCCGGTCTGCGTGAACCATTCGGACTGGGACTGTTCGCTGGAACAGCGCCCCGACGGGTCGCTGGCCCTGCGGCTGGGCTTCCGCCAGATCAAGGGCTTCCGCCACGAGGACGCGGACTGGATCGTCGCGGCGCGGGGCAACGGCTATCCCGACCCCGAAAGCGTGTGGCTGCGGGCGGGCACCGCGCCGCGCGTGCTGGAACGGCTGGCCGAGGCCGACGCCTTCGCGGGCATGGGCGTGGGGCGGCGCGACGCGCTGTGGCAGGTCCGGGCGATCAGCTCGCCCAGGCCCCTGCCGCTGTTTTCCGACCCCATGGACGGCGAAGGCATCCAAGAGCCCGAAACCATCCTGCCCCACATGCATCTGGGCGAGGAGGTGGTCGAGGATTACGTCTCGACCCGGCTGACCCTGCGCGCACACCCGATGGAGCTGCTGCGCCCGCGCATCGCCGGGCTGACGCGCAACGACCTGCTGGGGCAGGGGCCTTTGCGCAGCGTCTCGGTCTGCGGGCTGGTCATCACCCGGCAGCGGCCCGGCACGGCATCGGGGGTGATCTTCCTGACGCTCGAGGACGAGACCGGCGTGTCGAACGTGGTCGTCTGGCCCAAGGTCTATGAACGCTTCCGCCGAGAGGTGATGGGCGGCCGCCTGCTGCGCGTCACGGGCCGCATCCAGCGCGAGGGGATCGTCGTCCACCTGATCGCGGACCGGATCGAGGACATGTCGGACCGGCTGGTCGAACTGGGCCACCCGCTGGAGGCGCAGGTGGGGCGCACGCTGCCGCAATCGGACGATGCGCCCCGCAAGGGGCAGGGCAAGGGTGCCCCCGCCATGCATCCCAGGGACCAGGCGCGACGCCTGTTCCCCAGTCGCGATTTTCACTGAAGGCGGCGCAGCGTGTGCATGATGCCCCGGATCTCGGCCAGGCCGCGCAGGCGCCCGATGGCGGGGTATCCGGGCGCACCGCCCTGACGGGTCAGGTCGTCCAGGATCTGGTGCCCGTGATCGGGACGGAAGGGCAGTTCGACCCCGCGCGCCTTCTGGATGCGCAGCGCCTCGGAGACGATGGCGACCATGTCCACGTCGCCCTCCAGATGCGCGGCCTCGTGGAAGGACAGCCCGTCCTCTTCGCGCAGGGTCGCGCGCAGGTGCAGGAAATGGACCCGGTCGCCGTGCCGCGCCAGCATGGCGGGCAGGTCGTTGTCGGCCCGCACGCCATAGGAGCCGGTGCAGAAGGTGAACCCGTTCGCGTGGCTCTCGTCGATGCCCGCGATGAAGTCCATGTCCGCGGCGGTCGAGACGATGCGCGGCAGGCCGAACAGCGGGCGGGGCGGATCGTCGGGATGGATCGCCAGCACGACCCCCGCCTGTTTTGCGGCGGGCAGCACATGGCGCAGGAAGGCCGCAAGGTTTTCGCGCAGGCGGGCCGCGTCGATCCCGTCATAGGTCGCCAGCCGCTCGCGGAACTGATCCAGGGTATAGCTTTCCTCGGACCCCGGAAGCCCGGCCAGGATGGTGCCGGTCAGCGCATCGCGGTCGATGCGCGGTGCGCGGCGGGCGGCCTCGGCCACGATTTCGGCGGGGTGGTCGGCATCCGCGCCGGGGCGTTCCAGCACATGGATGTCGAAGCCCGCGAAATCGGCGGCGTCGAAGCGCAGGCAGCGCGCCCCGTCCGGCAATTCGTGATCCAGCGAGGTCCGCGTCCAGTCCAGTACCGGCATGAAGTTGTAGCACACCGTGCGGATGCCGCATTCGCCAAGGTTCAGCACCGATTGCGCCCAGGCGTCGGCATGGGCCTGCCAGCCGGGGGCGGCGGTCTTGATATCCTCGTGGATCGGGATGCTTTCGACGACATCCCAGGTCAGGCCGGCTTCCTCGATCAGGCGCTTGCGGGCCATGATCTCGTCCACGGACCAGACGGCGCCGTTCGGCAGGTGGTGCAGCGCGGTCACGATGCCCGTCGCCCCTGCCTGCCGGATATCGGCCAGCGTCACCGCATCGTTCGGCCCGAACCAACGCCAAGTCTGCTTCACTTCCTGTTCTCCGTAATCTTCAAAGCGCCTGCCGGGCGCGCGCGGTCGAGAATAGATACCCGTCAAAGGACGGATCGTCGGGATCGGACAATTGCATCAGCGTCGCGCTGACATTGCCGATATGGTCGCTCATGGCCTTGCGGGCGCGCTGGCTGTCGCGGGCGCGCAGGGCGTCCAGGATTTCCTGGTGGTCGTCCAGCCAGCGGCTGCGATAGGCGTGGTCGAAGATGCGGCTGTGCAGCTGCGCCCACATCCTGCTGTGGCGTCGGCGTTCCCACAGATCGGTGATGGTGCTGACCAGCACGCCGTTCTGCGTGGCCTCGGCGATCAGCAGGTGAAAGCGCTGGTCGCCCGAGTAATCGTCGCTGCCGGCCTCGATATTGCGGCGTTCCTGGTCCAGCGCATCGCGCATGGCGGTGATGTCGGCCTTGGTCACGGTGGCGGCGGCAAGGCCCGCGACGGCGCTTTCGATCACCATCCGCGCCTCCAGCAGCTCGAACGGGCCGATATCGTCGACGGCCACGGTCGTGCCCGAAGCCTGCTCCATCAGGTAGATGCCCGACCCCTGGCGCACCTGCACCAGGCCCTCGACTTCCAGCATGATGATCGCGTCGCGCACCAGGCTGCGGCCCACGTCAAGGCGCAGCGCGATCTGGCGTTCGGTCAGCAGCCGGTCGCCCGGACGCAGACCCTCGGCCCGGATCAGGTCGCGCAATTCTGCGGCGACATCCTGGTAACGGCGTTGCTGCGATCCGCTCATGCCTTGCCCTCGGCCCGGCGGGCATAGAAATCGGCAAGGATGCCGAAGGCCTGCTTGCGCGTGGTCTTGTCGGCGGCGATCAGGCCCTTGCGGTTCCAGCCGCGCTGGAAGATGCCCTGCCGCCGCTCGGTCCGGAAATCATAGAGGATCCAGGGCGACATGCCCTTGACGTAATCCAGCTTGGACAGCGTGGCGATCTGCTTGCGATAGATCTCGGCCTGGTAGGCCTCGGAGAACAGACCGGTCTTCGGACCCTGCGGCGTGATGTCGGCATCGGCGCCGGTCTCGGAGATCACCACGGGGCGGTCTGGGTCGGAATTGCGACCGATCTTTTCCAGGTCGTCGAAATCCTCGTCATACCAGCCGTAATATTCGTTGATCCCGATGATATCGAGATGCTCGGCCAGCCTGTCCTCGATCTTCAGCGTGTTGTGGTTGATCAGGCAGGCCGCCGCGATCAGGCGGGTCGGGTCCATGCTGCGGGCCAGCGCTGCAAGGTCGGACATGAAATCCAGCCGCGCGTCGGTATCGGGGTTCTCGTTGCCGACGGACCAGATGACGACCGATGCGCGATTGCGGTCGCGGCGGACCAGTTCGGCCAGCTGGTTGCGTGCATCGGCCTGCGTGGCGGGGTTGGCGAAGTCGATCGCCCAATAGACCGGGATCTCGGCCCAGATCAGGATCCCGCGCTCATCCGCCATGCGCGAGGCATCCTCGTGATGGGGATAATGCGCCAGCCGCATGAAGTTGCAGTTCAGCGCCTTGGCGTGGTCGAAGCGGCGGGTCAGGTCGACGTGGTTCGTGACCTTGCCCAGCTTCTCGTCATCCTCGTGGACCGCGATGCCGCGCAGCCAGATCGGGCTGCCGTTCAGCAGGATCTCGGTCCCGCGGCGTTCGATCTGGCGGAAACCCACGCGGTCGGTCACCCGGTCGGGGCCAGCGGTCAGTTCGACATCGTACAGATGCGGGTCGTCGGTGGACCACAGATGCGGTTCGGCCGGGATCTCGACCATGGCGCGGCCACCCGTCAGCGGGATCGTCCGGTCGACCAGGCCGTCGATGCGCAGATGCGCCTCGGTCGCGCCCTCGACCTCGATCTCGGCGCGGACCAGGTCATAGCGGCCCGGCGCCAGCGTCACGAACAGGTCGCGGATGACGGTGCGCGGGGTCCGGTACAGCGACACCTCGCGATAGATGCCGCCATAGTTGAACCAGTCGGTGTTCTGCATCGGCAGGCGGTCGGGGCGGCGGCGGTTGTCCACGAACAGCATCAGCCAGTTGCGTCCTTCGCGGACGTGATCCGTCAGCTCGACGAAGAACGGGGTCGAGGCCCCCAGGTGGTTGCCCAGATATTCGCCGTTCAGGAACACCTTGCAGTCATAGCTGGCGGCCCCGATGCGCAGGAACAGCCGACCGTCGGGATCGGGTTCGATATCCAGCGGGCGCGTGTACCATGATCCGCCCTCGAAGAAGTACCAGCGGTCCTGAAGCATCTGCCAGTTCGATGGAACGGGCACGGTGTCGCCCATATGGGGGTCGTAATCCCAGGGCTCGATCCTGTCGGCGGGATCGCCGGGCTGCATGGCGAACCATTTCTGGCGCAGCCCGGTATCCAGCAGATCGACGCAGAAGTTCCAGTCCCCGTCCAGCGACCGCGCCTTGCGCCCGCCGGTGAAGATCATGCCCTGCGCCGTCAGATCGCGCCGGTCGAAGGCGCGATCATAGGCTTCGTCATGCAGGGCCGCCAAGGCGTTTTCGGCCAGATCCGAACGTTCAAGCATGGCGTCCCCGTCCCCTTACTGCGCCGAGGCGCGGATCTGTTCGATCAGACCGGCCAGATCGGGATTGGCCTCTTCGGCCTCCTGGTACATCGGCTGCACGGCCTCGATGAAGGGGGCCTTGTCCACCTCGTGGATCTCCACGCCCATCTCGGCCTGCGCCTCTTCGATGGCGGCGTCGGATGCCAGCTTCCAGGCTTCGGTATGCGACAGCATCGAGTTGTGCGCGGCGGTGGCCAGGGCCTCCTGCTCCTCGGCGCTGAGGCCGTCCCATGCACAGTTCGAGATGAACACGACCGAGGGGATCAGCGTGTGCTCGTCTAGCGAGAAGTGCTTGGCGACCTCGCCGTGGCGGGCGGTGGTCAGCGCGGTGGGGTTGTTCTCGGCCCCGTCCACGACGCCCTGCTGCAGCGCGGAATAAAGCTCGCCCCAGCCGATGGGGGTGGGGTTGCCGCCCAGCAGTTCGACCATGCGCACCGCCGAGGGGCTGGGCTGGACGCGGATCTTCATGCCCTCCAGATCGGCGGGCGAATTGATCGCCTTGTTGGTATAGAAGGACCGCGCGCCCTCGGTGTAGTAGGCCAGCCCGCGGATGCCGTTCTCGATGCCGGAATCAAGGATTTCCTTGCCGATATCGCCCGCGATCACCTGGTTGAAGTGATCCTCGCTTGCGAACATGTAGGGCAGGTTGAAGACGGCATAGGACGGCACGAAGGCCTCCAGTTCCGCCGCGTTCGACCGCGCCATGTCCAACGAGCAGTTCTGCACCTGTTCGGTGGATTCGCGCTGGGTGCCCAGCTGGCCGTTGGCATAGATGCGGATCTTCAGATCGCCGCCGGTGGCCTCCTCGACCTCGTCGGCCATCTTCTGCATCGACAGGTGGACCGGGTGATCTTCCGGGTTGTTGTGGTTCAGGCGCAGCGTCTTGGCCTGCGCGGCGGCGGTCATGGTCAGCAGTGCAAGCGCGGTGCCCGCTGCAAGCTTGGTCGCGATCTTCATCCCTATCCCTCCCGATAAGATGCGTGGCGGCCGGGCCGCCGGAAATGTGGTGCCGCGATTTGATCCGCCAATCCGCGTTCTTGTCAACCAGTTTAATAAATTGGTTGACCACTTTGGTCCGTGGCGTCATCTTCCCGTCAAATCAGGAACCCTGCGGGAGGAGCGCGCAGCATGACCTACGGAACCCTTCGCCACCCGAGGCCGGCATGAGGCGGGCCGCGGACATGCTGCTGCGCGGCGGCATCATCACGGCCTTCACGGTGCTTCTGGCCTGCGTCAGCTGGCAGGTGATCAGCCGCTATGTGCTGGGGACGCCCTCGACCGTCACGGACGAGCTGGCGCGCTTCATCTTCATGTGGCTGGCGCTGGTCGGCGGGGCCTTCACCTACGGGCAGGGGCGCCACCTGGCGATCGACTTCCTGCCCATGTCGGTCGAGGGGCGCAAGCGCCAGGCGACCGAGGCCGCCATCACCCTGCTGATCGCCGCCTTCGCGGTGATCGTGATGATCTGGGGCGGATCGCAACTGGTCGCGAAGACGCTGGCATCGGGGCAGATCTCGCCCGCGCTGCAACTGCCGATGGGATGGGTCTATGGCGCGGTGCCGGTGGCGGGGGCGATCGTCACGGCCTATGCGGCGGGCAACCTGCTGCGCATCGCGCAGGGGGAACAGATCCTGAAGCCCGCCGACGAAATCTCGGTCGAGATGGCCGACCCCGAGGAGAGCAAGCGATGAATTCCGCCGCAATCGTCCTGTTCGGCAGCTTTGCCGCGATGATGGTGCTGGGCGTGCCCATCGCCTTTTCCATCGGCATTTCCGCTGCGCTGACCTTCCTGCTGTTCATGTCGCTGGACCAGACGATCTTCATCGTGGCCCAGCAGATGGTGTCGGGGCTGGACAGCTTCACCTTGCTGGCGATCCCGTTCTTCATCCTGGCGGGCAACATCATGAACCGCGGCGGCATCGCCCTGCGCCTGATCGAGTTCGCCAAGGTCCTTGGCGGTCGCCTGCCCGGCGCGCTGGCGCATTGCAATGTCATCGCGAACATGATGTTCGGCGCGATCTCGGGCTCGGCGGTGGCATCGGCCGCCGCGGTGGGTGGCGTCATGGCGCCGCTGCAGCGCAAGGAGGGCTACGATCCGGCCTATTCGGCGGCGGTCAACATCGCCTCCAGCCCGACGGGCCTGCTGATCCCGCCCTCGACCACGCTGATCGTCTTCTCGCTGATCACCGGGGGGACCTCGATCTCGGCGCTGTTCGTGGCGGGTTACCTGCCGGGCATCCTGCTGGGCCTGTCGCTGATGGTCGTCGCGGGCATCATCGCCAAGAAGCGCGGATACCCGCTGGCCCCGCGCCCCAGCATGGCCGAGGTGCGTCACCGCACGCTGGACGCGATCCTGCCGCTGGGGCTGATCGTGGTCATCATGGGCGGCATCATCGCGGGCATCTTCACCGCGACCGAGGCATCCGCCGTCGCCGTCCTCTATTCGCTGTTCCTGGCGCTGGTGTGGTACCGGGAACTGAAGCTGTCGGACCTGCCGCGCATCTTCCTGGAAAGCGCGATCACCACGACCATCGTGCTGCTGATGATCGGGACATCCATCGCGATGTCGCGGGCCATGGCTTACGGCGACATTCCCTTCGCGCTGTCGGACTGGCTGCTGGCGCTGTCGGACAATCCGATCGTGATCCTGCTGATCATCAACGCGGCGCTGCTGGTCGTCGGCACCTTCATGGACATGACGCCCGCGCTGCTGATCTTCACGCCGATCTTCTATCCGGTGGTGCAGGATCTGGGCATGGACCCGGTCCATTTCGGCATCATGATGACGCTGAACCTGTCCATCGGCATCTGCACGCCGCCGGTGGGGTCGGCGCTGTTCGTCGGCTGCTCGGTCGCGGGCGTGCCGATCCAGCGGGTGATCCGCCCGATGCTGCCGCTCTATGCCGCGATGATCGTCCTGCTGCTGGCGGTGACCTTCATCCCCGAAATCAGCCTGACGCTGCCGCGCTGGCTTGTAAGCTACGGTTAAGATCATGAAGACCCTCAAGGACTGGACCCTGCAGGGGCGCGACGGCGCCGCCGTCACCCTGCTGACCGATGGCGGCCGCCGGATGCGCATCGCCGTGCTGGACCGCGACCTGATCCGCGTGTCGCTGACGGGGCGGGACGGCTGGCGGCTGGACCGCAGCTGGTCGGTGGCCCCCGATGGCGACGTGCCGTTCGAGGGACGTTCGCGCGACGATCTGTCTGGCTTTGCCTGCCCCGATTTCGACCTGTCGGACACGGATCGGGGGCTGGTGATCGACACCGGCACGCTGCGGCTGCAGGTGCTGCGCCCGCTGCAGCTGGTCTGGCAGGCGAAGGTCGGGGACGAGTGGCGCGTATTCGCCGCCGACCGCACGACCGGGGCCTACATGGCCGGTGTCCGCGACCATGCCCACAGCCATTTCCTGCGCCGCAACCCGGGCGAGCTGGTCTATGGCCTGGGCGAGAAGTCGGGCGACCTGGAGCGATCGGGCCGCCGGTTCGAGATGCGCAACCTCGACGCGATGGGCTATGACGCGGAACGCACCGATCCGCTGTACAAGCACATCCCCGTCACGCTGACCCGCACGCCGGATGCGGGGTCGTTCTCGGTCTTCTACGACAACCTTGCCTGCTGCTGGTTCGATCTGGGGAACGAGCTGGACAACTACCACGCCCCCTATCGCGCCTATCGGGCCGAGGACGGGGACCTGGATTACTACATGGCGTGGTCGCCCGATCTGGCGGGGCTGACGCGCAGGCAGGCATGGCTGACGGGCGGCACCGCGTTCATGCCGCGTTGGGCGCTTGGATATTCCGGGTCGACCATGAGTTATACCGACGCGCCGGACGCGCAGGCGCAGGTGCAGGGGTTCCTTGACCGGATCACCGAACACGCGCTGCCCTGCGACAGCTTCCAGATGTCGTCGGGCTATACCTCGATCGGGCCGAAGCGCTATGTCTTCAACTGGAACACCGACAAGTTCCCCGACATCGACGCGATGACCGCGCGCTTCGCGGATGCGGATCTGCACCTGATCGCCAACATCAAGCCTTGCATGCTGCACGATCACCCGCGTTATGCCGAGGCCGCCTCGGCGGGCCTGTTCATCCGCGACAGCGAGGCCGACCGCCCCGAGATCTCGGTCTTCTGGGACGACGAGGGGTCGCATCTGGACTTCACCAACCCCGCGACCATCGACTGGTGGAAGTCCAACGTGACCACCCAGCTGTTGGAGCATGGCATCGGGTCGACCTGGAACGACAACAACGAATACGAGATCTGGGACCGCGCCGCGCAATGCCACGGCTTCGGCGACCCGATCGACGTCGCGCTGATCCGCCCGCTGCAGCCGGTGCTGATGACGCGGGCCTCGCGCGATGCGCAGGCCGAACATGCGCCGCATCTGCGCCCCTACCTGATCAGCCGTTCGGGCGCGCCGGGGATCCAGCGCTATGCCCAGACCTGGACGGGCGACAACCGCACCGACTGGAAGACGCTGCGCTACAACAACCGCATGGGGCTGGGCCTGTCCATGTCGGGGATCTTCAACATCGGCCATGACGTGGGCGGCTTCTCGGGGCCGCGTCCGGGGCCGGAACTGTTCCTGCGGTGGGTCCAGAACGGCATCTTCCACCCGCGCTTCACCATCCACAGCTGGAACGACGACGCGACCGTCAACGAGCCCTGGATGTATCCCGAGATCCTGCCCCATATCCGCGCGGCGCTGGCGCTTCGGGGGCAGCTGATCCCCTATCTGTACACGCTGACATGGCAGGCCGTGCAGGACCACCAGCCGATCCTGCGCCCGACCGTGGCCGAGTTCGAGGCCGATCCCGCCTGCCGCGCGGAATGCGACGAGTTCATGCTGGGCCGCGACCTGCTGGTCGCCACCGTGATCGAGGAGGGCGCCGCGACCCGCAGCCTGTACCTGCCCGACAATGGCAGCGGCTGGTGGGATTTCCACACCGGAATGTTCCACACGGGCGGCCAGGTGATCGAACAGCCCGTCGATCTGGGCAGCATGCCGCTGTTCGTGCGCGCCGGTGCCGCTTTGCCCCTGTCCCGGGGCTGCGCCCGCGCCAAGCCGGAAACCGACACCACCCGCCGCATCGCGCTGTTCCCCGCGCCGGGCGATTTCAGCGACCGGACGATGCTGTATGAAGATGACGGCGTCTCGGCCGACGCGCTGGCGGGCAACAACTGCCGCCTGCTGATCGAGACCCGCGCCGATGCGGATGTGATCGACGTGACGATCACCGCCCGCGGCCCGTTCCGCCCGTTCTGGCCCGCGCTGGACCTGTCGTTGCCCGATGCCGAAACCCGCCCCATGCGCGTGAACGGCCAGCCCGTCACCCGCATCGCGTTCGAGGATATCCCCCATGCAGATTGAGACCCTCGCCCCCGCGCATGACCGTCAGGGCCTGCGCCCGCGCATCCTGCATATCGGCTTCGGCGCCTTCGCCCGCGCGCATCAGCTGGTCTATCTGGACCAGGTGCTGGCGGATGGCGGCGATTGGGGCGTCATCGCCTGCCGCCTGAATTCGGGCGTCGAGGATCTGGACGCGCTGGACGCGGCGGACGGCGTCTATCACGTGCTGGAGGCCGACGATCAGGGCATCGTCGCGCGCCCCGTCGGCGCGGTGGTGGGATCGGTCCACCCGGTGCGCGACGGGATCGCGGCGGTGACGGGGCGGATCGCGGACCCGGCGCTGGCGATCATATCCCTGACCATCACCGAAAAGGGCTATGCGCTGAAGGGCGACGGCCTCGACGCCGATCACGCGGGCATCAAGGCCGATCTGGCGAACCCCGATGCACCCCGGACCGCCATCGGCGTCATCGTCGCGGGCCTGCGCGCGCGCCGCGATGCGGGGCAGGGCGGGCTGACCGTGATGTCCTGCGACAACCTTCCGCATAACGGGCGGCTGGCCCGCGCCGCCTTGCTGGACTATGCGCGGCTGCTGGATGCCGACCTTGCCGGTTGGATCGAGGGGAATGTCCGCTTTCCGGCCACGATGGTCGATCGCATCGTGCCCGCGCTGAACGACAAGGCGCTGGCCCTGATCGAGCAGGCCACGGGCCGCGCAGATCCGAACAGCATCCTGACCGAGCCCTTCCGCCAGTGGGTGATCGAGGACGACTTTGCCGCAGGCCGCCCCGCATTCGAGGATGCGGGCGCGCAGATGGTCCAGGACGTCGCCCCGTTCGAGGAGATGAAGCTGCGGATGCTGAACGGTAGCCACACCTTCCTGGCTTGCCTCGGCCAGCTTGCGGGATGCGAGACGGTGTCCGACTGCATGGACGATCCGGTGCTGCGCGATGCCGCCCGCTGCCTGATGCTGACCGAGCAGGCCCCGACGCTGCGCCCGCTGCCGGGCGTGGACATCGCGGATTACGCCGACCAGCTGATCGCGCGCTTCGGTAACAGCACGCTGCAGCACCGCACCGCCCAGATCGCCACCGATACCAGCGCCAAGCTGCCGCAGCGCCTTGTCGCGCCTGCCGCGGCGCATCTGGCGGCGGATCGCGACTGGCCGCTGACCGCGCTGGCCATCGCGGGCTGGATGCGGCTGGTCCGCCAGACCGTCGAAGGCGGCGGCAAGCCCGCCGACCCGATGGCCGACAGGCTGGCGCAGGTGGTCGCGGACACGCAGGATGGCGGCGATTACGTCACCGCGATGCTGGCGCTGACGCAGGTCTTCCCGGTGGAGCTGGCCGCCGATCCGCGCTTTGCCGCGCCCATCGCCAGCGCCTATCTGAACCTCGTGCGGACCGGTGCCCGGACCGCCATCGCCAACGCAATGGGGGCAGCATGACCGAATTCCTGGGGCCCGACTTCCTGCTGGACACGCCCGCAGCGCAACGCATGTATCACGATGTCGCGGCCGACCTGCCCATCGTCGATTACCACAACCACCTGCCCCCGGCCGAGATCGCGCAGGACCACCACTGGGACAATCTGGGCCAGCTGTGGCTGGCGCATGACCACTACAAGTGGCGCGTCATGCGGTGGGCCGGCATCCCCGAGGATCTGTGCACCGGTCCCGCGACCGACCGCCAGAAATTCGACGCCTTCGCCCGCGCCATGCCCGCGCTGGTGATGAACCCCGTCCACCACTGGTCGCATCTGGAGCTGTGGCGCTTCTTCGAGCTGGACGGCACCGTCCTGTCGCCGGATACCGCCGACCGAGTCTGGGATGTCGCGAATGCGGCGCTGCCGGGGCCGGATTTCGGCGCGCGCGGTCTGCTGCGGCAGATGAAGGTGCGCTTTGTCGGCACGACCGACGATCCGCTGGACGATCTGGCCCATCACCGCGCGATGCAGGGCGATCCCGACCTTGTCGTCGCGCCCAGCTTCCGCCCCGATGCGGCCTTCAAGGTCGAGGATGCGGGCTTTGCCCCGTGGATCGCGCGGCTGGCCGAACTGACGGGGATCCGGATCGACGGCTTCGCGCCGCTGATGCAGGCGCTGATCCAGCGGCTGGACGTCTTCGTCGATCATGGCTGCCGCGCCGCCGATCACGGCATCGAGCGGCTGGAGGCCGGCCCCGAATGGTCCGAGGATCAGCTGACCGCCGCGCTGAACCGCCGCCTTGCGGGCGAGGCTCCGACCCCGGACGAGGCTGCCGCCATCCGCTCGGCCCTGTTCGTCGGGCTGGGGCGCGCCTATGCCGAACGCGACATCGTCATGCAGCTGCATCTTGCGCCCCTGCGGAACAACCGCCAGCGCCTGCTGGACCGCGTGGGCCGCGATGCGGGTGCGGACGGGATGAACGACTTTGCCATCGCGCAGCCGCTGAACGCGCTGCTGGACCGGCTGGACCGGACCGACCAGCTGCCGGACATGGTGCTCTATTCGGTGAACCCCGCGCATAACGCGGTGTTGGCGACGACGGCGGGCAATTTCCAGGACGGATCGCGCCCCGGCAAGGTGCAGGTCGGCACGGCGTGGTGGTTCAACGACCAGCTGGACGGGATGGAGCGTCAGATGACCGATCTTGCGCAGATGGGCCTGATCTCGACCTTCCTGGGGATGCTGACCGACAGCCGGTCCTTCCTGTCCTTCACCCGGCACGAGTATTTCCGCCGCCTGCTGTGCCGGATGCTGGGACGGCAGGTGCAGGACGGGCTGCTGCCGAACGATCCCGCCGCGCTGGACAGGCTGGTCTACGACATCTGCTGGGGGAACGCCGCGCGCCGATTCCTGCCCGCCGACCGTCAGGACGCCTGAGTCGAGCCTTGGCGCAGGGCGGGACCGCCCGCCTTGCGCCAAGGGTTGCCTGGGTGGGCGCATCCCGGCATGGATGCCGCCGATCACGCCGAGCATGGCCTACCGCAACTCGGCCCCGCGGGGCTGATCGTCCGTTCGGGGAAGCGGCGCATTCGACGTGAAGGCCATTCAATCCCCCCATGCGCAATGCGCGTTCCATATTCATCGACCTGTACGAGAAGCAGATCGGCGACGGCCCCGAATGGATGGCGCGGACACCGCGATCCTCGACCGCGAGTTCGGCCTGACCGAGAAGGGCTATGCCAGCCTGTTCGTCGTGCCGATCGGCTATTCCGACCCCGAGGGCGATTACAACGCGGCGCTGCCGAAATCGCGCCTGTCGGAACAAGCGATCATCACCGAGGTCTGATCCGTCAAACTTCGTTTCGGGGGAAGGGGGCGGCCCGTGCCGTCCCCTTTTCCTCATCCGCGAAGGGCCGCCTCGGTCGCCTCGCGGATGTCGCGCAGCGGGTGGCGCACCTGCGGGGGCATCGGCTCGGTGCGTCCGCCGGGACCGTATCCCCATTCGGCCAGCGCCGCGCGATGCGCGGGCGACAGGTCGCCATAGGCGTAATCGCCGTTCCCGTCGCGCACGGCCTCGGCGCCCTGCGCGGGCGGGATACCCAGGAACGCCGCCAGCGCGTCGCGATGGGCGTCGGGCCGGGCCACCAGATCCTCGTATCGCAGGACCATGACGGCATGCAGATGGGCCAGGTCCTGCGCGACCTGAAGGTGCGCGTCGATCCAGTGGTCGATCATCCGGTCCTGCGGCATGTCCACCCATTTCGACACCGCCGCCGCCACGGCCTGCGGATGGCGCATCACCACCACGAATTGCGACAGCGGGAACAGCTGCTGATAGAGCCGCATCCGCGTCAGGTTCACGGGCGACTTCTCGACCCGCCACGCCCCCGCATCGAACCAGGGCGCCCAGTCCGCCTCGAGCCGCTGGCGCGTGGCAAGGCTGTCATGGGCGCAGCCCTCGGCCAGGTGCTGGGCGGGATCGGTCGCGAAATGCATGGGGCGGCCATGCTGCGCGGTATGCGCGATGGCGCCCTGCAGGTACACGCCCTCGTTCTCGGGGACGGGGGCGTTGCGGATCGCGCCGACGCCCGGCAGCCCCGCGACCATCCGCGCCACCAGCGACGTCCCCGAGCGGTGCAGCCCGCCCACGAAGACATAGCGATGCGAAAGCCCCTTGGCGGTCATGCTGCGATTCCTCGACTGATCTAAATTAGCCCGACTGCGGGGAACCGGGAACGGTGCGGTTTTCGTTATCTGCAAACTGGGAAGACCACCCCTAAACCTACAGACCAAGGCGGAAAAGTCCATGCGAATCATGCATGTCGCACTTGGCGGCTGCCTGAAGGCGCCGCCGGTCAGCTATGGCGTGACCGAAGATACCGGCGGCCATATCGCCTATGTGCTGGGCGCGGCCCTGGCGCAGGCGCGGCGGCCCGAAACCCGCGAGGTGACCATCGTCACCCGCGCCTTTTCCGACCCCCGCCTGGACCCCGTCCATTCCGCCCTGCACGAAGATGTCGCCCCCCGTTGCCGCATCCTGCGGTTGCGGACCGGCAACAGCGGCTATCTTGCCAAGGAGGCGCTCGAGGCCGAGCTGCCGGCCCTGCAGGACGCCTTTCTTCGGATGCTGCGCCAGGGCGATCTGCCGGACGTGATCCACGCGCATTTCGCCGATGCCGCCGTCCTGGCCCGCGCCGCAGCGGCCGAGTTCGGTATCCCCTGGCTCTATTCCTCTCACTCGCTGGCGCTGGACAAGTGCCGCGCGCAGGGCGGCACGCCCGATGCCGCCACCGCCCGCCGGATCGAGCGCGAGGCCGCCGCGATCCGCAATGCCGATGCGATCATCGCCTCGTCGCGGGACGAGGCCGAGTGCCAGATCCCCGCCTATGACCCGACGGCCGAAGGGCGCGTGCACCGCGTCGGTCCCGGCATCACCGCGCCGCGCTGCGACGACCTGGACCCCGCACGCCGCCTGATCGCGCCCTTTTTGCGCGACATGTCGAGGCCCATCCTGCTGGCCGTCGCGCGCCCCATCGCCAAGAAGAACCTTGCCGCGCTGATCCGCGCCTATGCGGGCGATGCGGTGCTGCAGGACCGTGCGAACCTGGTGATCGTGGCGGGTCTGCGCGACGGGCTGGCGGGCGGCTGCCCCGAACAGGACCGCATCATGGCCGAGATGTTCGACCTGATCGACCGGCACGACCTGTGGGGCCGCGTGGCGCTGCCGCGCAGGCATACGCATGCGGATGTGGCATCGCTCTATGCGCTGGCGGCGCAGGGCGGGGTCTTCGTGAACCCGGCCCTGCACGAGCCCTTCGGCCTGACCCTGATCGAGGCCGCGCAGGCGGGCGTTCCGCTGGTCGCGACGCGCAATGGCGGTGCCGCCGACATCGTCGCAAGCCTTGGTGCGGGTGCGCTGGTCGATCCTATGGACCCTGCCGCGATTGCCTCGGGCATCCGGTCCATGCTGGACGACCGACAGGGCGCCGCCCACGCGGCTGCACGTGCGCGCAAGCTCTACAGCTGGGATCGGTGGGCCGATGCGGTGCAGGGGATCATGGCCGGTCTGCGCGACAGTGCCCCGACGATCCGCGATCCGCGCGGGATGCTTGCCAGCGACATCGACGGAACGCTGACCGGATGCCGCGACGGGGCCGCGCGCTTTGCCGACTGGGCCGCGGGTCGCGATGCGGGCATGGTGCTGGCGGTCGCGACCGGGCGTTCGATCTGCGAGGCGCGGCGCGTGCTGCGGCTGTGGGATCTGCCGCGCCCGGACGTGATGATCACCTCGGTCGGGACCGAGATCTGGCGGTGGGACGACGGCGCAACCCTGCGCCCCTGTGCCGATTATGCGCGGCTGATCGGCGCGGAATGGCGGCGCGACGCGATCGTCGAGGCACTGCGCCCCCTGGGCATCGAACGTCAGCCGGGGCATGACCAGCGGGCGTTCAAGCTGTCATTCTTCGGCAATGCCGCCGACCGCGACCGCATCGAACAAAGGCTGGCGATGGCGGGCCTGCCCGCGCGGGTGATCCTGTCGCATGACCGGCTGATCGACGTGCTGCCCGCCCCCGCGGGCAAGGCCGCCGCCATCCGCTTCGAGGCCACGCGGCTGGGCATCGACCCGCGATCCTGCATCGTCGCGGGCGACAGCGGGAACGACCTGGACATGCTGCAGGACTTCGCGCAGGCGATCATTCCCGCCAATGCATCGGCCGAGCTGGACGGCGTGACGGACGCGCTGCGAAGCCCGCTGCCTCATGCGGACGGGGTGCTGGACGGGCTGGAGCGCCTGGGCCATCTGCACCCCCTGATGATGGCGGCCGAGTGATACCATGACGCGACCCATCGGATATTTCGTCCACCACCAGGGCCGCGGCCACGCGGAACGCTGCGCGGCCATCGTCAACGCCCTGCCGCCGGAACGCCCCGTGACGGTCTTCTGCGCCCGAGACGACATCTTTCCGCCCCTGCGCGACGGCGTGACGATCAGCCGGATCCCCAGCCTGTTCGAGGCCCCGCCGGACGCCCCCGCGACCGACTGGATCGCGACGCCCGACACGCTGCATTGCGCGCCGGTGGGCTGGTCCTCGATCCGGCAGGCGACGGCCACAATCGCGGGCTGGTTCCACCAGGCCGATCCCGCCCTGATGATCTGCGATGTCAGCGCCGAGATCGCGCAGCTTGCGCGGATCTGCTCGGTCCCGCATGTCAAGATCGTGCAGCATGGCGACCGGTCCGATCCGGGGCACATGGCGGCCTATCGCGGGGCGGCGGGACTGCTGGCGCCGTTCCACGCCGATCTTGCGCAGCCCGACTGGCCGGACTGGATGGCGCGCGCGACCTTCCATGCGCCGGGCCTTGGCGTGCACCAGGCGATCCCGGACGGCGCGGTCGCGCGCCGGCGGCTGGGCATCGCGCCCGACAGGCATGTGGCGGTCGTCATCGGCGGCGGTGGCGGGAACGGATGGGCCGATGCGCCCTTCGGCGTCGCGGCCCGCAGCCACCCCGAGATGGAGTGGGTCGTCATCGGCAAGATCCAGCGCGACTGGCACGCAACGCTGCCCGCGAACCTGCATCTGGCCGATTGGGTGGACAACCCGCTGGACTACCTTGCGGCGGCGGACGTGGTCGTGTCCTCGACCGGGAACACGACCTGCCAGCAGGTGCTGGCGGCGGGCAAGCCCTGGATCGCGGTGCCGGAATGGCGCTATTTCGACGAACAGGTGCTGAAGGCGCAGGCGCTCGGGCGTTCGGGTGCGGCGCTGCACCTGCCGCAGCTGCCCGCCTCGGCCCATCGCTGGCACGCGGCGCTGTGCGCGGCCCGCGACATGCACGACCCCGATCTGCAGCGCCGGTTGGCGGGGCAGGGCGCCGCCCAGGCGACCGCCCGCTGGATCGAGGAACTGATCCCTCGCATCTGGGGGGCCTCCGCCCCCGAAATCACGACAGGAAAGGAAGCATCCCATGCCCACCGTATCAGCCCTGACCATCGCGGCGGGCCGCGCCGAGCATCTGGCGAACGTTATCCGGGGCTTTGACGCCCAATCAACGCTTCCGGACGAGCTGATCGTCGCGGTGATGCAGCCCGAACCCTATGCCGACCTGCCCCGGACGGACTTTCCCGTGCGGCAGATCATGGTGCCGCCCGTCGATGGCCAGCTGCCCCTGGCCGCGGCCCGTAACGCCGCCGCCGCCGCCGCCAGCGGCGAGGTGCTGGTCTTCGTCGACGTGGACTGCATTCCTGGCCCCGAGTTGGTCGCGGAATACGCCTCGGTCGCCCGCCCGGGGCAGGGGCTGGTCATGGGCGAGGTGCTGTACCTTCCCGACCAGGCCGAGAATGGTGGCATCAACTATGCGCTGTTCGACCACTTGGGCGTGCGCCATTCCGACCGGCAGGCACCGCCCCCGCAGGGCCTGCGCCTGTGCGAGGATTACCGCTGCTTCTGGTCGCTGAACTTCGCCATCCACCGGCAGGACTGGGATCGCGCGGGCGGCTTCGACGAGGGCTATCTGGGCTATGGCGGCGAGGATACGGATTTCGGGCGCATCCTGGACGACCGCGGCATCGGGATCTGGTGGATGAAGGGCGCGCGGGTCTATCACCAGTATCACCCGCATTGCATGCCGCCGATCCACCAGGTGCCGTCGGTGATCCGGAACGCGGAATACTTCGCCTCGAAATGGGGGCACCGCACGATGGAGCACTGGCTGCACGCGTTTCGCCTGCTGGGCCTGATCGAGAACACCCCCGAGGGGTTGCGCGTCCTGCGCGAACCCGACCAGCGCGACTTCGCGCTGTGCCGCCAGGAACCGCACATGCCCTATGCCAATACGCGCCGCGTGCTGGACCGCATCCAGGGCATCGCCGATGCCGAACGCGCCGATCCGGCCCGCGTCGCGCAGGTCGAGCTGGCGCAGGCCGACATGCTGACGGCACGGGCGGGCTGATCATGGCGCTGCGCATCGCCGTCGTCGCGCATCTGCGCCATCCCATCGCGACCCCCTTCATGGGCGGAATGGAGGCGCATGCCTGGCACCTTGTCCGCGGATTGCGGGCGAGGGGGCATCAGGTCACGCTCTATGCCGCGGGGGACAGCGATCCGGATTTCCGCATCCACCCGATCATCGCGCGGCATTACGACCAGGACTATCCCTGGCACGACTTTCACGGGACGGACGTCCTGAACGCCGTGCTGGACGACGCCTTCGCACGCTGCACCGAGGCGCTGGACCGGGGCGGGCACGATATCGTCCACAACAACAGCCTGCACCGCTTTCCGCCGCGTCACGCCTTCGCGAACCGCATGCCCATGGTCACGTCGCTGCATGTTCCCCCCTTCGACGGGCTGCGCCGCGCCGTGCAGGACAGCGCCGCGCCCTGGTCGCGATTTACCGTCTGTTCGGCCCAGCAGGCGGGCCTGTGGTGGCCCGCAGGCGCACCCGAATCCGCCGAGGTAGTCGGCAACGGCATCGACCTGCGGCTGTGGCCCTTTGCCCCCACGGGCGACGGAAGCGCGGTCTGGGCCGGGCGCATCACGCCCACCAAGGGCACCCATCTGGCTGCACAGGCCGCGCGCATCGCGGGCGTTCCCCTGACCATCTTCGGCACCATCGAGCATCGCGACTATTTCGAGGACATGGTCCGCCCGCATCTTGGCGGCGACATCCGCTATGGCGGTCATCTGGAGGGGCGGGAACTGGCCGAGAACCTCGGCAGGTCATCGGTCATGCTGTTCACCCCGCAATGGCAGGAGCCCTTCGGCCTTGTCGCGATCGAGGGGATGGCCTGCGGCTTGCCGGTCGCCAGCACGCGAATCGGCGCGACCCCCGAGGTGATCGGGGATTGCGGCAGCTTCGCAGCGCCCGACGACGCGGCGGGGCTGGCAAGGGTGCTGACGCGCGCCATGCGCATCCCGCGCCACGCCCCCCGCCGCCGGGTCGAGCGCCTGTTCAGCCTGGACCGGATGCTTGACCGCTACGAGGCGAATTACAGGCAGGCCATCGACGCCGCCCGCGACGGCATCGACGCCCGCGCGTCCTAGGGCATGAACGGCGCGATCCGGTCGCGGATCGCCTGCACCACCGCCGCCGCATGTGTGCTGTCCGCAGCCGACGGATGGGGTTCCGCGAAGCGCCGCGCATCGTTGTCGAAGTAGCGCCCCGAGGCGTCCGCGAATTCCTCGGACAGGGCCGCCCGCGTCAGGATGTCGACTCCGATGCCGATATCGTTGCCCGGCGTGCCGAAGCCCTCGCGCACCATGGTCGTCGCCAGAAGCGACCCCGGATTGACCGCGATCGAGGCAGGCCCATCGGGATGCGCCTTGGCGAAATGGCGGCTCCAGATGGTCAGGGCTAGCTTGCTCTGGGCATAGGCGGGGAAGGGATCGAGCCGTTCCTTGCCGTTCATCGCCGCGATCCGCAACGGTGCCTGCGCGGCGGATGACAGATGCACGATCCGACCCTGCGCAGGCATCTTCGGCGCCAGCAGGTCGGCCAGAAGGGCGGGCGCGAAGCTGTTGACGACGAAGCGCAGGTCCAGGCCCTGATCCGTGATGGGATCCGGCACGCGGAAGACGCCCGCATTGTTGATCAGCACGTCCAGCGCCTCGATCCGCGCGGCCATCTGGGCCACCTGCGACAGGTCGGACATGTCGGCCAGCTGCGTGCGGATCTTGCCGCCCCGGGCGCGCAGGCGCTCGGCTGTCGCCTCCAGCTTGGCCTGCGACCGGCCGTGGATGATCAGGCTGTTGCCGCTGGCGGCAAGCGCGTCGGCGGTGGCAAGGCCCAGCCCGTCCGTCGCACCGGTGATCAGGATCGTCCTGCTCATGCGTCAGTCCTTTCGTGGATGCGACGGCGCGTGCCCGGCCTGCCGTTCAAGCGTCTGATGTGTATCGGCCCCGGTCGCCCTGACCTCAGAGGCCCGGCAGCACCTGCTTGCCGATGACGCGGCCGGATTCCTGGCGGCGATGCGCCTGGGCCAGCGTTTCGGGGTCCAGCACCGCCGCACGCTCGTTCACGGTCGAACGCAGGGTGCCGTCGTCCAGCATCCCGGCCACGCGGTTCAGCAGGTGGGACTGCGCCGCCATGTCGTCGGTCTCGAACATCGAGCGGGTGAACATGAACTCCCACGAGACGGTCAGGGCCTTGGGCTTGGCGATCGACATGTCCAGCGTCTTCGGGTCGTCGATCAGCGCGACATGGCCGCGCGGGGCGATCAGGTCCACGATGGCGGGCCAGTGCCGCTCGGTGCCGGTCAGCGCCGCGACATGGTCAGGGCGCAGGTCCAGTTCGCGCAGTTGCGCCGCCATGTCGCCGTGATGGTCGATCACGTGATGCGCGCCCATCTGGCGGACCCAGTCGGCGGTCTCGTCGCGCGATGCGGTCGCGATGATCGTCAGGTCCGTCAGCTTGCGGGCCAGCTGGATCAGGATCGAGCCGACCCCGCCCGCGCCGCCGATCACCAGGATGCTGCGCCCCTGGCCCCCGCCTTCGGGGATGCGGAAGCTGTCGAACAGCATCTCCCACGCGGTGATCGAGGTGAGGGGCATTCCCGCGGCCTCGGTAAAGTCCAGCGACTCGGGCTTGCGCCCGACGATGCGTTCGTCGACGGTCTGGTATTCGGCATTGCTGCCCGCGCGGGTCACGTCGCCCGCATAGAAGACCTTGTCGCCGATGGCAAAGCCGGTGACCTCGGGGCCGACGGCCTCGACGGTGCCGGCGGCATCGAAGCCCAGGATCGCCGGTCCGGCCCCGGGCTGGCGTGCGGCGCGCAGCTTCACGTCGACCGGGTTGACCGAGATGCCCTGCACCCGCACCAGCAGGTCGCGCGGGCCGGGTGCCGGACGCTCGGCCTCGAACGCGCGCAGGCGGCCCTCGCCGTCGATGGGGCCGGCCGTATCATATCCGATCGCTTTCATATCCGTGATCCTTCGCTGAACATTGTCCCTAGCGAAGATAAGACCGTGGGATCGCGAATTAAGCGGGGTGATCCCAAGTTGAGAATTCGGATCTGGCGGATAAACCCGGCAGGGCGGGGGGCGCATGGCCCCCCACATGCTCAGACCAGCGCCAAGGAGATCGCGGGCACGAAGGTCACGATCAGCAGCGCGGCCAGCAGCGCCAGCATGAACGGCCAGCCCTTGCGGATGAATTCCGCGAAGGGCGTCTCGGTCAGGTTGCAGACCATCAGCATGACCGTGCCCACCGGCGGCGTCAGCGTCCCGAGCGCGAGGTTCAGGATGACGACGATCCCGAAATGCACGGGGTCGATGCCCAGCTGCACGACGACCGGCTTCAGCAGCGGCACGAGGATGATCAGCAGGGCGTTCCCCTCGATGAACATGCCCAGCACCAGAAGCAGCAGGTTAACCATCAGCAGGAACAGCCACGGGTTCTGCGTGATCGACATGATCCAGTCGGCCAGCGCGACCCCCGCCTGTTCAAGCGAGAAGATCCAGGCCAGTGCCGATGACATCATGATGACCAGCAGCACCGAGGCGGTCTGCCGTGCGGTCTGGCCGAACGCGTCGGTCAGGTCGCGCAGCCGCATCTCTCGATAGACGAAGAGGCCGATGATGATGGTCACGAAGGTGGCGATGGCGCCGGCCTCGGTCGGGGTGAAGATCGCAAGGCGGATGCCGCCGATGATGACGAAGATCAGAAGGACGGCGGGCCAGGCCTGGATCAGCGTCCTGCCGGTTTCCTGCGCCGTCGGGCGCGTGCTCCGCGACGGGCGATACCCTTCGCGCCGCGCCACGATCCAGACGGTCAGGATCAGCAGCGCCGAGCACAGCAGGCCCGGCAGGATGCCCGCAAGGAACATCGACCCGATCGAGACATCCGCCACCAGGCCATAGATGATCAGCGCGATCCCCGGCGGCAGGATCGGCGTGATCAGCGAGGACGCGGCCGTGATCGCCGCGGCGGTGCCTCGGTCATAGCCCTGCCGGATCATGTCGGGGACCAGCATCCGGCACATCATCGCCGCATCGGCAAGGTTCGATGCCGACAGGCCGCCCATCAGCGTCGACAGCATGACGTTGGTATGTCCCAGCCCGCCGACCATCCGCCCGACCAGCAGGTCGGCGACGCGCAGCAGGCGCGACGCGATCCCGGTGGTGCCCAGCAGCGTGCCCAGCAGGATGAAGAAGGGGATCGCCAGCAGCGAGGGGTTCTGCGTCGGCGCGATCAGCCGCTGCACCGCGATCTGCATCGGCATCTGCGCGAAGAACATGAAATAGGCGATGATCGCGGCGAACATGGCCAGGTAGATCCGCATGTTCAGCGCGAACAGCAGGAACATGAAGGGGATGATGACGAACCATTCCATCGTTGCGGCTCCTCAGCCCAGTTCCGGTGCGGGGGTGCCGCGCAGGGTGCGCCAGACGCGCCGCAGGCCGATCAGCGCCATGCCGATCCCGCCGACGGTCACGGCGATGTCGAACCAGAACCACGAGATGCGCAGAAGCTGCGTCTTCTTCAGCGCCGCCTTGACGGCCAGCTCGTAGCCCAGCCAGGCCATCGCGATCAGCAGCGCCACGGACGCAAGGCCCACGACGACGTTCAGCCAGCGGATCGCGCCCTCGGGCATCAGCATGGTCACGGCGTCGATCGTCAGGTGCCCGTCGCGGGCCTCGCAGGCGATGGCGCCCAGGAACACGATCCAGATCAGCAGGAAGCCCGACATCTCCTCGGTCCACTGGATGGGCGTTCCAACGACATAGCGTGCGACGACGGCGGCCGCGGTGATCGCGACCAGCGCGAAGACCAGAAGCCCGCCAAGGGCCTCGGTGATCCGTGTGATGATGTTCATTGTCGGCTCGCGGATGGGCCGGGCGCGCAGGACGCGCCCGGGATGGCGTTACTGCGCAAGCTGCGCCTGGATGTCGTCGAACAGGCCGTCGGACCATTCGGGGAACTGCTCGTAGACGGCCATCGCCTTCTCGCGGAACGGCGCGACATCGGGATAGGTGACGGTGACGCCCGCTTCCTCCATCGCCGCAAGGATGCGCGCATCCTCCTCGGCGGCCAGTTCCTGGCTGTAGAGCCCGGCCTGGTACCCGGTCTCGTGCAGCATCTCGATCACCTCGGGGTCAAGCGTGTCGAAATAGGCCTGTCCGCCCAGCCACAGCGACGTGTTCTGCAGATAGGAGATCATCGACAGCTCCTTGGCCTGCTCGTGCAGCTTCTGGCCGAACAGGACCGGCAGCGGGTTCTCGACCCCGTCGATCACGCCCTGCGTCAGCGCCGGGTAGACATCCCCGAGCGGCATCGGGGTGGGCGTGCCGCCCATCGCCTCGATCGCGCGGATCTGCATGATGTTGTTCGGGGTGCGGATCTTCAGCCCGGCCAGGTCCTCGGGCGTCTCGACCTTCTTGGTCGCCAGCAGCTGCCGCGTGCCATAGAGATAGTTCGAGATGACGATATGGATGCCCTGGTCGCGCAGCGCCTCCTCCTTCTGCTTGAACCAGTCGGATTCGTAGATGCGGAACAGGCTCTCGGCGTCCTCGGTCAGATAGGGGCCGAACAGGATGCCCAGATCGGGGTCGTAATCGGTCAGGAAGCCGACATCGGCGATGGTGATGACGTTGACGCCCAGCATCGCCTGCTCGATCACGTCCTGCTTGGCACCCAGCTGCGACGAGGGATAGAGGTCAAGCTTCACCTCGCCGTCCGATGCCTCGTCCACCAGCTCGGCCCACCGATTCATCACCAGGTCGGCAGGCTCGCCGGGGTTGTTCTCGTAGGCGATGCGGATGGTCGTCTCGGCCATCGCCGGCAGTGCCAGCATGATCGCGGCGGTCGCGCCCAGCAGGGCCTTGGTTGCGGTCTTCATTCGGGTCTCCTCCCCCTTGGTTGTCGTATTCAGGACGTGATCAGCGATCCGGCCGCCGGACGGGCCACAGAGAGATCGGCTCGGGGCCGCCCTCTCGCGCGGCCAGCCAATCGGCCAGGACATCGCTGGAATGCTGGAAATGGTCGGACAAGGCGCGGGTCAGCGCCGCGTCGTCGCGGGCGGCAAGCGCCTCGATGATGCGTTCGTGCTGGCTGCGCGCGGTCTCGGTGTCCAGCTTCTGGGACTTGCCCACCTCCAGGTAGTAGCGCAGCGGCACCGACAGCACGTCATAGAGCCGGGTCAGCACGCTGTTGCCCGCGGCCTCGACCAGGCCCAAGTGGAAATCGTAATCGGCCTGCGCGGCCTCGGCGGCGGTCAGGGCATCGGCCATGCGGGTATTGGCGGCGCGGATGCGCGCCAGGATGTCGTCGGTGACGTGGCAGACCATCAGCGGCGCGGCGCCGGTCTCGTTGATGCGGCGGAAGTTCAGGACATCGGTGAAGCTGCGGGCCGAGGTGTCGAAATGCTGCGTCAGCTGGGCGAACATGATGCCGAAATCGGGCTTGCGCACCCGCGCGCCGCGCTTCGTCTTCTCGATCAGCGACAGCGCTTCGAGGTGGATCATCGTCTCGCGGATGGTATTGCGCGACACGTCGAACCGCAGGGCCAGGTCCCGCTCGTTCGGAAGCAGGTCGCCGGGCTGATGCCTCTCGACGATCTCCTGGCGCAGGATCTCGCGCACTTCCTTGACGGTGGACCGGTCCATGCACCCCCTCCCTTGGGCTTTGGTTGGTTGGACCAAACTACCAAAAGGGGATTCGGGTCAACCCCATTCCGAACGCGATCCGCGGATCAGTCCCACTGCACCGATGCCATCAGCGTGCGCTTGGCGGTCGCCAGGTGGTCGTCGAACAGGGCGCGGGCGCGGGGGCCGTCGCCGCGCAGGATGGCCTGGATGACGGCCAGGTGTTCGCGCAGCGCGGCGCGGTTTCGCGCGGCCTCGTCCCGCTTGTTCCACTGGTAATGGTAATGGACGATGATCGAGATGCGCTGCCCGAACTCTTTGAAGAAGCGGTTGCCCGAGGCATGGCAGATCAGCCGGTGGAACTGCGCATCGAGCGCGGGAAACGCGTCCGCGGCAGCATCGCTTCGGGCCAGCATGGCGATGTGCAGGCGCTCCATTTCGGCGATGCGGGGCAGGGCGGGGTGGTCCGGGGTCGCGGTCAGGATGCGCATCGCCTCGCGCTCGATCATCTCTCTCATGGCGAACATCTCGGAGGCGTATTCTCTGGTGAAACCTCTGAAACGTATGGAGTATTTTTCCTCGCGTGCGATCAGTCCGGTTCCCTCGAACTCGGCCAGAAGGGCCGTAAGGATCGGCCGGCTGATCCCCAGATCCCGCGCAAGGTCGGCTTCGGGCAGGAGGGAACCGGGGGGCAGGTCGGTGCGCAGGATCCATTCCAGGAAATCCTGGCGGGCGCGTTCCGCGCCGGGCCTGACCTCGCCCTGGTCGAAGCGGTCGGCGGGGGTCGGCAACCGCAGCAGCCGCTTGGTGCGACCCTCCCACCGGATCAGGCCGTTGTCGCGCAGATGCGCAAGCACGGCGCGCGTCGTGGTCCTGCTGACCCCGAGGGCGGCGGCCAGCTCGGCCTCGGACCCAAGGGGGTCGCCCGGGCGCATCGCGGACAACCTGTCCAGCACCGCATTGACCGAGGATTTCATGATCTGGTTCTGCCGGGACATCAGCGGGCCATCCGTTTTCTTCTTGAGTGTTCGGTCTTGAATTTATAAAAAACCAACTGGCGGTGTCCAAGCCGGAATTTCAGGACCGCCCAGGAGGAGCAATGACAGATACGATGACCGCCCTGGTCTGTGAAACGCCGGGCCAGTTGCAGATCCACCAGCGCCCGCGCCCTGCCGACCGTCCCGGTCATCTTCGGGTCCGCGTGGCAGCCATCGGCATCTGCGGCACCGATTACCACATCTTCGGCGGCAATCAGCCCTTCCTTCAATATCCGCGCGTCATGGGGCACGAACTGTCCGGGCATGCGATGGCCGACAGCACCGACGGGCGCATCGTCAAGGGCGACCTGGTCGTCGTGAACCCCTATCTGACCTGCGGCGACTGCCGGGCCTGCCGCGCGGGCAAGCCGAACTGCTGCGAGAACATCGCCGTGCTGGGCGTCCATACCGATGGCGGCATGGCAGAGGAAATCGTGGTCCCCGAGGGCAACCTGTACCCGGCGGGCGACATGGATGCCCGCGCCGCCGCGATGGTCGAGTTCCTGGCCATCGGCGCGCATGGGGTCCGCCGCGCCGCACCTGCGCCGGGGTCGGATGCGCTGATCGTGGGCGCGGGGCCGATCGGGGTGGGGGCTGCGCTGTTCGCGCGGATTGCCGGTGCCCGCGTCACGCTGCGCGACACCTCGGCCGATCGGCTGGCGCTGGCCGCGTCCATCATCCCTGACGCCGTGACCGAGCTGGTCTCGGATGCGTCGGACGCGGTCTTCGACACGGTCTTCGATGCCACCGGCAATATCGGGGCCATGAATGCGGGCCTGTCGCATCTTGGGCACGGGGGCGCCTATGTGCTGCTGTCGGTGGTCAAGGGCGACCTGGTCTTTGCCGACCCCGAGTTCCACAAGCGCGAGACGACGCTGCTGGCCAGCCGCAATGCCACGCACGAGGATTTCCGCCACGTCATGGACTGCATGGCGCGGGGCCTCGTGCCGGTCGACCGCATCGCGACGCACCGGACCTCGTTGACGGACGCGGTCGCGGACCTGCCCCGTTGGGCCGAGGATCGCGGCACCGTGGTCAAGGCCCTCATCGAGGTCGCGTGATGGAGCGCCCGACCTCGATCGTGCAGTTCGGGACCTCGCGCTTCCTGCAGGCGCATGCCGACCTGTTCATCCATGAAGGCGACCCCGAGCTGGGGATCTCGGTCGTCCAGAGCTCGGGCGATGCGGCGCGGGCGCGGCGGCTGGGGGCCATGGCCGACCCTGCCGGGTATCCGGTGCGGATCAGGGGACGCAAGGACGGGCGCATCGTGGACGAGGAAACGCGCGTCAAATCGGTCAGGCGGACCCTGTCGACGGCAGACGACTGGGCGCGGATCCAGGCGATCGTCACCGACGAGGCGCGGCTGATCCTGTCCAATACCGGCGATGCGGGCTTCGATGCACGTCCCGCCGATGCGCTGCCCCATCCCGACCAGGGGCAGTCCTATCCGGCCAAGCTGTTCCACCTGCTGGCGGGGCGGCATGCGGCGGGGCGCGCGCCCCTGACCCTCTGCCCGATGGAGCTGGTCCCAGACAACGGATCCGTCCTGCGTGCCTGCGTCATGGGCGTGGCCGAGGCGCAGGCCGCCCCGGCCGATCTGGTCGCATGGCTGGATCGCTGCATCTGGGTCAACAGCCTGGTCGACCGCATCGTGTCCGAACCGATCGAGCCGGTCGGCGCTGTGGCCGAGCCATACGCGCTGTGGGCCATCGAGGCGCAGCCGGGGCTGGAACTGCCCATCGCGCATCCTGCGGTTCGCATCGTCCCCTCGCTGGAACGGATCGAGCGGCTGAAGCTGCATATCCTCAACCTGGGGCACACGGCGATGGCGGCGTTCTGGCGGCGCGACGGCGGCGATCCCGACGCCATCGTGCGCGACCTGATGGAGGGGCCGGTCGGTCGCGCGCTGATGGACCTGATGCTGACCGAGGTGCTGCCCGGCTTCGCCCGCCGCGACATGGAGCCGGACGCCCGCAGCTATCTCGACGAGACGGTCGAGCGTTTCGCCAATCCCTTCCTCGATCACCGGATCGCGGATATCGCGCAGAACCACCCCCAGAAGGTCGAGCGGCGCATCGGCGCGTTTCTCGACTGGGTCCGCGAGGCCGATCCCGCCTTCGCCGCCCCCGTTCTGGACAAGCTGAGGGCACAAGCATGACCTATCCCCGCATGATGGTGCTGGACCCTTCGGATTCGGTCGCGGTCGCCCTGACACCCTGGCCCGCGGGCGAGGATCGCGACGGCCTGGTCGCGGCCGAGGATATCGACCGCGGCCACAAGATCGCCCGCCACGACATCCCGCAGGGGCAGCCGATCCTGAAATACGGACAGGTCATGGCCATCGCCAGCCGCGACATCGCCCGGGGCGCGCATGTGCATGTCCAGAACTGCGCCCTGCCCGAAGGGACTGCCGCGATGTCGGCGGTCGGCGCGCGCCTGCCCGAACCGCCCGCCCGCCGCAGCTTCATGGGCTATCTCCGTCCGAACGGGCGGGTGGGGACGCGCAACTATGTCGGGGTCATGGCCTCGGTGAACTGTTCCTCGACGGTCTGCAACGCCATCGCCGCCGAGGCGAACCGGACGCTGCTGCCGCTGTTTCCCGGCATCGACGGCTTCGCGCCCATCGTCCACGACCAGGGCTGCGGCATGGCCAACCAGGGCGAGGGCTTCGATGCGCTGGTCCGCACGCTGAAAGGGTATCGCGACCACCCGAATTTCGGCGGCGTGCTGATCATCGGCCTGGGATGCGAGGTGAACCAGCTGACGCTCTATGCCCGGAACGACTGGACGTCCGAGCGTTTCCGCTGCTTCAACATCCAGGAGGTCGGCGGATCGCGATCCGCGGTCACCCGCGCGGTCGAGCTGCTGCGCCCCATCGCCCGGGCCGCCGACATGGACCGCCGGATCGAGCAGCCGGTATCCGAGCTGGTGCTGGGCATGCAGTGCGGCGGATCGGACGGGTTCTCGGGGATCACGGCGAACCCGGCGCTTGGGGTCGCATCGGACCTGCTGGTCGCGGCGGGCGGCACCTCGATCCTGTCGGAAACCCCCGAGATCTATGGCGCCGAGCATCTGCTGACGGCCCGCGCGACGCCCGAGACCGCCGCCCGCATCGACGGGATGATCGACTGGTGGCGCGACTATGCCGCCAAGAACGGCGCGTCGCTGGACAACAATCCCAGCCCCGGCAACAAGAAGGGCGGCCTGACGACGATCCTGGAGAAATCCCTCGGGGCCGTGGCCAAGGGCGGGCTTGCGCCGCTGTCGGGGGCCTTCGCCTATGCCGAGCGGATCGACCGCAGGGGCTTCGTCTACATGGACAGCCCCGGATACGATCCGGTGGCGGCGACGGGGCAGGTCGCGTCGGGGGCGAACATCATCGCCTTCACGACCGGTCGCGGGTCCTGCTTCGGGGCCAAGCCCGCGCCGTCGCTGAAGCTGTCGTCGAATTCCGACCTGGCCCGCAGCATGCCCGAGGATATCGACATCGACTGCGGCCCCGTCGTGGACGAAGGGCTGTCCTTGCCGCAGATGGGGATGCGGATCTACGATGCGATCCTCGATGCCGCGTCGGGCAGCAGGACCGCCTCGGAAGAGTTCGGCTATGGCGACAACGAGTTCGTGCCGTGGAAGATCGGTGCCGTCCTCTAGGGTCAGGACCCATTGATTTGGTTGTGCGAGCGTGATTCACCGTTCGAAAACGAGCGGTGAACATGTCTGATCTTTTCTGGTTGAGCGATGGGCAGATGGCGCGTCTGGAGCCTTACTTTCCCAAG
>NZ_CAMZMW010000023.1:0-44958 GCF_947311865.1 Paracoccus sp. PARArs4 | reverse complement strand
CGAGGCGCAGGCCGCGCAGGAGGAACAGCGCCGCGCCGATGCCGAATTGCAGGCGCAGGCCGAGGAACGCGCCCGCCGCCAGGCAGCCGCCGACGCCGCTGCCGAGGCGCAGGCCCGTGCGCAGGCCGAGGCCCGCGCCCGCGCCCAAGCCGAAGCCGAAGCGCAGGCCGCAGCAGCACGCAACCAGCGCTATCGCCCCGCCGAGGTCGACGAGGAACCCGATGTCGTCGCCGCCGTCCCCCAAAGCGCGGTGGGCAATGCGGCGGCCTCCGCCACCGTCAAGGACGGGATCCGGCTGAACAGCACGCAGATCATCGGGACCATCGGCGCGGGCCGCGCAAGCCGCGCGCTGGTGCGGCTGTCGAACGGGCGCGTCATCACGCTGCGCATCGGCGACAAGATCAACGGCGGCACCATCACCGAGATCAAGGACAGCCGCATCATGTACAACAAGCGCGGCCAGGTGCAGGCGCTCGGGGTGCTGAACGGGCAGTAACCCTCAGCCGTCCAGCGGCGTGACCGAGAAGCCTTCGCGGGCCAGAAGCGCAAGCACGCCGTTCTTTCCCGGCAGGTGCAGCGCGCCAAAGCCTGCGACGATCCCCTTGCCGTCGCGCGCGGCATCCTCGGCCCCCTCGACCAGCGGATCGATCCAGGCGCGGTTCCGGTTGTCCATCAGGCGGGTCTGGGCAAGCTGCATCTGGCGTTCGATCTCGGGTCGCGGCAGGGCCTCGTTGCGCAGGGCTTCGAGGCGACCGAACTCCCAGATCTTCCAGACATCGCCCGCGAAATAGGCGTCCGCCAGGGTCACCGCGTAATCGTCGGCCAGCGTGGCCGAGGGAAGCGCGGCGCGGATCATGTCGATCTCGTCCTTGGGGCTGAGCCCGTCGAAGATGTCGAAGATCGTGTCCCAGGGTTCAAGCGCGCGGACGGGCACGCCGCGGGCCTCGGCGCCTTCGACCAGCTGGCGGTCCAGACCCTCGACCTCTCCGCCCCCCATCGAGCGGATCATGCAGGGTGAGACGCCCAGGATCATCGCCGCATACCAGGGCCGCATCCGCGAGGCGACGACCGCGGGCGTCCCGCGATCCTCCATCGCCGCCGACAGGGCCTGCCATTCGTCGGGGG
This sequence comes from Paracoccus sp. PARArs4, assembly GCF_947311865.1. Classification (NCBI taxonomy): domain Bacteria; kingdom Pseudomonadati; phylum Pseudomonadota; class Alphaproteobacteria; order Rhodobacterales; family Paracoccaceae; genus Paracoccus; species Paracoccus sp. PARArs4. Next base: position 43,833 of record NZ_CAMZMW010000023.1, on the reverse strand, counting down.
TCAGGCGCTCCGGCAGGGTCGGCCCGTCGGTATCGACCATCAGCGTCGGGTCGCTGCGCAGCGCGTCGGTCAGGCGGGCCTCTTCCTGGGGGCCAGCCTCGACATAGAGCGCAGCGGCATCTTCGATGCGCGGCAGGATGCGGTCCAGCGTGGCACGATGGCGGGGATCGTCGAAGTGATAGGTGCCGACCAGCGTGATGTGCTGATCGCCCCGACGCGCCTGCCACAGGATGCCCCGACGATAGGGAATCTTGGCGGTCGCGGCCTCCAGCTCCTGCGCCTCGGAGGGGGTCAGATCGGCGAACAGGTTGCGCCCCTCGCAGCCCGATGCGGCATGGGACGCCCCTGCCCCGAACAGGCTGATGACAAGGGCAATCAGGGATTTGCGCATGGGTGCGGGCCTTCTTCGACAGGCGGTTTCGCGCAGGCTGTCACAACCGGTCGGCGGCTTCCAGTGGCGGGGCGGAAAAGCCATCAGAATACCGTTGACAGTCTGGTGAGCCTTTCCTAGATCAACGTCATTGGCACTCGCAGCCAGTGAGTGCCAACAGCAACAACACTGCAACCTGAAAGATCGGAGTGTTCAAATGGCATTCAAACCGCTGCAAGACCGCGTGCTGGTCCGTCGCGTCGAATCCGACGAGAAGACCAAGGGCGGCCTGATCATCCCCGACAGCGCCAAGGAAAAGCCCGCAGAAGGCGAAGTCGTCTCGGTCGGCGAAGGCGCACGCAAGGATTCGGGCGAGCTGATCGCACCTTCGGTCAAGGCAGGCGACCGCGTCCTGTTCGGCAAATGGTCGGGCACCGAGGTTTCGGTCGATGGCGAGGATCTGCTGATCATGAAGGAAGGCGACATCCTGGGCATCATCAGCTGATCGCCCGATCGCCGAACCTTCCAATCTAATTTCAGGAGAATCAAATGGCTGCGAAAGAAGTCAAGTTCAACACCGACGCCCGCGACCGGATGCTGAAAGGCGTCAACATCCTCGCGGATGCCGTCAAGGTGACCCTCGGCCCCAAGGGCCGCAACGTCGTAATCGACAAATCCTTCGGCGCACCGCGCATCACGAAGGACGGTGTCTCGGTCGCCAAGGAAATCGAACTGTCCGACAAGTTCGAGAACATGGGCGCCCAGATGGTCCGCGAAGTCGCTTCGCGCACCAATGACGAAGCCGGCGACGGCACGACCACCGCGACGGTCCTGGCCCAGGCCATCGTCAAGGAAGGCATGAAGGCGGTTGCCGCCGGCATGAACCCGATGGACCTGAAGCGCGGCATCGACCTGGCAACCGCCAAGGTCGTCGAAGCGATCAAGGCAGCCTCGCGCCCGGTCAACGACACCGACGAAGTCGCTCAGGTCGGCACCATCTCGGCCAACGGCGAAGCCTCGATCGGTCGTCAGATCGCTGACGCCATGCAGAAAGTTGGAAACGAGGGTGTGATCACCGTCGAAGAAAACAAGGGCATGGAGACCGAAGTCGAAGTCGTCGAAGGCATGCAGTTCGACCGCGGCTACCTGTCGCCCTACTTCGTGACCAACCCCGACAAGATGGTCGCTGAACTGGAAGACGCCTACATCCTGCTGCACGAGAAGAAGCTGTCGTCGCTGCAGCCGATGGTTCCGCTGCTGGAATCGGTGATCCAGTCGCAGAAGCCGCTGCTGATCATCGGCGAGGACGTCGAGGGCGAAGCCCTGGCCACGCTGGTCGTCAACAAGCTGCGCGGCGGCCTGAAGATCGCAGCCGTCAAGGCACCGGGCTTCGGCGATCGCCGCAAGGCCATGCTGCAGGACATCGCGATCCTGACCGGCGGTCAGGTCATCAGCGAAGACCTGGGCATGAAGCTGGAAAACGTGACCATCGACATGCTGGGCACGGCCAAGAAGGTCACGATCAACAAGGACAACACCACCATCGTCGACGGTGCTGGTGAGAAGGCCGAGATCGAAGCCCGCGTCAGCCAGATCCGTCAGCAGATCGAGGAAACCTCCTCGGACTATGACAAGGAGAAGCTCCAGGAACGCGTTGCCAAGCTGGCAGGCGGCGTCGCAGTCATCCGCGTCGGCGGCATGAGCGAGATCGAAGTCAAGGAACGCAAGGACCGCGTCGATGACGCACTGAACGCGACCCGCGCGGCCGTTCAGGAAGGCGTCGTGGTCGGCGGCGGTGTCGCACTGGTTCAGGGCGGCAAGGCCCTGGAAGGCGTCACCGGCATCAACAGCGACCAGGATGCGGGCGTCGCGATCGTTCGCCGCGCACTGGAAGCACCGATGCGCCAGATCGCCGAGAACGCAGGTGTCGACGGCGCCGTCGTTGCCGGCAAGGTCCGTGAATCGACCGACAAGGCCTTCGGCTTCAACGCGCAGACCGAAGAATATGGCGACATGTTCAAGTTCGGCGTCATCGACCCCGCAAAGGTCGTCCGCACCGCGCTGGAAGACGCAGCATCGGTCGCCGGTCTGCTGATCACCACCGAAGCCATGATCGCCGAGAAGCCCGAGCCGAAGGGCCAGGGCGGCGCACCCGACATGGGTGGCATGGGCGGCATGGGTGGCATGGGCGGCATGATGTAATCATCCGCCTTGCCAACCGGCAGGTTCGGGGGCGTCCTTCGGGGCGCCCCCTTTCTTTTGCGCAAGGCCCCGCCCGGCGCGCATGCAAAAGGCCGCCCCTGAAGGGACGGCCCTTGTCTGGAACGGTGGGTGCGGATCAGATCACGCTGCCCTCGACCCCCATCGACTTGCACATCGACTGGAAGCGCGAATGAGCGACCTCGCCCATCAGCGCGCGCCCGGCCGGGGTCAGCTTCAGTTCCAACCGGTTGTCGGGCTTCAGGGTCAGGCGCCCGGCCTCGGCGGGGTCGTCGGTCGCGAACATCGCGCCAAAGCGCATGGCCTTGCCGGTGATCTCGGCGGCCTTGATCTCATCCTCGGGGAGAAGGTCGAACAGCGGGGCAAAGCGCGATTTCGCGCGGCTGTTCTTGTAGCGGTGCAGCAGCGCCAACCCCAGGTAGACGCGTTCAGGGTGGCTGAGCGCGGCCATGTTCGCGCGGGTCACGTTGTCGAAGCATGCCTCAGCGCGGTAATCGGGATGCGTCCGCCAGGCAGTGTCGTGCAACAGGCAGGCGGCCTGCATCAGCCGGTCGCGTTCGGGCGTGATGTCGGGGAACAAGGGCAGAAGGAAGTGATACAGCTTCTTGCCGAAACCCGGCATCCGCGCCATCTGCTTCTCGGTAAAGCGGGCGGCCTCGATCAGCGGGTCGCGCTTGCGCAGCGTCGTGGACATGTGCTCGTACAGCAGCCCCTCGCGGATGCCATAGCTGCTGATGTCCAGTTCCTCGGGCTGGAAACGGTCGATCATCCGGCCCAGCACGCGCGAGGCCAGCGGCACCAGCTCCATCCGCGAGGACGAGATCCCGGTGCGCGAGCGCAGGTCCTGCAGGTCGGACTTGCCGATCCAGTCGATCGTTTCCCTCGCGGCGTCGGGGGTCATGCGATATTCGTGAAGGACGGTCATGGGATAGCCCGTCCGCTCCATGTCCAGCCGCGCGATGGCACGCCACGACCCGCCGACCAGGTACAGCCTGCGGTGATCCGTGCCCATGTGGTCGGCCAGTTGCGCAAGGATGCCGTCGATATGATCGGACAGCGCCTCGTCCGCGATCTGCTGCAGGCGGAACGGCCCCAGCTGCGAGGTCACGCGACGACCGATGCGGCCCTGCGACACCTCGGCCAGCTCCATCGAGTTGCCGCCGATATCGCAGACCAGGCCCTTGGCGTCGGGCCAGCCCAGCAGCACGCCCTGAGCGGAGAGCCGGGCCTCTTCCTCGCCGTCGATGACCCAGATCTTCAGACCCAGCTTCTTCTCGATCCGCGCCTGGAAGGCGGGGCCGTCCTCGGCCTCCCGCATGGCGGCGGTGGCGACGCAGGTCATGCTCTCGACGCCCATCGACCTGGCCAGCGACGCGAAACGCGTCAGCGCCTCATAGGCGCGCTCGACGCCCTTGGGGTTCAGGCGGCCGGTGCTGGCCATGTCCTGGCCAAGGCCCGCCATGACCTTCTCGTTGTAGAAATAGGCCGGCGACCGCGCGGCGCCGTCGAAGACCACGAAACGGACCGAGTTCGAGCCGACATCGACCACGCCCACCCGCCTCAGCGCCCGCTTGGGCAGCTTGCGGAATTTCGGGCCGAAAGGGTCGATCTTTCGACCGCCGGAGGTTCGCACGCCGTTCATCTTGCGCCTCTTGTTTCGTCGTCCTGATGGTCCTGCCCGCTGCCGGGGCAGAGGTCAATCCGCACCATGCGTCAATTCCGGGACATCCGCAGCCCCCGCCGTCCCGCGCCCGGACAGCGACGGGTTCTCCATGAAGAAGCGGTGGCAGTTGAACAGATCCTCTCGCCCCTCGGGCAGGAAGCGCAGGAAGCGGCCATCGGGTTGCAGGATCCAGCTCTGGGCCTCGTCGGCCATGTTCGCGGCCATCACCTGGTTCACGATCTGGGCCTTGACGGTATCGTTCATGCATTCGACCAGCGTCTCGACGCGGCGGTTGAGGTTGCGGTCCATCCAGTCGGCCGAACTGATGAAGACCCGCCCCTTGGGCGAGGGTAGCCCGTGGCCCGCGCCGAAGCAGACGATGCGGCTGTGTTCAAGGTATCTGCCGACGATCGACTTCACGCGAATATTCTCGGACAAGCCCTTGATACCGGGTCTTATTCCGCAGATGCCGCGGATCACCAGGCTGATCTTGACGCCCGCCTTGCCGGCCTCGTACAGCGCGTCGATCACCTCGCCCTCGATCAGCGAATTCATCTTGGCCCAGATCGCGGCGGGCCGACCCTGGCGGGCATATTCGGCCTCTTGCCGGATCATCGAGATCAGATAGGACTTCATGTCGATGGGCGCGATCGCCAGGTTCTCCAGCCCCTCGGGCTGAACATAGCCCGAGAGATAGTTGAAGACCTTCGTCGCGTCCCGCCCAAGCGCAGCATCGCAGGTGAACAGCGACATGTCGGTATAGATCCGCGCCGTGATCGGGTGATAGTTGCCGGTCCCGTAATGGGTATAGGTGACCAGCGCGTCGCCCTCGCGCCGGACGACCGTGCTGATCTTGGCGTGGGTCTTGTAGTTCACGAAGCCGTAGACGACATGCGCGCCCGAACGCTCCAGCCGGCGCGACTGGCGGATGTTCGCGGCCTCGTCGAAGCGGGCCTTCAGTTCGACCAGCGCGGTGACGGACTTGCCGGCCTCGGCGGCCTCGCACAGCGCGTCGACGATGGGACTGTCGCGGCTGGTGCGATACAGGGTCTGCTTGATCGCCAGCACATCGGGATCGCGGGCCGCCTGCGCAAGGAAGCGGACCACCATGTCGAAGGTCTCGTAGGGGTGATGCAGCAGCATGTCCTTGTGACGGATCGCCGCGAACATGTCGCCGTCATGGTCCTGCACCCGTTCGGGCACACGCGGGGTGAAGCCGGGCCACATCAGTTCGCGCCGGTGGTCCAGAACCAGTTCCTTCAGATCGGCCATGCCCAGAAGGCCCTCGACCTCGATGACCTCCTCGTGGCCGACCTCCAGCTCGTCCATGATCAGGCGGCGCAGGCGGTCGGGCGCTCCGGCCGTGATCTTCAGGCGGATGACGCTGCCGCGGCGGCGACGCTTCAGCGCGGTCTCGAACTCGCGGACCAGATCCTCGGCCTCTTCCTCGACCTCGAGATCGCTGTCGCGCAGCACGCGGAAGCTGCAATGCCCAACATCGCGATAGCCGGGGAACAGGCTGCTCAGATGCATCAGCAGCAGGTCTTCCAGCTTGAGGAACCGCTGGCCGCCCGGCAGCGGGACGAAGCGCGGAAGCTGCGCGGGGATCGGCAGCAGCGCCTGCATCTGCCGCCCGTCGGTCTGCCGTGCCAGTTCCAGCGCCAGCGAGAAACCGGCATTCGGGATGAAGGGGAACGGGTGCGCCGGGTCGATGGCCAAGGGCGACAGGACGGGAAAGACCTTTTCCTGGAAATAGGTGTGAAGGAAGGTCTCCTCGGCGACGGTCAGGCGCTGGCGCGACAGGATGACGATGCCGGCCTGCTCCATTTCGCGGCGGAGGCGGTTCCAGACGCCCTGCTGCGCGGCCATCAGGCGGCGCGCATCGGCATTGATCAGCGACAGCTGCTCGGACGCGGTCAGCCCGTCCTCGGAGGGCGAGGTGCTGCCTTCGCGGACCAGTTCGCGCAGACCCGCCACGCGGACGGTATAGAACTCGTCGAGGTTCGTCGCGCTGATCGACACGAAGCGCAGGCGTTCCAGCAGCGGCACGCGCGGGTTGCGGGCCTCGTCCAGGACCCGCCAGTTGAAGCTGAGCCAGCTGAGTTCGCGGTTGAAGAACCGCGCCGGTCCCTCGGGCACCCCGCCCGGCATCTCGTGGGGTTCGGGAAAGGGCGAACGAAGAAAGTCAGCTTGGGTCATCGGTTCCACGGCTCTGGTCGTCGGGGTCCATAGATGCCCCGCGCCCCGTCAGCTTGTCCAGCAGATCAGAGGCGAGGCGACGGGTCGGCGGGGTCTTCTGCGCCATCGCCGCGCGGTCCATCGCGGCGACCAGCCTGCGGGCAAGCCCGAGGTCGCGATCCATGTGCAGCACCAGCCAGTCGATCAGCGGGGCCGCGACCTGCAGCTGGCGATCCGCGAACAGCTTGACCAGAACGGCGGCCAGAAGCGCCTCGTCCGGTGGCCCAAGGCGCACCTGCGGCATCGCATCCATGCGCGATTGCAGGTCCGGCAGCGAAAGTCCCCAGTCGCGGGGCACCAGCCGCGCGGTCAGCAGAAGCAGGCATTCCCGCGCGCCGCACAGGTTCCACAGGTGGAACAGCGCCTCCTCGGCGCCGGCGGCATGGCCCGCGTGGTCGGCATCCTCGACCACGACGGCGCCGCGTTCGACGGCCAGCGCATCGGCGGCATCGGTCCGCAGCGCGGCGCAGCCGATCCGGCGCGCGCCGTTCTCGGCGGCCCAGAAGGCGGCCATGTGCGATTTCCCCGCGCCCTCGGGACCGATCAGCAGCATGCGGCCACCGGGCCACAGATGCGGGTGGTCAAGGACGCGCAGCGCGTCCTGGTTGGCGGGGGCTGGCAGGAAATCGGCCCGCGCCTCGGCGGGCGGCGTCGTCAGGTCCAGCGTCAGCTGGCGATGCGGCGCCCCGGCATTCACGCCGGATCGCCCTCCGCGACCTCGACCCGCAGCGCCTCGCGATAGGTGCCGGGGGGCACGATCTCGACCAGCAGGGGTTCGGGGGTGACGGCATCGTCGCCGATCCCGGTATAGAGCGCGCTGGCGCGGTAGCGTTCGATCGCGAAGCGCGCAAGGACGCCGACCGCCGCCGCCATCGGCACCGCCATCACGAGGCCCACGAAGCCGAACAGCGAACCGAAGACCGACAGGGCCAGCAGCAGCCAGACGGGATGCAGCCCGACATGGCTGCCCACGATCTTGGGCTGGAGATAGTTCCCCTCGACCACCTGCCCGACCGCGAAGATGGCGACCACGGCCCCGATCCACAGCGGATCGCCCCAGAAGCTGAACAGCGCGACGCCGATGGCGGTCACGCCGCCGATCAGTACCCCCACATAGGGGATGAAGGACAGCACCGCAGCCATGATCCCGATGAAGAAGCCGAAGGGCAGCCCCACGAACATCAGCGCCAGCGCGTACCACGTCCCCAGGATCAGGATCACCGTCGCCTGCCCGCGCAGGAAGCCCGACAGCGCGTCGTCGATCTCCGATGCAAGGCGGCGGATCGTGCCGGCATGTTCGCGCGGCAGCAGCTCGTCGATGCGCGCGACCATGCGGTCCCAGTCCAGCAGCAGGTAGAAGGACACCACCGGCACGATCACCAGGATCGAGATGGTCCCCAGGATGCCGCGCACCGATCCGAGCACCTTCGAGGCCACGTTGCCCGCCTGCTCGCCCAATGCGGCCTGAAGCTCGGTCAGGGTCTCCTGAAGGCCCGCATCGGTCGGGATCATGCCGGGAAAGCGCGACTCGACGAAGGCGCGGCCCTGGCCCAGCATCTCGGGGGCGGTCTGGATCAGCGCGGTCGCCTGCCGGATCAGCAGCGGAAGGATCAGCAGGATCAGCGCCACGGCGACCAGCACGACGACGAAGGTGATGACGACGACCGACATCGTGCGCGACAGGCCCATCCGCTCCAGCCGGTCGGCGACGGGATCCAGAAGATAGGCCACGCCCGCGCCGATCATGAAGGGCAGGATCGCCTGCCCCAGAAGCCACATGGAAATCAGCAGGATCGCCGCGGCAAGCCCCCACCAGATGATCTGCTTGCGAACGGGAACGCCCATCGGATGCCTCATGGTAACACGGGTGCGAATGTGCCGCCCCGCAGCGCCGGTTGCAAGCCGCATGACCGGCTGGTTCTTGGCATCGGCAGCCCGATCCGGTAACGCGGGGACAAAGCTGATCGAAGGATTACACGAATGCGTCTGTCGCGTTATTTCCTGCCCGTGCTGAAGGAAGATCCCAAGGAGGCCCAGATCGTCAGCCATCGGCTGATGCTGCGGGCGGGGATGATCAAGCAGCAGGCGGCGGGCATCTATTCCTGGCTGCCCATGGGCTTCAAGGTCCTGCGCCGGATCGAGCAGATCGTCCACGAGGAACAGATCCGCGCCGGTCACGTCCCCATGCTGATGCCGACGCTGCAATCGGCCGACCTGTGGCGCGAGAGCGGCCGCTATGACGATTACGGCGAGGAGATGCTGCGCATCAAGGACCGCCAGAAGCGCGACCTGCTCTACGGCCCCACGAACGAGGAGATGATCACCGACATCTTCCGCAGCCACGTCAACAGCTACAAGGACCTGCCGCTGACGCTGTACCACGTCCAGTGGAAGTTCCGCGACGAGATCCGCCCCCGCTTCGGCGTGATGCGTGGCCGCGAGTTCCTGATGAAGGACGGCTATAATTTCGACCTGACCAAGGAAGACGCGCTGCACGCCTACAACCGTCACCTCGTCAGCTATCTGCGGACCTATGAACGGATGGGCCTGCAGGCGATCCCGATGCGCGCGGATGGCGGCCCGATCGGCGGCGATTACACGCATGAATTCCTGGTCCTGGCCGAAACCGGCGAATCCGAGGTCTTCTATGACAGCGAGATCACCGAGCTGACCTTCGGCGACCGGCAGATCGACTATGACGATCATGCCGAATGCCAGGCCGTGCTGGAGGAATTCACCAGCCGCTATGCCCGCACCGACGAGACCCATGACGAGGCGATCTTCGCCGAGGTCCCCGAAAATCGCCGCCGCACCGCGCGCGGGATCGAGGTCGGCCAGATCTTCTATTTCGGGACCAAGTATTCAGAACCGATGGGCGCGACGGTCGTCGGCCCCGACGGTGCGCGCGTGCCCGTCCACATGGGCAGCCACGGCATCGGCGTTTCCCGCCTGCTGGGCGCCATCATCGAGGCCAATCACGACGACCGCGGCATCATCTGGCCCGAAGGCGTGACGCCCTTCCACGTCGGCATCGTTAACCTCAAGCAGGGCGACGCCTCGACCGACAGCGCCTGCGACGCGCTCTATGCCGAGCTGACCGCGAAGGGGTTCGAGCCGCTCTATGACGATCGCAACGACCGTGCGGGCGCGAAATTCGCCAGCATGGACCTGATCGGCTTGCCCTGGCGGATCACGGTCGGGCCGCGCGGGCTTGCGAACAACAAGGTCGAACTGACCAGCCGCCGCACCGGCGAATCCGAGGAGATGTCCCCGCAAGAGGCCGTCGCCCGCATCGAGCAGATCTATCAGCCCGTGCGCGACCGCGCAGGTCCCGGCCTGTAACCACGATCAAGACCGCGGCCCCGTTGCGGGCCGCGGTCCCCCGATCCTGAAATCTGACGAAAGGTCAGTAGGATCGACGATACATCACGCTTTCTTTTTCAGAATCGCCCTTCTAGGCTGCCCCAAGGACAATGTTCCAACTGGGAGACAACCAAATGAAGAAGATTCTTCTCGCGACCGCCGCCGGCGCGCTGATGGCCGGTGCCGCAGGCGCTGAAGAGATCAAGCTGGGCATCTCGCTCGGCTTCACGGGTCCGCTGGAATCGATGTCGCCCGCCATGGCGCAGGGCGCCGAACTGGCGATCAAGGAAATCAACGACAGCGGCGCCTTCCTCGACGGTTCGACCGTGACCGCCGTGCAGGGCGACAGCACCTGCATCGACGCCGCCGCAGCCACCGCGACCGTCGAACGCCTGATCACCGCCGAGGGCGTGAAGGGCATCGTCGGCGGCATGTGCTCGGGCGAGACGATCGCCAGCCTCGAGAACGTCGCCAAGGCCAACGGCATCGTCATGATCTCGCCCTCGGCCACCTCGCCCGCGCTGACCGACATCGAGGATGACGGCCTGTTCTTCCGCACCGCACCCTCGGACGCCCGCCAGGGCGAGGTGATGGCCGAGATCGTGCTGGAAAAGGGCATCGAGACGGTCGCCGTCACCTATACCAACAACGATTACGGCAAGGGCCTGGCCGACGCGTTCGAGGCCGCCTTCACCCAGAAGGGCGGCACCGTCACCGTCAACAGCGCGCATGACGACGGCAAGGCCGACTACTCGGCCGAGGTCGCGGCACTGGCGGCTGCGGGCGGCGATGCGCTGGCGGTCGTGGGCTATGTCGACCAGGGCGGTTCGGGCATCCTGCGCGGCGCGCTGGACAGCGGCGCCTTCGACACCTTCGTCTTCCCCGACGGCATGGTCGGCCAGGCGCTGGCGGACAATTTCGGCGACGAGATCGAGGGCAGCTTCGGCCAGAACCCCGCAGCCGAGGGCGAAGGCCGCGAGACCTATCTGAAGATGGCCGAAGAGGCCGGCTACGACGGTTCGGGCGCCTTCTCGGCCGAAGCCTATGACGCGGCGGCGCTGATCATGCTGGCGATGGCCAAGGCGGGCTCGTCCGATCCGGCCGAATACAAGGGCGCGATCATGGATGTCGCCAACGAACCGGGCGAGCAGATCCTGCCGGGCGAACTGGCCAAGGCGATCGAGATCATCAATGGCGGCGGCGATGTCGACTATGTCGGCGCGGCAGCCGTCGAATTCGTCGAGCCGGGCGAAAGCGCGGGCACCTTCCGCGAAGTCACCTTCGAGGGCGGAGAGATGAAGGTCGTCGGCTATCGCTGATCGGCACGCCTGACCTGATGGCCCGGCGTCCCCATGACGCCGGGCCATTTTTACAATTGATACAGCCCCTTGGGCGCAAATCCTTATCCATCGGATAAGGTCGGGGAACGAAGGATGATAAGGGTCGAGGACCTACACAGACATTTCGGCGGCTTTCACGCCGTCGACGGGGCCAGCCTGACGATCGAGACCGGATCGATCACCGGGCTGATCGGCCCCAACGGCGCGGGCAAGTCGACGCTGTTCAACGTGATCGCGGGCGTGCTGCCCCCGACCTCGGGGCGCGTCTTCATGGACGGGCAGGACATCACCGGCCTGCCCCCTCACGAGCTGTTCCACAAGGGCCTGCTGCGGACCTTCCAGCTGGCCCATGAATTCGCCAGCATGACCGTGCGGGAAAACCTGATGATGGTCCCCGCGGGCCAGTCCGGCGAGACGATCTGGAAGACCTGGTTCCAGCGCGGTCGCATCGCGCACGAGGAACGCGCCCTGCGCGCCAAGGCCGACGAGGTGCTGGACTTCCTGACCATCAGCCACCTGGCCGACGAGAAGGCGGGCAACCTGTCGGGCGGCCAGAAGAAGCTGCTGGAGCTGGGCCGTACCATGATGGTGGACGCCAAGATCGTGTTCCTGGACGAGGTCGGCGCGGGCGTGAACCGCACGCTGCTGATGACCATCGCCGATGCGATCATCCGGCTGAACAAGGAACGCGGCTATACCTTCTGCGTGATCGAGCATGACATGGATTTCATCGGCAAGCTGTGCGACCCGGTGATCGTCATGGCCGAGGGCAAGGTGCTGGCCAAGGGCAGCGCCAGCGACATCATGCAGGACGAGGCCGTGATCGAGGCCTATCTGGGCACCGGTCTGAAGAACAAGGACATGGTGGGCGCATGAGCGGACAGAACAGCTTCGGCAATCGCGGCAACCGCGATGCATCCGTCGTGAACACCCGTGGCATGGGCACGATCGACGGCAGCCGTCGTTCAGGCCCCGTGGGCGAGGGGCGCGCCGGCGATCCCTTCCTGATCGGCGAGGGCATGACCGGCGGGTACGGCAAGGGCGCCGACATCCTGCACGATTGCACGATCTCGGTCGAGAAGGGCCAGATCGCCGTGATCGTCGGCCCGAACGGCGCGGGCAAGTCCACCGCGATGAAGGCCATCTTCGGCATGCTGAACCTGCGCCAGGGCAGCGTGCGGCTGAACGGGCGCGACATCACCGCGCTGAACCCGCAGGACCGCGTCAAGGCCGGCATGGGCTTCGTGCCGCAGGTGAACAACATCTTCCCCTCCATGACGGTCGAGGAAAACCTGGAGATGGGCGCCTTCATCCGTGGCGACGACATCCGCCAGACCATGCAGCAGGTCTATGACCTGTTCCCCGCCGTCGCCGAGAAGCGCAAGCAGGCGGCAGGCGAATTGTCGGGCGGGCAGCGCCAGCAGGTGGCCGTGGGCCGCGCGCTGATGACGCAACCGCAGGTCCTGATGCTCGACGAACCGACCGCGGGCGTCAGCCCCATCGTCATGGACGAGCTGTTCGACCGCATCATCGCCATCGCGCGTGGCGGATTGCCCGTGCTGATGGTGGAACAGAACGCGCAACAGGCGATGAACATCGCCGACAAGGCCTATGTGCTGGTGCAGGGCGCGAATGCCCATACCGGCACGGGAAAGGAACTCATGGCCAATGACGAGGTGCGCCGCACCTTCCTGGGGGGCTGAGCGATGGATATCCTGAACGCCCTCGTGGTCTTTCTGAACTTCGTCTTCATCCCCGCCGCCGCCTATGGTGCGCAGCTTGCCCTGGGTGCGCTTGGGGTCACGCTGATCTATGGCATCCTGCGGTTTTCCAACTTCGCGCATGGCGACACGATGGCCTTCGGCACCGCGCTGGTGATCCTGGTGACATGGGGCCTGCAGGCGCTTGGGGTGGGCTTCGGTCCGCTGCCCACCGCGCTGATCGCCCTGCCCATCGGGATCGCGCTGACATCGCTGATGGTGCTTGGCACGGACCGCGTGGTCTATCGCTTCTATCGCAGGCAGAAGGCCGCGCCGATCATCCTGGTCATGGCCTCGGTCGGCGTGATGTTCGTGATGAACGGCCTGACGCGCCTGATCATCGGCGTGGACGAGATCCGCTTCGACGACGGCGAACGCTTCATCGTGACCGTCCGCGACTTCAAGGCGATGACCGGCCTGGACGAGGGGCTGGCCCTGCGCAGCACGCAGGCGCTGACGCTGGTCGTGGCCTTTGCCGTGATGATCGCGCTGTTCTGGTTCCTGAACCGCACCAAGTCCGGCAAGGCGATGCGCGCCTATTCCGACAACGAGGATCTGGCCCTGCTGTCCGGCATCGACCCCGAGCGCGTGGTCCGGCAGGTCTGGATCATCGCGGCCGCGCTGGCGACCATCGCCGGCACGCTCTATGGTCTGGACAAGTCGTTCAAGGCCTTCAACTATTTCCAGATCCTGCTGCCCATCTTCGCGGCGGCCATCGTGGGCGGCCTCGGCAGCCCCCTTGGCGCCATTGCGGGCGGGTTCCTCGTGGCCTTCTCCGAGGTGGCGATCACCTACCCTTGGCTGAAGATCGTGGGCTATGTCGCGCCCTGGTATGAACCGGGCGGGCTGATGCAGCTGCTGGGCACGGAATACAAGTTCGCCGTCAGCTTCGTGATCCTGATCGTGGTGCTGCTGTTCCGCCCGACGGGCCTGTTCCGCGGCAAATCGGTGTAAGGGGGTCATCATGGCAAGCAATCGTCAATCCACCGCATCCGCCAGCCCCTGGCGCGCCCCGATCCTGTTCGGCATCCTCGCCATCCTGTTCGTGCTGGAGGGGACGGTCCGCAACGACCTGTTCTCAGGCAGCTGGAACACGTCGCTGGCGATCCTGAACATGGGGCTGATCTCGGCCATCACGGCATTGGGCGTGAACATGCAGTGGGGCTATGCCGGGCTGTTCAACGTGGGCGTCGTGGGCTTCCTTGCGATGGGCGCGCTGGCGCCCGTGCTGGTATCCCTGCCCCCGGTCGAGGGGGCATGGCAGGCCGGCGGCCCTCGCCTGATCCTGTCGCTGCTGGCGGGCGTGGGCATCCTTGCGCTGGCCCGCATCGTCTGGGGCCGGACCCGCAAGGGCTGGGCCGTCGCGCTGGTGCTGCTGGCGGGCTTCTTCCTGTTCCGGTCGCTGTTCGACCCCGCGGTCCTCGCGATCGAGGGGAACAACCCCGCCCGTCACGGCAATATCGGCGGGCTGGGCCTTCCGGTGCTGCTGTCCTGGCTGGTGGGCGGCGTCTTTGCCGCCGGGGCGGCCTGGGCCATCGGCAAGGTGGCACTGGGGCTGCGCTCGGACTATCTCGCCATCGCCACGCTCGGCATCGGCGAGATCATCGTGGCCGTGATGAAGAACGAGGACTGGCTGGCGCGCGGCGTGAAGAACATCACCGCCATCCCGCGCCCCGTCGCCTACGAGGTGGACCTGCAGCAGAACCCCGACTTCGTGGCCTTCGCCCAGGGCTGGGGATTTTCCGCGACCGAGGCGTCGGGCATCTGGGTCAAGCTGTCCTACATGTCGCTGTTCCTTGTCGTGCTGCTGGTCCTGATCCTGCTGGCCGAGCTGGCGCTGAAATCGCCCTGGGGCCGCATGATGCGCGCCATCCGCGACAACGAGACGGCGGCCCGCGCGATGGGCAAGAACGTCACCCGCCGCCACCTCCAAGTCTTCGTGCTGGGGTCGGCGGTCATCGGCATTGCCGGTGCGATGATGGTGACGCTGGACGGGCTGGTCGCGCCGACGGGCTACAACCCGCTGCGCTATACCTTCCTGATCTGGGTGATGGTCATCGTGGGCGGGTCCGGCAACAACTGGGGCGCGGTTCTGGGATCGGTGCTGATCTGGTTCCTGTGGATCAAGGCCGAGGTCTGGGGCCCCGCCGCCATCGCCGCGCTGACCGGCCCGCTGGCCGATGGCCCGCTGAAGGAGCACCTTCTGGACAGCAGCCCGCACATGCGCTTCATCGCGATGGGCGCGGTCCTGCTGGCCGTGCTGCGCTTCGCCCCAAGGGGCCTTCTGCCCGAGAAGTGATGCCGACAGGGGCGCCCCATCCGGGCGCCCCTTTCCTCAGGCGCGGCAGTCGTTTCCAAGAACGACGCTGTGCCAGATGCGCCCATCCGCGCCGCGCGCGACCCCGCTTCCGATCTCGAATGACAGCTGACCCAGCACCTGTTCGCGGTTCGGACCGGGGATCAGCCAATCGGCGACGGTTCCTTCCGGGCTGGTCCCGCCACCGACCAGCTGCACCACGCCGCAGGTCGGATAGCCGACGGCCCGCGCCCGATCCACGACATTGCTGCCATTCGATCCCGCGACATCGGCGCGCCCCATCAGCGCCATGTCGCAGGCATGGGACTGCGCGATGCGGTCCAGCGCCTCGGTCCGCGCAAGGACGGTCTTGCCCTCGGCCACGCGCGCGGCTTCCACGGCCTGCGCAAGGCGGTCGGCGGCGGCCGCGTCGCCCACGCAGCTGGCGGCCAGCGACTGTTCCATCGGGTCGGCCACAGGCGCGGGCGCGATCCGGTCGCAGGCGCCAAGCGCGCCCAGGGCTGCGATTGCTGTGATCGAGGCACGGAACATGACGGAACCCTTTCGGATCGTTGGATGAACGGTTTGCAGGCGATTTCAGTCCCAACCCCATGCCATCGCACCGGTTCCCCGGATTGACGGGCGCGAAACCCTTGCATGGCCGCGCGGGCGCGCTTAAAGCGCATCCATGACCCAGCATCAGCGCCTTCTCATCATCGACTTCGGCAGCCAGGTGACGCAGCTTATCGCGCGCCGCCTGCGCGAGCTGAACGTCTACTGCGAAATCCATCCCTTCAACCTGCTGACCGACGAGAAGCTGCGCGAGATCGACCCGCGCGCGATCATCCTGTCGGGCGGCCCCGCCAGCGTGACCGAGACCGGCAGCCCCCGCGCGCCGCAAGCGGTCTTCGAGCTGGGCGTCCCCGTCTTCGGCATCTGCTATGGCCAGCAGGTCATGATGGAACAGCTGGGCGGCCGCGTCGAGGCGGGCCACCACGCCGAATACGGCCGCGCCTTCATCGCGCCTGCGCCTGGCCACAAGGGCGACGGCATCTTCGCGGGCCTCTTCGACGCGGGCCGCGAGGAAGTCTGGATGAGCCATGGCGACCGCGTGACCGAGATCGCGCCGGGCTTCGAGGTGATCGGCACCTCGCCCAACGCGCCCCTCGCGATGATCGCCGACGAGGCGCGCCGCTTCTATGCCGTGCAGTTCCACCCCGAGGTGCACCACACCCCGAACGGCCGCACGATGCTGGAAAACTTCGTCAGGATGGCGGGCTTCACCGGCGACTGGACGATGGCGTCGTACAAGGACGAGGCGATCCGCAAGATCCGCGAACAGGTGGGCGACCGCAAGGTCATCTGCGGCCTGTCGGGCGGCGTGGACAGCAGCGTCGCCGCCGTCCTGATCCACGAGGCGATCGGCGACCAGCTGACCTGCGTCTTCGTCGATCACGGCCTTCTGCGCCTGAACGAGGCCGAGGAGGTCGTGGAGATGTTCCGCGACAACTACAACATCCCGCTGATCCACGCGAACGAGGCCGACCTGTTCCTCGGCTCGCTCGAAGGCGTTTCCGACCCCGAGGTCAAGCGCAAGACCATCGGCCGCCTGTTCATCGACGTGTTCCAGAAATACGCGGGCGAGATCGACGGCGCCGAGTTCCTGGCGCAGGGCACGCTCTATCCCGATGTCATCGAGAGCGTCAGCTTCAGCGGCGGGCCTTCGGTCACGATCAAGTCGCACCACAATGTCGGCGGCCTCCCCGAGAAGATGGGCCTGAAGCTGGTCGAGCCGCTGCGCGAGCTGTTCAAGGACGAGGTCCGCGCCCTTGGCCGCGAGTTGGGCCTGCCCGACAAGTTCATCGGGCGTCACCCCTTCCCCGGCCCCGGCCTTGCCATCCGCTGCCCCGGAGAGATCACCCGCGACAAGCTGGAGATCCTGCGCAAGGCGGATGCGGTCTTCATCGACCAGATCCGCAAGCACAATCTGTATGACGAGATCTGGCAGGCCTTCGTCGCGATCCTTCCGGTCCGCACCGTGGGCGTGATGGGCGACGGTCGCACCTACGACTATGCCTGCGCGCTGCGTGCGGTGACCTCGGTCGACGGGATGACGGCGGATTACTATCCCTTCACCCATGAATTCCTGGGCGAGACCGCGACGCGCATCATCAACGAGGTCAAGGGCATCAACCGCTGCACCTATGACATCACCTCGAAGCCCCCGGGCACGATCGAGTGGGAATGACCTGAGAACTTGGGGAACGCGCAGGGCAACTTGCGCGTCCCTTTCGTTCAGGGGGTGCCATGACGCGATTGATACTGGTTCTGGGCGATCAGCTGTCCGACGATCTGTCCGCGCTGCGCGAGGCGAAGGACGGCGATGTCGTCGTCATGGCCGAGGTCATGGACGAGGCGTCCTATGTCCGCCACCACCCCAAGAAGATCGCGTTCCTGTTCGCGGCCATGCGCAAATTCGCCGAGCACCTGCGCGACAAGGGCTTCACCGTCGCCTATACGCGGCTGGACGACCCCGAGAACAGCCAGAAGATCGGCGGCGAATTGCTGCGCCGCGCGGCCG
The DNA here is from genome assembly GCF_947311865.1 of Paracoccus sp. PARArs4. Classification (NCBI taxonomy): domain Bacteria; kingdom Pseudomonadati; phylum Pseudomonadota; class Alphaproteobacteria; order Rhodobacterales; family Paracoccaceae; genus Paracoccus; species Paracoccus sp. PARArs4. The sequence continues at coordinate 26,002 of NZ_CAMZMW010000023.1, read as the reverse complement.
AACACGACGCGTCCGAGGTGATCGCGACGGAACCCGGCGAATGGCGCCTGATCGACATCCTGACCTATCTGCCGATCACGGTGCGCCAGCTGCCCGACGACCGCTTCTATGCCAGCCACAAGGATTTCCAGGACTGGGCCGAGGGCCGCAAGGAATTGCGGATGGAGTGGTTCTATCGCGAGATGCGCCGCCGCACCGGCCTCTTGATGGAGGATGACGAGCCTGCGGGCGGTCAGTGGAACTATGACCACGACAACCGCAAGTCTGCCGAGGCCGACCTGTTCCGCGAAGGCCCCCCGCGCTTCGAACCAGACCGGATCACCCTTGAGGTGCTGGATCTGGTCGAGCAGCGTTTCCCCGACAATTTCGGCGACCTGCGCCCCTTCGACTATGCGACCGACCGGCAGGGCGCGCTGAAGGTGCTGCGCCATTTCATCGACAACTCGCTGGACGAATTCGGCCCCTATCAGGACGCGATGCTGCAGGACGATCCGCATCTGCACCACTCGATCCTGTCGCCCTATATCAATGCGGGCCTGCTGTCCCCGCGCGAGGTCTGCGACCGCGTCGCCAAGGCCTATGCCGAGGGCAAGGTGCGCCTGAATTCCGCCGAGGGCTTCATCCGCCAGATCCTTGGCTGGCGCGAATACATGCGCGGCATCTATTTCATGCAGGGGCCGGATTACACCAACCGGAACGAGCTGGGCCACGACCGCGATCTGCCGCCGCTGTACTGGGGTGCGGAAACGCGGATGAACTGCCTGTCGCAGGCGGTGGGCCAGACGCAGCGCCTCGCCTATGCCCATCACATCCAGCGCCTGATGATCACCGGCAACTTTGCCCTGCTGTCCGGGATCGACCCGCACCAGGTCCATGAATGGTATCTCGAGGTCTATCTTGACGCCTATGAATGGGTCGAGGCCCCGAATGTCATCGGGATGAGCCAGTTCGCCGATGGTGGCATCGTCGGGTCGAAGCCCTATGTCAGTTCCGGCAACTATATCAGCAAGATGTCGGATTACTGCAAACACTGCTCCTACAAGGTGACGGCCAAGACGGGTAAGGACGCCTGCCCCTTCAACCTGCTGTACTGGGATTTCCTTGTCCGTCACCGCGAACGGTTCCAGAAGAACCCGCGCATCAGCCGCATCTATGGCACATGGGACCGGATGGATGCCGACAAGCGCAAGACGATCCGGGCCGAGGCTGCCGATTTCCTGAAACGCATGGATGCGGGCGAGACGGTCTGACGCCTTCCCCTTGCCGCCCTTTGCAGGCAATCTGCGCGCGAACGAAGGGGAACACCACATGAGCTGCGCCTGCGGACATCACCACGCGACCGAACGCCACGACTGCGCGGAAGGTGGCCTGCCCATCGCCCTTCCCGCCCCGATGGTCGCGCTGACCGGTCGCCTGACCTGCGCGGATGCGGGCCAGATGATGACGGCGCTGAACCTGCTGCCCGATCACGTCACGCTCAGCCGGGCCGAGGCCGGGAACCTGCGCTTCGATCTGTGGCAGGACGACGATCCGCTGGTCTGGCACCTGTCCGAGCTGTTCCGCGACGGCGCGGCCTTCGACGCGCATCAGGCGCGGACCGCCGACAGCCCCTGGGGCCACGCAAGCACGCAATTCGCCCGCGACTTTCACCGACACGACGTGACCCCCGCGATGCGCCCCGAGGAACGGGGCGATCACGATGCCATCGACCACCTGCTGCACATGGCCTTCGAAGGCGAGGCCGAGGCCCGACTGGTGCGCCTGTTGCGCGCGGATGGCGATCTGGCACTGTCGCTGGTGGCGGTTGCCGCGGGAACCGTCGTCGGCCACATCGCGCTGTCGCCCGTGGGCGGGGACCGCCCCGCGCTGGCCCTTGCGCCGGTCGCGGTCCATCCCGCCGCGCAGGGGCTGGGGATCGGGTCGGCACTGATCCGCGCCGCCATCCAGCATGCGGGCGACACGCCCATCGTCGTGTTGGGCGATCCTGCCTATTACGCGCGCTTCGGGTTCCGGCCCGCCGATCTGACCTCGCCCTATGCGGGGCCGTATCTGCAAGTGCTGGGCGATCTGTCGGAAGGAGCGACCATCGCCCATGCGCCCGCCTTCGCGGCGCTGTGACCAAGGCTTGCGGTTCGCACCATCAGGGTCCACATCTGTTGCGACAGAAGAAAGGACCCAACGCATGGCCGCCACACCGCTTTACGATGCCGCAGAACAGGTCAAGGGCACGCCCTTCGGGGATCTGCCGGAATGGGACCTCAGCGATCTCTATCCCGGTCCCGACAGCCCCGAGCTGAACTCGGATATCGAGCGTCTGGAGGGGCTGGTCCGCGACTTCGCCCAGACCTATCAGGGCAAGCTGGCCGATCTGGACGCCAAGGCCATGCTGGCCTGCATCAAGGCCTACGAGGCGATCGACATCATCGCCGGTCGCATCATGTCCTATGCGGGGCTGCGCTATTACCAGAACACCACCGACCCGGCACGGGCCAAGATGATGGGCGATCTTCAGGCCCGCATCACCGACATGACCACGCCGCTGGTCTTCTTCAGCCTTGAATTCAACCGCATCCCGGATGAAACCTACGAGGCCGTCTTCACCGCCCCGAACGGCCCCGCGCGCTACAAGCCCGTCTTCGACCGGATGCGCGCCATGCGCCCCCACCAGCTGTCGGACGAGCTGGAGCAGTTCCTGCACGACAACTCGGTCGTCGGTGCCGCCGCGTGGAACCGCCTGTTCGACGAAACCACCGCCGCGCTGACCTTCGATGTCGATGGCGAGGAACTGGGCCTCGAAGCCACGCTGAACCTGCTGACCGACCACGACCGCGCGCGGCGTGAGGCCGGTGCCCGCGCCCTGGCGCAGGTGTTCCAGAAGAATGTCGGCCTGTTCGCCCGCGTCCACAACACGCTGGCCAAGGAAAAGGCCATCGAGGACAAGTGGCGCAAGATGCCCACGCCCCAGCATGGCCGCCACCTGTCGAACCATGTCGAACCCGAGGTGGTCGAGGCGCTGCGCAATGCCGTCACCAAGGCCTATCCTCGCCTGTCGCACCGCTATTACGCACTGAAGGCGAAATGGCTGGGTCTGGACAAGCTCCAGGTCTGGGACCGCAACGCGCCCCTGCCGACCGACGCGCCCAAGACCATCGACTGGACCGAGGCGCGCGCGACCGTCATGGACGCCTATGCGGGCTTCTCGCCCAGGCTGGCGGAACTGGCCGAGCCGTTCTTCGACAAGGGCTGGATCGATGCCGCCGTGAAGCCCGGCAAGGCGCCCGGCGCCTTCGCGCATCCGACGGTCACGACGGTGCATCCCTATGTCATGCTGAATTACCTGGGCAAGCCGCGCGACGTGATGACGCTGGCCCATGAACTGGGTCATGGCGTCCACCAGCGCCTTGCGGCCGATCAGGGCGAGCTGCTGGCCTCGACCCCGCTGACGCTGGCGGAAACGGCCTCGGTCTTTGGCGAGATGCTGACCTTCCGCGCGCTTCTGGCCAAGACGACCGACCCCGCGCAGCGCAAGGCGCTGCTGGCCGGCAAGGTCGAGGACATGATCAACACGGTCGTCCGCCAGATCGCCTTCTACGATTTCGAATGCCGTCTGCATGCCGCGCGTGCCGAAGGTGAACTGACGCCCGACGACATCAACGCGATCTGGATGGAGGTCCAGCACGAGAGCCTTGGCCCGGTCTTCGAATACATGCCCGGATACGAGACCTTCTGGACCTATGTGCCGCATTTCGTGCATTCGCCCTTCTACGTCTATGCCTATGCCTTCGGCGACGGGTTGGTGAACGCGCTCTATGCCGCCTACGAGGACGGGCTGCCGGACTTCCAGCAGAAGTATTTCGACCTGCTGGCCGCAGGCGGGTCCAAGCACCACAAGGAGCTGCTGGCCCCCTTCGGGCTGGATGCCTCCGACCCCGCCTTCTGGGACAAGGGCCTGTCGATGATCGAAGGCTTCATCGACGAGCTGGAGCGCCTGGAGGATTGACGCAGCGGGCCGCCCTTCGGGGCGGCCCCTTGCCATCATTCCGCATGGCATCGCGGGGCTGCCGCGCTATGCTGATCCGCAGGGGATCAGTCGGAGGGGACCATGTGGAAGAAGATTGCGGCAGGCACGGGCCTGCTGCTTGTCGCGGGCGGGGCTGCGTTCTTCAGCTTCGCACCCGCCTATGTCGAACGCGGAATGAACCCGCTGACCATGCCCGAGGACGGGTGGGAGATCACCCCCGAGGCGCAGGACCTGCATGACGGGCTGACCATCGGGGACTGGCATTCCGACGCGCTGCTGTGGGATCGCGACCTGCTGACCCGCGTCGATCACGGCCATACCGATGTGCCGCGCCTGCAGGAAGGCAATGTCGCGCTGCAGGTCTTCACCACCGTCACCAAAAGCCCGCGCGGCCAGAACTATGCCGAGAACAGCGCCGAGGCGCCCGACAACATCACGCCCCTGTTCATCGGTCAGCTGCGTCCCATCCCCGCCTGGACATCGCTCAAGGCACGCGCCCTGGTGCAGGCGCGCGCGCTGCGCGACGCGGCCGAGCGTGACCCCGACGCGCTGCGCGTCATCCGCACCCGCACCGACCTGACCGAGCTGCTGGCCGCAAGGCAGGCGGGCGCGAACACGGTCGGCGGCATCCTGGGGTCCGAGGGTGGCCACCCGCTGGAAGGCGACATCGCGGCCCTGGACGAGCTGTACGATGCGGGCTTTCGCCTGATCGGGCTGACACATTTCTTCGACAACGAACTGGGCGGCAGCCTGCATGGCGAAGGCGGCACCGGCGCGGGTCTTTCGGATTTCGGGCGGCAGGTCGTGGCCGGGATGGTCGAACGCGACATGATCGTCGATCTGGCCCATGCAAGCCCGCAGATGGTGCGCGACGTGCTGCAGATCGAAGGCGTGCGCCCCGTCCTGTCCCATACCGGCATCCACGGCCATTGCCCCAGCCCCCGCAACCTCTCCGACGAGCTGGTGCGCGGGATCGCCGACAAGGGCGGGCTGATCGGCATCGGCTTCTGGTCGGACGTCGTCTGCGGCCCGACACCTGCCGACGTGGCCGCGTCGATCAAGGCCGCGATCCTGCTGGTGGGCGAGGATCACGTCTCGCTCGGGTCGGATCACGACGGATCGGTGGACAGCCCCTTCGGCGCGGCGCATCTTGCGGCGCTGACGCAGGCGCTGATCGATGCCGGCCTGACCGAGGCGCAGATCGCCAAGGTGATGGGCGGGAACATGGTGGGCTTCCTTCTGGACAGCCTGCCGGATGACGAAGGATAGGACATGAAGAAGACGACTTTGCTGAACGCCCGGCTTTCGGGGCTGATCGCATCCATGGGGCATGGCGACCTGATCGTGATCGGGGATGCGGGCCTGCCCGTCCCGCCGGGGGTCGAGGTGATCGACCTTGCCGTCACGCGCGGCCTGCCCGGTGTGTTCGACGTGCTGGACGCGATCCTGTCCGAACTGGAGGTCGAGCGTTCGGCCCTTGCGACCGAAGCCTCGGTCGATCTGTCCGCGCGCTTCCGCGAGCGCGCCATCGGCCAGGTCGAGACGCTGCCCCACGAGGAATTCAAGCGCCGGTCCCAGGCTGCGCGGGCGGTGATCCGCACGGGCGAATGCACGCCATATGCGAATATCTGCCTCTGGGCCGGGGTGGCGTTCTAGGGGGCAGGAACCGGCCTGCCGATGGCGACGTTTCAACCGCAGACAAATTCGGAGGTTTGAAATGTCCCGGAAGTTCCTTGGCCTCGGTGCCATCCTTGCCCTGATGGGCCTTGCCGCCTGCGAGACCGTTCAGGGTGCGGGGCGCGACATCTCGACCGCGGGCGCGGTCATCCAGGAGGAAAGCGCCGAGGCGCAGGCCGGCCTGTAAAATCGAAAGGCCCCCGGATCGCCGGGGGCCTTTCCTTTTCGGATCAGTTGTCCATCTTCAGGGCCTGGATGAAGGCGGTCTGCGGGATCTCGACCTTGCCGAACTGCCGCATCTTCTTCTTGCCGGCCTTCTGCTTCTCCAGCAGCTTCTTCTTCCGCGTCGCGTCGCCGCCATAGCATTTGGCGGTCACGTCCTTGCGCATGGCCGACAGCGTCTCGCGCGCGATGACGCGGCTGCCGATCGCGGCCTGGATCGGGATCTTGAACATGTGCCGCGGGATCAGCTCCTTCAGCTTCTCGACCATGACGCGGCCCCGGCTCTCGGCGCGGTCGCGATGGACCATCATCGCCAGCGCGTCCACCGGCTCGTCGTTCACCAGCACCGACATCTTCACGAGGTTGTCCTCGCGGTATTCGCTGATCTGGTAATCGAAGCTGGCATAGCCCTTGGTGACCGATTTCAGGCGGTCGTAGAAGTCGAACACGACTTCGGCCAGCGGCAGGTCATAGACCGCCATCGCGCGGCTGCCCGCATAGGTCAGGTCCATCTGGATGCCGCGACGGTCTTGGCACAGCTTCAGCACGTCGCCCAGATATTCGTCGGGGACCATGATGGTCGCCTTGATGCGCGGCTCGGTGATGTGGTCGATCAGCGTCATGTCGGGCATGTCGGCGGGGTTGTGCAGGTCGCGCACCTCGCCATCCTTCATGTGCAGCTTGAAGACCACCGAAGGCGCGGTGGTGATCAGGTCCAGATCGTATTCGCGTTCCAGGCGGTCGCGGATCACCTCCAGATGCAGCAGCCCGAGGAAGCCGCAGCGGAACCCGAAGCCGAGCGCGGCCGAGGTTTCCATCTCGTAGCTGAAGCTCGCGTCGTTCAGGGCCAGCTTCTCGATCGCCTCGCGCAGCGCCTCGAAATCGTTGGCGTCCACCGGGAACAGCCCGCAGAAGACCACCGGCTGCGCGGGCTTGAAGCCCAGCAGCGCGCGGTCGGTCGGCTTCTTTTCATGCGTGATGGTGTCGCCGACGCGGGTGTCGCGGACCTGCTTGATCGAGGCGGTGAAGACCCCGATCTCGCCCGGGCCGAGTTCCGCGATATCCTTCATCGCGGGCGTCAGCACGGCCAGCTTGTCCAGGCGATAGGTCGCGCCGGTCTGCATCATCTTGACCTGGTCGCCCTTGCGGATGACGCCGTCCATGACGCGGATCATGACGACGACGCCAAGATAGGCATCGTACCAGCTGTCGACCAGCATCGCCTTGAGGGGCGCATCGCGGTCGCCCTTGGGCGCGGGCAGACGGTGGACGATGGCCTCCAGCACGTCGGGGATGCCCATGCCGGATTTCGCGCTGATCGGGATGGCCTGCGACGCGTCGATGCCAATCACGTCCTCGATCTGTTCCTTGACGCGGTCGGGTTCCGCCGCAGGCAGGTCGATCTTGTTCAACACCGGGACGATCTCGTGGTCGGCGTCGATGGCCTGGTACACGTTCGCCAGCGTCTGCGCCTCGACGCCCTGCGTGGCGTCGACGACCAGCAGGCTGCCCTCGACCGCGCGCATCGACCGGCTGACCTCGTAGGCGAAATCGACGTGGCCCGGCGTGTCGATCAGGTTCAGGATATAGGTATGCCCATCCTGCGCCGGATAGGCGATGCGAACGGTGTTCGCCTTGATGGTGATCCCCCGCTCACGCTCGATGTCCATGGCATCGAGGATCTGGTTCTTCATGTCGCGTTCGGCGACAGTCCCCGTCAGCTGGATCAGCCGGTCGGCGAGGGTGGATTTTCCGTGGTCGATATGCGCCACGATGGAGAAGTTGCGAATGCGGTCGAGCTCGGTCATGGCCGGGCTATACAGGGCCGCGAGGCGCTGGAAAAGAGGATTCAAGCACCCCGCGGCACAAGGTCGTCAGATGACGGTCGGCAGATCGGCCGCCGCAATCATCAGCCGCGCCACCTCGGCCGAGGATTGCGGGTTCTGACCGGTGACCAGCTTGCCGTCGGCAAGGGCATAGGACGACCAGTTCTCGCCCGCGCTGTATTCGCCGCCCTGCTCCTTCAGGCGGTCCTCCAGCAGGAAGGGGACGGTGCCCGACAGGCCCACGGCCTCTTCCTCGGAGTTCGAGAAACCGGCGACGCGGCGGCCCTTGACCAGCGGATCGCCGTTCGACAGCGTCGCGCCCAGAAGCCCCGCCGGACCGTGGCAGACGGCACCGACGACGGCGCCCTTCTCGAACGCCTCGGCCAGCAGGCGACCAAGCGCCTCGTTCTGGGGCAGGTCCCACATGGTGCCGTGGCCGCCCGGCAGGAAGACGATGTCGCAACCCGAGACCTGGACATCCGCGACCTTCTCGGTGTTGTTCAGGCGGTTCATGGCGGCGTCGTCGGCCAGGAAGCGGCGGACGTCGTCGGTCATCGCGTCATCGGCCTCGCTGCTGGGATCGGCGGGCGGGCGTCCGCCTTCGATGGACGCGATCTCGATGTGGTAGCCGGCATCGGACAGCGCCCAGTAGGGGGCTGCCAGTTCTTCCCAGTAGAAGCCGGTGGGCGTGTCGGTGTCGCCCATCCTGCCATGCGAGGTGAGGATGATCAGTGCCTTGGGCATGGTGGTCTCCGATAGCTGTTCGACCAACAAATGTATGGCCGTCCTAGCGGGTTCCATCGCCCCGACGCCGACGGGACGCGCGCAGCAGGCTGCCGACGACCTGCCTGCCGCCGCCGCGCAGACGGGCCTCGCGCCACATGGCATAGCCCCCTGCCCCCGCGATCAGCGCCGCACCCGCCAGCGTGAGGGCGTCGGGCCGTTCACCGAAGACGAGGGCCGCGATGATCAGCGCGAAGCCCAGCCGGGCATAGCGGAAGGGCGCGACCATCGACGCCTCGCCCATGCGCAGGGCCGCGACCATGACCGCGTATCCGCTGACGCCGAAGACGACGGTCCCCGCGACATGCACCCATTCGATCGGCGTCGGCATGGCCAGCGTTTCGGACCGCAGCAGGATCAGCACGATCCCCGCCGGAACGATCGCGCCATAGGCCGCGCCCGACAGGATGTCGGATGGCAGATCGGCTGGGACCAGCCGCGTGACCAGATCGCGCAGAGCCAGACCGAAGACCCCGACCACGGCCCACAGCATCACAGGATCGAAGGATTGCGTGCCGGGCCGCAGGATCAGCAGGACGCCCGCAAAGCCCAGGATCACCGACAGCCAGCGGCGCCAGCCGACCGTCTCGCCCAGAAACAGCGCCCCGCCCATGACCAGCGCCAGCGGCAGCACCTGAAGGATCGCGGCGGTCGCGGCCAGGTCGCCCTTGGCCAGCGCCGTGACGAAACCGACGGCGCCGATGATCTCGCCCAGGGTGCGCAGCAGGACGACGGGGCGAAGGATGTCGCGCGACAGCATGCGACCGCCCCGAAGCCGCAGCCTGATCCAGAAGATCGCCGCACCCGGCAGGCCGGTCAGGACCAGAAGCAGCCCGACGCCCATGCCCGCGCCCAGCAGCTTGATGAAGGCGTCCTCGATCGCGAACAGCGCCATCGCGGCGACCATCAGCAGTGCAGCGCGGCCATTCGCCTCGGCGCTCATGCGGTACGGATCCGGTCCAGAAGGTCGGGCAGTTCGGCCAGCGTCGCGATCCGGCGGAAGCGCGGATCCTCAGGCTCTTCGGCATGTTCCAGCACCCAGGTCATCTCGTGCGGGACATGCACGCCCCAGCCGCCAAGCTCGATCACCGGGATCACGTCGCTTTTCAGCGAATTGCCGGCCATCAGGAAGGTTTCGGGAACGATCCCCTGCGCGGCAAGGACGCGGGCATAGGCCTCGGGCGATTTCTCGGCCAGGATCTCGACCGAGGCGAAGCGTTCCGCAAGGCCGGACGCCGCGACCTTGCGTTCCTGGTCCATCAGGTCGCCCTTGGTGATCAGCATCAGGCGATGGCCGGACAGGCGGTCCAGCGCATCCTCGACCCCCGGCAGCAGGTTGACGGGATGGGCCAACATCTCCTGCCCCAGTTCCAGGATGCGGTGGATCGTGCGACCGTCCACCGCACCGTCGGTCAGCTGGATCGCGGTTTCCACCATCGACAGCATGAACCCCTTGATGCCATAGCCATAGCGTTCGAGGTTCGCGCGTTCGACATCGACCAGCCGCGCGGCGATGTCGCCCGGTTCGGCATGGACCGACAGCATCGCGCAGAATTCCTCTTCGGTCAGCCGGAAGAAGCTCTCGTTTTCCCACAGGGTGTCGTCGGCATCGAGGCCGATGGCGCGGATCATGTGCCCTCCTGGCGCCCGCATGGGGCGATTTGTCCGCACCCGCGCGATTGAGCGGCGGGGGCGCTGATGCTATGATACCGGCTGCATGCGGGATCGCGAAGACCGGATCAACCGGCGGACCGCTGCCCGAGGATCAGGAAACCGAGGAGACAGTCATGTTCAATCGCCTAGTGATCGCGGCCGCCGCGGTCGTGCTGACGACGCCGCTTGCGATGGCGGGGCCCATCGACAACGCATGCGTCCGTTCCGACCGCGCGCGCGGCAACGCCCCCCTGTGCGGCTGCATCCAGCAGGTCGCAAACCGGTCGCTGTCGCGGTCCGACCAGCGCCGCGCGGCGCAGTTCTTCCGCGACCCGCACCGCGCCCAGGAGGTGCGGATGTCCAAGCGCGATTCCGACAACGCCTTCTGGCGCCGCTATCGCAACTTCGCCTCCCAAGCCGAGGCGCTGTGCCGGTAAGCCGCCTGCGGATCACGGTGCTGACCGGCGCCGGGATCTCGGCCGAGAGCGGGTTGCAGACCTTCCGCGCCTCGGACGGGCTGTGGGAGGATCACCGGATCGAGGACGTGGCGACGCCCGAGGGCTTTGCCCGCGATCCCGAACTGGTGCATCGCTTCTACAACATGCGTCGCGCCGCGGCGTCCGAGGCGCAGCCAAACGCGGCGCATCGCGCGCTGGCGCAACTGCAGGATCATCACGACCTGACGCTGGTCACGCAGAACGTCGACGCCCTGCACGAACGCGGCGGCAGCCGCGACGTGATCCACATGCATGGCGCGCTTGACGGGGCGCTGTGCGCGGAATGCGACCATCGCTGGCCCGCGCCCGCGATCATGTCGCCGGACGACCGCTGCCCCAACTGCGGCGCGCCCGCGACCCGGCCCGACATCGTCTGGTTCGGAGAGATCCCCTATCACATGGACCGGATCTGGACCGCGCTCGAGGGCGCGGACCTGTTCGTCGCGATCGGCACGTCGGGCAATGTCTATCCCGCGGCGGGATTTGCGCAGCACGCGTCGCGCAACGGGGTCGAGTGCGTGGAGTTCAACCTTCAGACCAGCATGAACGCCCGCGATTTCGACCGCCAGATCATGGGGCCGGCATCCGAAACCGTGCCCGAATGGGTCGCCACGCTGCTATAGCCGGGACAGGATCTCGTCGGTCAGGCCATTGACCTCGTCGCTGGCGGGACCGCGCCGCGCGGTTTCTGACGCACCCAGCCCCGCGCCGAGGCTCTCGGCATATGCCACACGGTTCGCAAGCTGCGTATCGGCCAGCGCCGCACCAAGGCCCTGCGCCCCTGCCGCAACCTCGGCCGCAAGGCGGGTATTGGGGCGGGTACGGTTCAGCACGATCAGCACGTCCGCCTTCTCGCGCTTGGCAAGATCCAGCACGCCCTCGGTCGCCCACAGGTCCACCTGGCTGCTGGCGACGGGCACCAGAACAAGGTCGGCCACGCGCAGCGCCGGGCGCAGGTCGCTGTCGATCTTGGGCGGCGTGTCGATGATGACGAAATCGAAGCGCTTCTTCAGCTTCTCGGATTCGTAGCTGGCCCCCCAGGCGGAAGAGGTCGAGAAATCCATCGCCTCGTCCTCGCCCCTCGACTGCATGCGTTCCATGAACCAGCGGCCCATGCTGCCCTGCGGATCGGTATCGACCAGCGCCACGGAATGGCCCCGCGCGTGCAGGCAGACGGCCAGGTTGACCGCCAGCGTCGTCTTGCCCGATCCGCCCTTCTGCTGCGCGACGGTGATGATGCGGCCTGCCATGAAGATGCCCCTTACCGATGGTCCTTCCGGGCAGGTTAACGAAGCGTCACGCGATTGCACGGAATTTCTGCGCTTGCATCATCTTGGTGGTGCAACAGGATTGCACACCCCGGAAAGCGCGGGCATGTTTGCACAAAATGAAAAGACAGGAGCACAGGGATGACGCCGATCTTCGACGGCCACAACGATCTTTTGCAACGCATCGTCGCGGCCGGGGCCGGCGGACAGGACCTGTGGCTGAAGGGGAACGGGCGCGGCCACCTGGACCTGCCGCGCATCCGCAAGGGCGGCATGGTCGGCGGCTTCTTCGCGATCTGGGTCCCCTCGCCCGCCGGTCTGGACGATGACGAGAGCCTCCGCCAGCTCGAGAATCCGCCCTTCCGCCTACCCCTGCCCGAGCCGATCGCCCCTGACGCCGCCCTGCCCCACGCGATGGCGCAGGCCGCGGCCCTGCTGTCGCTGGAACGCACCGGCACGCTGCGCGTCGTTCGCGACGCCGCCGATCTGCGCGACGCCATCGCGCAGGGCCAGATCGCCGCGATCATGCACATGGAGGGGATCGAGGCGATCCCGGACATGGACGCGCTGCATCTGTGGCACCGGATGGGGCTGCGGTCGCTCGGGCCGGTCTGGTCGCGGAACACGCGCTTTGCCGAAGGAGTGCCCTTCGCCTTCCCGGCTTCGCCCGATATCGGCGCGGGCCTCAGCGCGGAGGGCAAGCGGCTGGTCGCGGAATGCAACAAGCTGCGGATCATGCTGGACCTGTCGCATCTGAACGAGGCCGGCTTCGACGATGTCGCCGCGCTGTCGGATGCGCCGCTGGTCGCCAGCCACAGCTGCGCCCACGCGCTGTGCGAAAGCAGCCGGAACCTGACGGATCGACAGCTTCAGGTCATCGCCCAAAGCCGCGGCCTTGTCGGCCTGAACTTCGCCTCGAGCTTCCTGCGCAAGGATGGGCGGCGTCTGCCGCTGGACGATCTGGACGTGATGATCCGCCACATGGACCACATGATGGGCATCCTGGGCGAGGACGGCGTGGCGCTCGGGTCGGATTTCGATGGCGCGTTGATGCCCGCCGACCTTGCGGATGCGGCTGCACTGCCGAACCTCGTCGCCGTGATGGAGAAGGCAGGCTATGGGCAGGAACTGATCGCCAAGATCACGCACCGGAACTGGATCTCGGTGCTGGAACGCACCTGGAAGCCCTCCTGAACGAAAAAGGCCCGGTCGATGGACCGGGCCTTGTCATTCATTCCGACGTCTGATCGTCGGGGGGTGTGCCGGTATCCGCCTGCGCGACGGCCACCATCTCGGCCAGCTCGGGATCGGCCCCCAGATCGGCAAGCTCATACGCTTGGGTCAGGCTGTCGGATGCCAGCGCGATATTGCTGACGACCTGCGCGCCGGGCGCGGCAGGGCCATAGGTCTGTCCGTTCACCGCGAAGTAGATCGCGCCGGAATTGCCCGTCCGCAGGGTCGGCGCCTCTTCCAGCTTGGGCAGGGTGAAGCGTTCGCCCGCATCCATGATCTTTTCCAGAAGGACCGTGCCATCGGCTGCCTTGACACGGACCCATGCGGGACGCGCGGCCATCAGCTCCAGCTCGGGCGCATCGGGGGCGGTCGTGCTGACGCCTGCCTCGGCCAGCTGCTGTTCCGGCTGCGAGGGGCCCTCGACCTCGGTCGGCTGAGGCACCTCGGTCACCTGCCCTGCGGCGGCGATCACACTCTCGACCGCGGCGGCATTCTCGATAATGCCCGGATCGATGGCCGCGATGGGGCCGTCGCGCGCGGTCAGCACCGGCGCCTCGAGGATCTGCGGACGATAGAGACGGTCCAGCGATTCCGGCTGCGGCAGGTTCTGCGCAAGCGTGGCGCTGCCGTTCTGTTCGATGGTCGGATCGACGATGCCCGCGCCCTTGGTCGGGTCAAGCTCGGCCACGATGCTGGGCGTGTCGTCGCCCGGCGCAAGCGTGACGCGCTGCACCTCTTGCAGGACGGCATAGCCGCCATAGGCAAGCCCGCCGATCAGCGCGACCAGAACCAGCATCGCGCCGACGGCGCCGGGCTGGATCTCGGACCAGAAGCTTTTCTTCTGCGGGATGAACAGCGCGCGGGGATTGGCCAGCGCCTCGGCCGGATCAGACGGACGGCGTGCGGGCTTGGGACCGGATGCTGCGGCGGCCATGCCGTGGGTCGGCTGGAAACCGGATTCCTGGCAGAACCGGCGGAAGGTCCAGTCGGGGTCCATGCCCAGATAACGGGCATAGGAACGCACATAGCCCGAAATGAAACTGGGCGTGTCGAACGACGTGATATCGCAATTCTCGATCGCGGCGACATAGGACGCCCTGATGCGCAGCTCTCGCTGAACATCAAGAAGCGACTTGCCCAAAGTCGCCCGCTCGCCCCGCATGAGATCGCCCAAACGTGTATCTTCGTCGAGGAAATGCACGTCTTCCTCCACTTGCACGAAGTCCTCTGCCGGGTGTTTTGCCCGCAGCCTGCTCATCCCGAATGCCTCATCCGCCCCTATGGCCCACTCCGAATCGGAGATTAGGCCAGCTTCTTTACCAACACGTTATCACGGCGGCGAGAGCAGTTCACGGGCAGATTTCGTCAGGCGCTCAATTCGGCACGATTCAGCGCGCATTGGGACCAGAGGTTGTCCATCGCGCGCACCAGGTGGTCGATCTGCTTGGGATCGTGCACCGGCGACGGCGTAAAGCGCAGCCGCTCGGTCCCGCGCGGAACGGTCGGGAAGTTGATCGGCTGGACATAGATGCCGAAGTCGCGCAGCAGCATGTCGGACAGCGCCTTGCAATGCACTGGGTGCCCGACATGGACCGGCACGATGTGGCTGCCGTGATCGATGATCGGCATGCCGAGCGATTTCAGGCGCATCTTCAGGATGCGCGCATGCAGCTGCTGGGCATCCCGCAACTTCTGCCCCTCGGGCGTCTTCAGGAACGCGATCGAGGCCGCCGCACCTGCAGCCACCGCCGGCGGAAGCGAGGTCGTGAAGATGAAGCCCGGCGCATAGGACCGCACCGCGTCGCACATCTTGGCGCTGGCCGCGATATAGCCGCCGAAGACGCCGAATGCCTTGCCGAGCGTGCCGTTGATGATGTCGATGCGCCCCGTCAGGCGGTCGCGTTCGGACACCCCGCCGCCGCGCGGGCCGTACATGCCGACCGCGTGAACCTCGTCCAGATAGGTCAGGGCACCGAATTCCTCGGCGATGTCGCAGATCGCCTCGATCGGGCCGAAATCGCCGTCCATGGAATAGATCGACTCGAACGCGATCAGCTTGGGGGCCGCAGGGTCGTCGGCCTCCAGCAGCTCGCGCAGGTGGTCCAGATCGTTGTGGCGGAAGATGCGCTTGGCGCCGCCGTTGCGCTTGATCCCCTCGATCATCGAGGCGTGGTTCAGCGCGTCGGAGTAGATGATCAGGCCCGGGAACAGCTTGGGCAGCGTCGAAAGCGTCGCGTCATTGGCGATATAGGCGCTGGAAAAGACCAGCGCGGCCTCTTTGTGGTGCAGATCGGCCAGCTCGGCCTCGAGCCGCTTGTGATAGACGGTGGTCCCGCTGATGTTGCGCGTGCCGCCCGACCCCGCGCCGGTGGCGTCCAGCGCCTCGTGCATGGCCGACAGGACCGCCGGATGCTGGCCCATGCCCAGATAGTCGTTGCCGCACCAGACCGTGATTTCCTGCTTCTGCCCGTCCGGACGGTTCCAGACCGCCTGGGGGAAACGGCCCTTGTCACGCTCGATATCGATGAAGGTGCGATAGCGCCCTTCGTCGTGAAGCCGTGCAATGGCAGAATCCAGAGCAGCGTCGTAATTCATGGCGGGCGTTCCCTTGCGTAACCTGGCTGGGTGCGATCATCTGCGATCACGCGCGTTGCCGCCTTGATAGAGGTCAAAGCGCCGAAGTGACAGTCTAAAAACGATGCATCCGGTAAAAGATGCCTCGTCAAACCCAACAAAAACAGTGGAAAGATAGGTTTCATGGGCATCGACGCAAGGCTTGGCGACATCCTGACGCAGCTTGACCAAGGGCGCGAGGAAGCGCTTTCGCGGCTGTTCGAACTGCTGCGGATTCCCTCGATCTCGACCGACCCGGAATACGCCCCCGAAGTGCGCCGCGCCGCCGAATGGCTGGTCGCCGAACTGACGGATCTGGGGCTGGATGCGAAGCTGCACGACACGACCGGCCATCCGATGGTGGTGGCGCACACGCCTTCGGGCGATGCGCGTCCGGTGCTGTTCTACGGCCATTACGACGTGCAGCCGGTCGATCCGCTGATTCTGTGGGACCGCGATCCGTTCGATCCCGAACTGCAGGACACGCCCGACGGCACGGTGATCCGCGCGCGCGGCGCGTCCGACGACAAGGGCCAGCTGATGACCTTCGTCGAGGCGCTGCGTGCGTGGAAGGCCGTCCACGGCACCCTGCCCTCCGACCTGGTGCTGCTGTTCGAGGGCGAGGAGGAATCCGGTTCCCCCTCGCTGCTGCCCTTCCTCGAGGCGCATCGCGACGAGCTGTCGGCATCCATCGCGCTGATCTGCGACACGGGCCGCTATTCCGACGGGCGTCCGGCGATCACTACGCAGCTGCGCGGGCTGGTGGGCCAGGAGGTCGTGATCCGCGGCGCCGATCGCGACCTGCATTCGGGCGCCTTCGGTGGGCTGGCCGCGAACCCGATCATGGTGCTGTCGCAGGCGCTCGCGGCGCTCAAGGATACGGATGGCCGCGTCACCCTGCCCGGCTTCTATGACGGGGTCGAGGACCTGCCCGAACAGCTGGCCCGCGACTGGGAGGCGCTGAACTTTGACGCGCAGGCCTTCCTGGGCGGTGTCGGCCTCAAGACCCCCATCGGTGAAAAGGGCCGCACCCCGCTGGAGATGCAGTGGAACCGCCCCACCGCCGAGATCAACGGCATCGCGGGGGGATATGCGGGCGACGGCTTCAAGACCGTCCTGCCCGCCGAGGCCCGCGCCAAGGTCAGCTTCCGCCTGACCGGCCAGCAGGACCCGGCGAAGGTCCGCGAGGCGTTCCAGGCGCATGTCCGCAGCTTCGTCCCCGACGACTGCCGGGTCGAGTTCCACGACCACGGCGCAAGCCCGGCCAGCGTCATGGACATCACCGATCCCGCCTTCGGCCTTGCCCGCCAGGCCCTGTCCGACGAATGGCAGCAAGAGGCCGTCTTCATCGGTGCAGGCGGGTCCATCCCCATCGCGGGCGATTTCAAGCGGATGCTGGGCATGGACACGATGCTGATCGGCTTTGCCAAGGACGACGACCGCATCCATTCGCCGAACGAGAAATACGACCTCGAAAGCTTCGAGAAGGGCGCGCGGTCCTGGGCGCGCATCCTTGCTGCGCTGCGATAAGGGAAAGGGGCGGTGTTCTCACCGCCCCTTCTTCGTCCCCCGCTCGATTATCTCTCAGCTCTCGGTCGAGCAGTAGCTCTGCGACGAGGTCCATGCCGCGATGTCGGCCCGCTTGCGGTCGCTGCGCATCGGCGCCCAGTCGCGGGCAACGCCGCGCCAGCCGTCGCCATCATGCGCGACCGCGTTGTCGCGTCCGACCTGGTGCGACATGATCTTGACCGCGCAGGACATGTTGTCGGCGCCGTTCTTGATGTTGCCGGTGCAGCCATAATGCCGCCAGGTCGCGGGCGCGATTTGCATCAGCCCCAGCCAGCGGCCGCCGCCACCCGAAGCCTGCGGGTTATAGGTGCTTTCGTGCTTGGCCACCGCCGACAGCAGGCCCGCCCAGAACGCACGGCGGCCCGTCTGGGTCAGCTCGCGATAGTTGGGGCAGTACTCGTTGATGTCCTGGGGCACCTGCGACAGGATCGTCGCCCCTTCGCGGTCCAGTGCCGCCAGCGTCGCGCGGGTCCATTCGCTGGATCCCTGCTGTCCCCACCGCATCGGAGGCGTTTGCGCCAGGGCCATCTCCTGCACTTGGACCTCGGCCTTTTCCTCGGCCTTCGGGGTTTGGGTGCAGGCAGTGGCAACGGCCAGTGCGGCAAGAGAGAGCGCGACGCGCATTCGGACCTCGGCGGGTTGTTTCGTCGCCGTCCTGATTATCGACCCCGCGGAATCCCGCAAGCTTGGCGTGGCAAGCTCGGCAAGATCACGCCAATCGCCCGCGATGCGTGACGCAATCCCGCCCAAGGCCCGGCGAAATCCCGAATTCGTTAGAATGCGCGCGATTTTCGTGCTTGGCGGGCGCCCTCGAATCGCGGGCGTCATTGCGGCCCGTGACAAGCCCCGCGCCATCGCGTAGAAGCCCGCCAAGACCGATAGAACGCAATGAGGCGCCGATGCTTGACCTGACCTTCACCCCACCCGAGCCCAAGGTGATCCAGGGCGCGACAAGCGACTGGGAACTGGTGATCGGGCTGGAGGTCCACGCGCAGGTGGCCTCGAAGGCCAAGCTGTTCTCGGGCGCGTCCACCGAATTCGGGGCCGAACCCAACAGCAACGTGGCCTTCGTCGACAGCGCGATGCCCGGCATGCTGCCCGTCATCAACGAGTTCTGCGTGGCACAGGCCGTGCGCACGGGTCTGGGCCTGAAGGCCGCGATCAACCTGTTCAGCGCCTTCGACCGCAAGAACTACTTCTATCCCGACCTTCCGCAGGGCTATCAGATCAGCCAGCTCTATCACCCCATCGTGGGCGAGGGAGAGGTGATCGTGGACATGGCACCGGGCATCGCCCGCCGCGTCCGCATCGAACGCATCCACCTGGAACAGGACGCGGGCAAGTCGATCCACGACATGGATCCCAACATGTCCTTCGTCGACCTGAACCGCACCGGCGTCGCCCTGATGGAGATCGTCAGCCGCCCCGACATCCGCGGCCCCGAAGAGGCTGCGGCCTATGTCGGCAAGCTGCGCCAGATCATGCGTTACCTGGGCACCTGCGACGGGAACATGCAGAACGGCAACCTGCGCGCCGACGTCAATGTCAGCGTCTGCAAGCCCGGCGCATACGAAAAATACCAGGAGACCGGCGATTTCGGCCATCTGGGCACCCGCTGCGAGATCAAGAACATGAACTCGCTGCGCTTCATCCAGGCCGCAATCGACTACGAGGCCCGCCGCCAGATCGCCATCCTCGAGGATGGCGGCAAGATCGTGCAGGAAACGCGCCTTTACGATCCCGACAAGGGCGAGACGCGGTCGATGCGGTCCAAGGAAGAGGCGCATGATTATCGCTACTTCCCCGATCCCGACCTGCTGCCGCTGGAGATCGAGCAGGCATGGGTGGACGACATCGCCGCCGACATGCCCGAGCTGCCGGACGAGAAGAAGGCGCGTTTCGTCAAGGATATGGGCCTGTCGGAATACGACGCAGGCGTCCTGACCGCCGAGGTCGAGAGCGCGAACTTCTTCGAGGCGGTCGCCTCGGGGCGCGATGGCAAGATGGCCGCGAACTGGGTCATCAACGAGCTGTTCGGCCGCCTGAACAAGGAAGGGCTGACCATCCAGACCTCGCCCATCTCGGCGGCACAGCTGGGCGGCGTGATCGATCTGATCGCCAAGGGCGACATCTCGGGCAAGATCGCCAAGGACCTGTTCGAGATCCTGTGGACCGAAGGCGGCGACCCGGCCGAGATCGTCGAGGCCCGCGGCATGAAGCAGGTCACCGACCTCGGCGCCATCGAGGCCGCGGTCGACGAGATCATTGCCGCGAACCCCGCGCAGGTCGAGAAGGCCAAGGCCAACCCGAAGCTGGCAGGCTGGTTCGTTGGTCAGGTCCTGAAGGCCACGGGCGGCAAGGCCAACCCCGCCGCCGTCAACGAACTGGTCGCGAAGAAGCTGATCGGCTGACCCCGCATCCGCCGCGGGCGACCGCGGCGGCTTTCCCTTCAGGAGGACGCATGGACGCCTTTGAATACACGGTCATTCCCGCCCCCTCTCGCGGGGAAAAGGACAGCCAGGCCAAGACCGCGACCGACCGCTATGCGCTGGCCGTCACGTCCGAGCTGAACCGCATGGCGGCAGAGGGCTGGGAATACCTGCGCGCCGAGGCCCTGCCGAGCGAGGAGCGCAGCGGACTGACCGGGCGCGTCACGACCTATCACAACCTGCTGGTGTTCCGTCGCCCGAAGAAGCGCTGATCACGCCGCGCGGGTCAGGCGCATCGGGGCGAATTCCTCGATCCTGACCTGCGCGCGGTCGAAGGTGCAGAAACTGCCGGGCGGCACCTCGATCCAGTCCGCCTGGTCCTGCTCCAGCGGTTCGGAGACCACGGCGAAACCCTGCCTGCTGTTCGACCACCGATAATAGAGCGAGGGCGCGTGCTCGTCGCTGGCCGTCCGCAGGGCGAACAGCCGCCGACCGTCCGACAGCGCGCAGGCCGCGCGCATATGCGGCGCCTCGCCCCGCTCTCGCGCCAGGGCGGTCAACCGGCCTATCGCGATCTCCAACGCGGATTTCGGATCCTCGTCCAGCCCCGCCCCAAGCGCGATCAGGAACAGCGCCTCGCTGTCGGTCGCGCCGATGCGATGCCCGTATTGCGCATCCGCGATCAGCGCATCGGCCTGCCTGCGGAACCCGTCATAGCCGCCGAACTGACCGTTATGCATGAAGGACCAGCGCCCCACCGCGAAGGGATGGCAGTTGTTCCGACTGGTCGCCGTCCCGGTCGAGGCCCGCACATGCGCAAGGAACAGGCCGGACCGCACCTGCCCGACAAGGCTGCGAAGATTGGGGTCGGACCATGCGGGCATGACATCGCGGTAAAGACCCGGCTCGGGCCGTTCACCGTACCAGGCAAGCCCGAACCCGTCGGCGTTCACCGGCGTCGGGCAGCGCGTCGCGCCCTGGCTCTGCCGGATCAGCGAGTGCGCCGGTCGGCTGACGATGTCTTCCAGGAATATCGGTTGGCCCACATAGGCGGCCCAACGGCACATGGCACTGCCCCATCATGACTGCTTTGCGACAGTCCTAGCATGACGGGGCAGGCATTGGCACGCGGTTACGTCGCGGCGGGTGCCTCTTCGACGATCACCAGGTCGCGTTCGCTCGCGCCCTTGGCATGTTCCAGCGCTGCCTGGTACTCGCTGCTTTCATAGCAGGCAACAGCGGCCTCGAGGCTGGGGAAGCGCACGACGACGTTGCGCGCGCGATCGCGCCCCTCGAGCTGTTTGTGACGGGAACCGCGGGCAAGGAAAACCCCGCCATGGCCCTCGATCGCCGGACCCGCAGCCTTGGCATAGCGGCCATAGGCTTCGGCATCCGTCACATGAACATTGGCAATCCAGAGTGCGGTCATTTGCTGTCCTCGATCAGTTTGCGTGCGTCCTGGAACGCGGTTTCCGCGGCCGCAAGCGAGGGGGCGCCGCCCTGTGCGCGGTCGGGGCGGCCGCCACCGCCCTTGCCGCCAAGCGCCGCGGTCGCCGCCTGGACCAGTGCGACCGCGCTGATCCGATCCGTCAGATCGGCGGTCACCCCGGCCGCGACCGTGGCCTTGCCATCGGCTTCGGCCAGAACCAGAACCGCGCCGCTACCCAGCTGCGACTTCATGTCATCGACCAGGCCGCCCAGCTCCTTGCCGCCGACGCCCTCAACCGTGCGACCGATGAATTTCACGCCCGCGATCTCCTCGGCCTCGGATGCGCCACCGGCACCCATCGCCAGCTGGCGCTTCAGCTGCGCGACCTCGTTGGCCAGCGCCTTGCGTTCATCGGACAACGCCTTGACGCGGTTGACGACCTCGCCCGCCTGCGCCTTGAGGATGCCCGCGATCTCGCCCAGTTGGCGATCGGCGTCGCGCAGGTGGTCCATCGCAGCCTGGCCCGTCAGCGCCTCGATCCGGCGCACGCCCGCGCTGGATGCGCTGTCGCTCAGCAGCGCGAAGGCACCGATATCGCCGGTGCGCGCGACATGCGTGCCGCCGCACAGTTCCAGCGAATAGGTCCGGCCATCCGTGCCCTTGCCGCTGCCATCCTGCGCGCCCATCGACACGACGCGAACCTCGTCACCGTATTTCTCGCCGAACAGGGCCTGCGCGCCGATCGCGCGGGCATCGTCCGGCGTCATGATGCGCGTCACGACCGGGCTGTTCTGGCGGACGTATTCGTTCACCTCGGCCTCGATCCGCGACATTTCATCGGGGGTGACGGCATGGTTGTGGCTGAAATCGAAGCGCAGGCGGTCCGGCGCGTTCAGGCTGCCCCGCTGCGCGACGTGATCGCCAAGCGCGCGACGCAGCGCCTCGTGCAGCAGGTGCGTGGCCGAGTGGTTCGCACGGATCGCGCCGCGACGGTCGTGATCGACCGACAGCTGCGCGCCCTGCCCCGGCGCGATGGTGCCCATCGTCACCTCGGCCTGATGCAGGAAGACGCCCGCCACCTTCTTGGTGTCGGTCACGCGTGCCGCGCCGGTCTCGGTCTTGATCAGGCCGGTATCCCCGACCTGACCGCCGGATTCCGCATAGAAGGGCGACTGGTTGACGACGATTGCAATGCTTGCGCCCTCGGCGGCCTCGGTCACGGCAGCACCATCGGCGACAAGCGCCAGAACCTGGCCCTCGGCCTCTTCGGTTTCATAGCCCAGGAATTCGGTCGCGCCATGCTCTTCGGCCAGTTCGAACCAGATCGCGGCATCCTTCGTCTCGCCCGAGCCGCTCCAGGCGGCGCGCGCCTTGGCCTTCTGCTCGGCCATGGCGCTGTCGAAGCCCTCGGTATCGACGGCGCGGCCCTTCTCGCGCAGCGCGTCCTGCGTCAGGTCCAGCGGGAAGCCATAGGTGTCGTACAGCTTGAATGCGGCCTCGCCCGGCAGGTTCGCACCCTCGGGCAGCTTGCCCAGCTCGTCATCCAGCAGGCGCAGACCGCGGTCCAGCGTCTGGCGGAAGCGCGTCTCCTCGGACCGCAGCGTTTCCTCGATCAGGGCCTGCGCGCGGTTCAGTTCGGGATAGGCCGCGCCCATCTGGTGGACCAGCGACGGCACCAGGCGATGCATAAGCGGGTCCTGCGCGCCCAGGATGTGGGCGTGGCGCATCGCGCGGCGCATGATGCGGCGCAGGACGTATCCACGCCCCTCGTTGCTGGGCATGACGCCATCGGCGATCAGGAAGCTCGTGGACCGCAGGTGGTCCGCGATGACGCGGTGATGCACCTTGCCCGGCCCGTCGGGGTCCGCGCTGGTCGCATGCGCGCTGGCCTCGATCAGGCTGCGCATCAGGTCGGTGTCATAGTTGTCGTGCTTGCCCTGCAGCAGCGCGCCGATGCGTTCCAGCCCCATGCCGGTATCGATCGACTGCATGTCCAGCGCGCGCATCGAGCCGTCCTCGAACTGCTCGTTCTGCATGAAGACGATGTTCCAGATCTCGATGAAGCGGTCGCCATCCTCGTCGGGCGAACCCGGAGGGCCGCCCCAGATGTGGTCGCCATGGTCGAAGAAGATCTCGGTGCAGGGACCGCAGGGGCCGGTCGGGCCCATCTGCCAGAAATTGTCGCTGGTCGGAATGCGGATGATGCGGTCGTCGGACAGGCCCGCGACCTTCTTCCAGATGTCCGCGGCCTCGTCATCGGTGTGATAGACGGTGACCAGCAGCTTTTCCTTCGGGATGCCGAATTCCTTGGTCAGCAGTTCCCAGGCATAGGGGATCGCCTCGGTCTTGAAGTAGTTGCCGAAGCTGAAATTGCCCAGCATCTCGAAGAAGGTGTGGTGCCGGGCGGTATAGCCCACATTGTCCAGGTCGTTGTGCTTGCCGCCTGCACGGACGCATTTCTGCGCGCTGGTCGCACGGTTGTAGTCGCGCGTCTCGACCCCGGTGAACAGGTTCTTGAACTGGACCATCCCCGAATTCGCGAACATCAGCGTCGGGTCGTTGCGCGGAACGAGCGGGCTGCTGTCGACGACACGGTGGCCGTTCTTTTCGAAGTAGCCGAGGAAGGTGGAACGGATATCGTTCAAGCTGGGCATGGCGGGCCTTCATGCAATGAGTACTGTGCCGGCAGACCGGTTTGCCGGATGGTCTAACGGCCCCCCGCAGCGCTGTCCAGCAATCGCGGACGGGCGGAACGCAGAACGCCGGGCGCATGGCCCGGCGTTCGTGCGGTTTCCCGGTCGATCGGTCCCCGGTCAATCCTCGGTCAGGGCGTCGTCGCCCTCGCCGCCATCCATGCCGAACTCCAGTCCGTGGCTGGCGCGGATCTTGTCCTCGATCGCATAGGCGACCTCGGGGCGGTCGCGCAGGAACTGCTTGGCGTTCTCGCGGCCCTGGCCGATACGCTCGTCGCCATAGGAATACCAGGCGCCCGACTTCTCGACCACGCCGGCCTTCACGCCCAGGTCGATCAGCTCGCCGACCTTGCTGATGCCCTGGCCATACATGATGTCGAAATCGACCTGCCGGAACGGAGGCGCGACCTTGTTCTTGACGACCTTCACGCGGGTCGTGTTGCCCGTCACCTCGTCGCGGTCCTTGACCGAACCGGTGCGGCGGATGTCCAGGCGGACCGAGGCATAGAACTTCAGCGCGTTGCCGCCCGTGGTCGTCTCGGGGCTGCCGAACATCACGCCGATCTTCATGCGGATCTGGTTGATGAAGATGACCATGCAGTTGCTGCGCCCGATGCTGGCGGTCAGCTTGCGCATCGCCTGGCTCATCAGGCGGGCCTGGCTGCCCATCTGCATGTCGCCCATGTCGCCCTCGATCTCGGATTTGGGCGTCAGCGCCGCGACCGAGTCGACCACCACGAGATTCACCGCGCCCGAGCGGACCAGCGTGTCCACGATCTCCAGCGCCTGCTCGCCCGTGTCGGGCTGGCTGATCAGCAGCTCGTCCAGGTTCACGCCCAGCTTCTTGGCGTATTGCGGATCCAGCGCGTGCTCGGCGTCGACGAATGCGCAGACCCCGCCCTTCTTCTGTTCCTCGGCCACGACGTGCAGCGTCAGCGTCGTCTTGCCCGAGCTTTCCGGCCCGAAGATCTCGATGATGCGGCCCTTCGGCAGGCCGCCGATGCCAAGCGCGATATCGAGGCCAAGCGAGCCGGTCGAGGTCGCCTCGATCTCAGCGACGGGGCTGTCCTTGCCAAGCTTCATGATCGAGCCCTTGCCGAACTGGCGTTCGATCTGGGCCAGGGCGCTGTCGAGGGCCTTCTGCTTGTCGGCAGTCCGTTTGTCAGTCATGTCGAAAATGCTCGCCTGTGCCATTCAATCATCCTTGTTATTCCACAGCCCCCCGTTCGGGGCAATCAAAACACCGGTGGATGTTCGCTTCTTGTTCTGTCCATAGATGCGACAGTTCACAGACGATTTCAAGATGATCTTGGTTAACATCCCATCCGCCCGCCAAGCATAGGCGGCGATGTCTTAACGAACCGTTTACACGCACGCCCGCTTTCGATATTCCGGTTTGGGAAAACGAAATCCGAGGATCGACGACTGGCATGCTGATATTCTGGGAACAAAGGCTCGTATTCCTGGCAAACCCCAAGACCGGTTCTTCGGCTATCGAGATGGCGCTGGAATCGCTTGCCTCGGCGGCATTGCAGCGGCCCGCCCTACTGAAGCACACCGATGTCGCGACCTTTCGTCGCCATGTCGGCCCCTGGCTTCAGGCACAGACGGGCGAGGCGTTCACGACTGTCGCGCTGATGCGCGAACCCGTCGACTGGCTGCGCAGCTGGTATCGCTTCAAGCTGCGCGACGATCACGACGACCCCCACCACGCCATGCAGGGCGTCAGCTTCGCACGCTTTGCGGAACTCTATGCCGCAGATGACGGACCTTCACGGCTGGGCATCGGGTCGCAGGCGGGCTTCCTGACCGATGGCGACGCCCATGCCGACTGCATCTTCCGCTATGAGCAGATCCAGGACTTCGTGGACTTCCTCGAGAACCGGCTCGATTGCGCGATCGAGCTGCCGCGCATCAACGTCCCGCCAAGCGTCGACGTGGCCCTGTCCGACGAGGCCGAGGAAGACCTGCGCGAACTGATGGCCGAGGACATGATGCTGTACGACAGCATCTAGGGTCAGGACTCGTTCTCTCTCAAAGCCAGAAGATTACGGTCGCAGCGAGTGCTATTGCTGAGAAGAAGGTTTGC
>NZ_CAMZMW010000022.1:0-47490 GCF_947311865.1 Paracoccus sp. PARArs4 | reverse complement strand
GAACGGCCGCAACCGCGCCATCTGCTCATCGCTCAGCCAGAAAAGATTGCTCATCATGCCCCCATCAGTTCGGGAGCATGAATCACGCCGGCAAGGTGGTCGCAACCCGATTAATGGGTCCTGACCCTAACGCGCATGAGGTCATCAGCGAGATTTTCCGTGCGATGAACGTGCCGCTACCGGACCGCGCCAGCGCAAACCTGCCCCGCTGGGCCGATGCCTTCCCCTATGTGAATGGCGGCCTGTTCTCTGGCTCGACCGAGGTGCCGCGCTTCTCGAAGATCGCGCAGCGTTACCTCAGCCATATCGGCGGGCTGGACTGGACCAAGATCAACCCCGACATCTTCGGCTCGATGATCCAGGCGGTCGCGGATGAGGGCGAACGCTCTGTCCTCGGAATGCACTACACCTCTGTGCCGAACATCCTGAAGGTGCTGAACCCGCTCTTCCTCGATGACCTGAACGCGGCGCTGGAGGATGCGGGCGACAATGCCCGCAAACTGCTGAACCTGAGGAACCGCATCGCCAAGATCCGGGTATTCGATCCGGCCTGCGGGTCGGGCAACTTTCTTGTCATCGCTTACAAGCAACTCCGCGCGATCGAAGCCGAGATCAATCGTCGCCGGGGCGAGGCCGATCGCAAGACGGACATCCCCCTGACCAACTTCCGCGGCATCGAGATCCGGGATTTCTCGGCCGAAATCGCCCGTCTGGCGCTGATCATCGCGGAATACCAGTGCGACGTTACCTATCGCGGTCAGAAGGAAGCGCTGGCCGAGTTCCTGCCCTTGGACAGCCAGAACTGGATCACCTGCGGCAACGCGCTGCGGATGGACTGGCTGTCAATCTGTCCGCCCACGGGGACGGGCGTGAAGGTGAAGGCGGATGACCTGTTTCAGACGCCGCTGGATCAGGCCCAAATCGACTTCGAGAATGAAGGCGGAGAGACGTATATTTGTGGGAACCCACCTTATTTAGGATCCACTTGGCAGAGCGAAGAGCAGAAGGTAGATTTGCAGCGCATCTTTGACGGGCGCACCAAGAGTTGGAAGTCTCTGGATTATGTCGCTGGTTGGTTCATGAAGGCCGCTGATTATGGCCTTCACACTTCGACTGGTTCGGCCTTTGTGTCCACCAACTCCATTTGTCAGGGGCAGCAGGTGCCGATCCTTTGGCCGCTAGTATTTGAGACTGGGCACGAGATTTCCTTTGCCCATACCTCGTTCAAATGGGCCAACCTTGCCAGCCACAACGCAGGCGTGACGGTGGCGATTGTTGGCATCTCCAACCATGCGGGGCATGGGCGAAAGCTCTATGCGCTTGATAGTGAGGGTAAGACGGTGCTGAAAGAGGGCGATAATATCAACGCTTATCTGGTCGCCGCGCCAAACGTCGTTGTGCAGAAATCAACAAAGCCGCTGACGGGGGTTGCAGAAATGAGTTTCGGCAACAAACCTGTTGATGGCGGCAACCTTTTGATGAGCTCCGACGAGGTTGCAGCCCTCGGTCTTACCCCAAATCAACACAATCGCTTCATTCGGCGCATTTATGGCTCGGCTGAGTTCATTCGCGGGCAGGAGCGGTATTGCCTCTGGGTTGAAGATCAGCTCCTTGCCGAAGCCATGCAAATCGCGTCTGTCAAAGCCCGCATTGAAGGCGTGCGGACCATGCGCCTTGCCAGCCGTGACAAAGGCGCCAACGAGATGGGCAAGCGAGCTCATCAAATGCGTGAAATGAACATCGGCACCAAGCAAACGATCGCCATGCCCTGTGTGTCATCCGAAAATCGCGGATACCTTCCGGCTGGCTTGATCGACAATCGGTCAACTGTCACTAACCTGTGTTTCGCCCTCTACGATGCACCTCTTTGGAACCTGTCTCTGCTTCTTTCCAAACTACACCTGATCTGGATCGCTACAGTTTGCGGAAAAATGAAGACAGACTTCCGGTATTCCAACACCATGGGCTGGAACACCTTCCCCGTCCCTAAGCTGACCGAGAAAAATCGCGAAGACCTGACCCGCTGCGCCGAAGACATCCTTCTGGCGCGCGAGGCGCATTTCCCGGCCACCATCGCGGACCTCTACGACCCTGAAAAGATGCCAGCCAACCTCCGCGCGGCCCATGACCGCAATGACGAGACCCTGGAACGCATCTACATCGGCCGCCGCTTCAAGAACGACACCGAACGCCTCGAAAAGCTCTTCGACATGTACACCAAGATGACAACGAAGGTTCCGGCTAATGGTTAGACGCCGTGGTCACTCTCGGACCAGCGCCAAAGGCACTGTATTCAGGGTGCGAGAGCACAAGTTTCGCCCCGGCGCGTCCTCTGCAGAATACAAGTTGCGATGGATAAACGGCAACGCTCATATCAACGGCTCCGTCACCTATCTGACGACTTGCCCGCAATGCAAAGGACCAGTGTTCTTCTACAGAAATGAAGCAGGTAGCAGGGTCTTTTTTGACCAGCTTGGAAAGCCATGGCCAAAACGTGGATGCGTCCATGGCATTCGAAAAATGGAGTTCATGCCGATAACATTGGCGACACCCGTTAAGTGTGCTCACCTCAAAGAAATGAATGATGGCGCACCGCCTTCTGAGGTCAGTCTCAACCTCGAACGACTAAAAAGTGCAGTTGCTAGCTATAATCAGGAACAGCGTCGCGCAGCGAAGAGGGCGCTGAAAGCCCGGAGCAGAAAGCCATCCAAATGACCAAGTCCGTCCCCTCTGTTTCCGTTTCCTATCCGGCCAATGGCAGCTCCACCAAGTCCAACGAGCTTGGTATGCGGACCATGCAGGAGCGCGCCTATGAAAAGCGGGGTGAGCAGTACCTGCTGATCAAGTCGCCGCCCGCCTCAGGGAAAAGCCGGGCGCTGATGTTCATCGCGCTCGACAAGCTGCACCATCAGGGTCTGAAGCAGGCCATCATCGTGGTGCCGGAGAAGTCGATTGGATCAAGCTTTGCTGATGAGCCGCTGTCGAAGTTCGGCTTCTGGGCCGACTGGACCGTCGCGCCGCGCTGGAACCTCTGCAATGCGCCAGGCGGCGACAGCGGCAAGGTCGGTACGGTCGGCAAGTTCCTGGGAGGCGACGACCAGATCCTCGTCTGCACCCACGCCACCTTTCGCTTTGCCGTCGACAAGTTCGGGATCGAGGCGTTCGATGACCGGCTGATCGCGGTCGACGAGTTCCACCACGTCTCTGCCAACCCCGACAACAAGCTTGGTGCGCATCTGGGCACCCTGATCGCGCGCGACAAGGTACATCTGGTCGCGATGACCGGATCGTATTTCCGTGGCGACACCGAGGCCGTTCTATCGCCCGAGGACGAGGCGCGGTTCGAACCGGTTCAATACACCTATTATGAGCAGCTCAGCGGCTATACCTACCTGAAGACGCTCGACATCGGGTATTTCTTCTACAGCGGTTCCTATGCCGACGAGCTGCTGAAGGTGCTCGATCCGACCGAGAAGACCATACTGCACATCCCGAACGTCAATTCGCGTGAAAGCACCAAGGACAAGCATCGGGAGGTCGAGCACATCATCGACGCCTTGGGTGATTGGCAGGGCACCGACCCGGCTACGGGCTTCCAGCTGGTGAAGCGCCCCGATGGCAGGGTGCTGCGGATCGCTGACCTGGTGGATGATGACCCGGCCAAGCGGGACAAGGTTTCCGCCTCGCTCAAGGACCCGAGCCAGAAGAACAACCGCGATCATGTGGACATCATCATCGCACTTGGGATGGCGAAGGAAGGCTTCGACTGGATGTGGTGCGAACATGCCCTGACCGTGGGCTATCGGTCGAGCCTGACGGAGATCGTTCAAATCATCGGTCGGGCCACGCGGGATGCGAAGGGCAAGACCCGCGCGCGCTTCACCAACCTGATCGCTGAACCGGATGCTTCGGAAGAGGCGGTACGTGAAGCCGTCAACGACACGCTGAAAGCCATCGCTGCGAGCTTGCTGATGGAGCAGGTGCTGACGCCCAAGTTCGAGTTCAAGCCGAAAACCCCTGCCAGTACGGCACAGGACGGCTTCGACTTTGGCGAGAACGGTTACGACGACAGCAAGTGCAACGTGGGCTTCAACGAGCAGAAGGGCACCTTCCAGATCGAGATCAAGGGCCTCACGCAGCCAAAGAGCACTGAAGCCAACCGCATCTGCGAGAACGACCTGAACGAGGTCATCACAGCCTTCGTGCAGGACAAGACCGCGATCGAGCGCGGGCTGTTCGATGAGGAAATGGTGCCGGAAGAGCTGACCCAGGTGAAGATGGGCAAGATCGTTCGCGACAAGTATCCCGATCTGGACGAGGCCGATCAGGAAGCGGTGCGTCAACACGCCATTGCCGCGATGAATTTCACGCAGCAAGCCAAGAAGACGCTGTTGGGGGATGGCGCTGATGCGCCGTCCAATACCGCCTTTGTCGATGGCGTTCGCCAGTTCGCCATGAGCGTCAAGGAGCTGGACATCGACCTGATCGA
Source organism: Paracoccus sp. PARArs4 (assembly GCF_947311865.1). Classification (NCBI taxonomy): domain Bacteria; kingdom Pseudomonadati; phylum Pseudomonadota; class Alphaproteobacteria; order Rhodobacterales; family Paracoccaceae; genus Paracoccus; species Paracoccus sp. PARArs4. The sequence goes on along the minus strand of NZ_CAMZMW010000022.1, from coordinate 43,001 downwards.
CCGGATCAACCCGTTCAGCGAAGCCTATGCGATCCTCGCCAAGACCATGAGCGAAGAAAGCTTGAAAGAGGTGGCCGCGGTAATCGAGGCCAAGAAGATCAAGCTGTCCCCGGAGGAAGCCCGAGACCTTGCCAAGCGCGCTGTGAAGTTCAAGCAGGAGCGCGGGCGGCTGCCGTCATTGACCTCCACAGATGCCTGGGAGAAACGCATGGCCGAAGGCGTGGCCTTCCTCACGCGCATGAAGCAGGAGGCGATGAATGGCTGACATGTTCACCGATGAGGACGATGCCCTGCTGTCCGAGCTGGGGATCGAAGTCGAGAAGAAGAGGCAGGTTACGCGGACGCCCCGTGAGGAACGGATCATCGCTGGTTTCGAGGACGTCCAGAAATTCGTCGCCGAGCATGGACGCCTGCCTCGGCATTCCGAGGACGGTGATATTTTCGAGCGGTTATATGCCGTGCGTCTTCAACGGCTTCGGGAACTGCCGGAAGCCGCTGAGCTTCTTGCCGACCTGGACGCGGATGGCCTGCTTGCCGGAGCCGAGATGACGCCCGTTGCCGACGATCTGGATGACGATGCGTTGCTTGCCGCGCTTGGTGTCGAGGTTGAACCCTCCCCTATCACAGAGTTGAAGCATGTCCGTTCGAACGCCGAACGCAAGGAGGCCGAAGACATCGCAAACCGTCAGCGGTGCGAGGATTTCGAGACATTCCAACCGCTGTTCGAGAAGGTGCAGCGTGAACTGGATTCCGGGCAGCGCGAAACCCGCCCGTTTGAGCTAAAGGCCGAGATCCAGAAGGGTCGCTTCTTCATTGTGGAGGGGCAAAAAGCCTATGTTGCGGAGAGGGGCGAGGAAACCCTTACCGATCAAGGGCGGACTGATGCTCGTCTGCGCGTGATTTTCGACAACGGCACGGAAAGCAGAATGCTGATGCGTTCGCTTCAGCGGGCTTTGAACAAGGACGCAACCGGGCGAAGGATCACCGAGTCCGTCCCGGGGCCGTTGTTCGCGGACGCACCCGAAGAGGGCGATAGCACCACCGGCACGATCTATGTCCTGCGCAGCAAGTCGGATCATCCAATGGTGTCCGAGAACCGGGACCTGGTGCACAAGATCGGCGTGACGACTTTGGGCGTCGAGAAGCGAATTGCCGGAGCGCAGTTGCAACCGACCTTCCTGATGGCGCCGGTTGAGGTCGTGGCGACCTATGAGCTCTACAACATCAACCAGACTCGGCTTGAAAACCTGATCCATCGGATTTTCGGGACTGCACAGCTCGACATCGAAATTCCGGATCGGTTCGGCCGTCCCGTGATGCCCCAAGAGTGGTTCTTGGTGCCGCTGTTCGTCATCGACGAGGCTGTTCAGAAGATCAAAGACGGCACGATCACCAAGTTTCGTTATGACCCGGCGAAGGCCAGCCTCGTCTCCAGTTGAATATGAAGTTACCATAGCTTTGGAAGAGATTTGACGTTCGCCCCTTTTTGAGCGAGGTGATCCCCCCGTGCTTTCGGGGGCTTGGTCGTAGAGTTTACGCGGCCACTCTTAGTTTCTGGGCGGGCGTCATCCCGCCATTGCCCATGTTGGGGCGCTCGTTGTTGCAGGACCAAGCCCCCGCAAAACTGGCGGATTACCCACACGAGGCCACACTGGTCACTAGGTAGTGCCGCTATAGGGCCTTACCTAGGGGACGGTCTGTGTTGGTGGTCAGTGCCCAATCTTGACCGGGCATTGACCACTTGCGGACATTCAGTGCTACCCAGATTCCTCTGTCTTATCGTATCCTTTTACTCGACTCGGTATGAGTGTGGGGGGGGCCATGGGTGTTAGGATAGATGTAGCAGTCTCTGTCGCAGTGGCTGTGTTCTTAGCGCAACTTGCGGGGTCTGCTATAGAAAGACGTGCGCTTAACTCTGCTACGGAACATCAAACCAATGTTCAGTTGATTGAACTCGCAATCGGAATTTTATCGAAGCCAGTTGATGATGGCGAAGATCCATATCAGCTGAAGCTTGAAGATCCGTCTGAGAGGGCTCTTCGATCATGGGCTGTCAAAGTCATAAATGAGGCTTCTTCGGTGAAGTTTGACCAGGAAGCCCAAACCTTGCTCATCTCTGGCAACGTTTCCTTGCCTTGGGGGACTTGGAATGACAACAAGCTTGCTGAGTTGCTCGAAATGTATATGGGGCCTGGGACGACTCTTAAGGAAACCATAGAAGGTCCTGCAGAGTAATCCTTCTCATCCTCACCTCAAAGACGCCCCATGGCTTCTGCGCAGGGCGCAGAAGCCTCTTTGCGCGCTTCAGCGCGGGCACCCTCCTATAGCTAGAGAGCATGAAGCACGCCGCCAGTGGCGCCGCATGCCGATTAATGGGTCCTGAGCCTAGGTTAACGGGGATCGAACAGACGGGGCAGGTTGCCGACCGCTGTCAGATCCATGCAGGAGTTTTGCCGTGGCAAGCTTTTCGACCATCGTGCCTCTTTTCTCGTTCGGACAGTGGACCGGCGCATCGACCGTCAGCACGGTCGGCTATTCTGCCGGGACCAGCTTCACGCTGAACGAACCGGCATCGCTGTCGCTTCTGGTCGTGAACGACGATGACGGGCTGCCGGCGGATTCTCCGGACAACCTTTTCTCGGACGGCTTCCTCGACACGCCGGCCGACGGGTCCCCGCCTTCGACCGCGAACAACGACCAGCTGCTCGGCTCGCCGGTCACGCTGGACGGCATCACCTATCCGGCAGGCAGCCAGGTCGAGCTGGAATTTGCCTTCACCACCGTTTCGGGCGATCTTTTCTGGGTGATCCGAATCAACGGCACCAATGTCGGCATCAGCGGACCGGAGCTGCCGATCCCCGGCACGACTTATACGGTCGCCTCCAGCCTTGATTCGCAGCAGACCCCCTATTCGGCGATCCCCTGCTTCGTGACCGGCACCTTGATCGCGCCCCCCCGCGGACAGATCGCGGTCGAGGATCTGGCGGTGGGCGACCACGTGCTGAACCGCGACGGGGCCGCCTGCCCGATCCGCTGGATCGGCCGCCGCGATCTGCCCGAGGCCGAGATCGCCGCGGAGCCCAACCTGCGCCCGATCCGCATCGCGCGCGGCGCGCTTGGGCAGGGGCTGCCGTCGCAGGATCTGATGGTATCGCCGCAGCACCGCGTCCTGGTGCGGTCGGGGATCGCACGGCGGATGTTCGGAACCGACGAGGTGCTGGTCGCGGCCAAGTCGCTGGTCGGCCTGAAGGGGGTCGAAGTCTGCGCAGACGGCCCCGCGCCATCCTATGTCCATATCCTGTTCGACGACCACCAGATCATCCTGTCGAACGGAGCACCGACCGAAAGCCTATTCACCGGCGCCGAGGCATTGAAGGCGGTCGGCACCGCCGCGCGGGCCGAGATCCTGGCCCTGTTCCCGCAGCTTGCCGAGACCGGCTTCCAGCCGCTGCCCGCTGCGCCGATCCCCTCGGGCAGCCGCCAACGAGGGCTGATCGCGCGCCATATCCGGAACGGACGCCCCCTGCTGGGGTGAGGTCGCAGGACGGGGGCGGTCGCCGGACCGGCCCCCGTCGATCAAAGGCCCAGCCCCTCGGGCAGGCCCAGCATGATGTTCATGTTCTGCACGGCCGCACCCGAGGCGCCCTTGCCCAGGTTGTCGAGGACCGCCACGATCAGCGCACAGCCGCCATCCTCGTCGCCATGGACGCTGATGCGCATGCGGTTGGTGCCGTTCATGTCCTGCGGGTCGATGCGCGTGCCCAGGGTGTCGGCGCGCACGACCTGAACGAATTCCTGCCCGGCATAGTGATCGGCCAGCGCCTGGTGCAGCGCACCGATGCTGCGGTCGTCGTCCAGATGCAGCGGCAGCTGCACCGCCATGCCCTGCGCGAAGCTGCCGACCGAAGGTGCGAAGACTGACTGCATCAGCAGCCCGCCATGCGTCATGATCTCGGGGATGTGCTTGTGGCGCTGTCCTGACCCTAGACGGCGGATATTCATCCAGTCGACAGAAAACGGTCGTTCTTGTCGCCTTCACTGCGCCTGCAGCAGGCTCCGCGAATTTGCGGCGTGACGCCGCGCAAGGTTCCTGCCGACACGCCCTCCGATCAAGGGCCTTGCCGGGATCGGGCGATATGCGCGATCCCGCAACTCGGGGAAGATCGCGAAAATCTCGTCCCGGGCGGCGGGCCCGACCGACCTGAGCGCTTCGGCCCCGGTATGCAGCGACTCCGACGCAGCTGATTCGGCAAAGACCACCTCGTGGCGGTCCATCAGGAAATGCACGTAAAGGGGCGCGGCGATATCGTCCGCAACAGCGATCCCCGGCATGCCGCACAGATGCTTGGCCGCGACGAGAATCTCGGGGACGCCCGCCATGCGCTGCGCGATCTTCGAACGAACAAGGATGCGGTGCTGCGGGGAAACCACCAGGTCTCTTGCCGGCAGACCGTCCCCCAGTGCCCCGGCGCTGATCCGTATCGGACGCAGGGCGGGCTTGGCCGCGATCTCTTGCCATGACAGTTGGCGCGTGCCGATCCAGCGGATCGGCTGCAGGCCGTGATCGGCCGTATGGACCAGGGAACCGACGACAAGCCGTTCGACCGGCACTTCGCCACTGTCCGTCGTGATCATGGTACCCGCATGGAAGCAGGGAACGATGTCGGCATAAGCCTCGACCCCGGTGAAGCTGAAGCCCGATATCGTGAAGCTGTCGCCCGGACGCAGCGGGATCGTCGTTGCATAGCCGACGAAATCCGTGACCGCGGTCCCGCCCACAGTGACATAAAGCAACCGTCCCGTTTCGCCTGTGGTGTTGTTCACCACGGTCGCCTCGGCGGCGTTGTAGATGATCTGTCCGGTCGTGCCTTCGACGACGCCATCGATCACCAGATCCTCGGTCAGGTATTGCAGCGCGCCGGGTTCGTCCGGGCTGTCGGGATCCGCGGTCGCGTCGTTGAACAGCGGATCGTCGTCGCTGAACCGCGCCACGTCACCGGTCGAGACGACCGTATAGGTGCCGACCGCAGCAGGCGCGGCCTGCCCGAAATCGGCAGGCGAGAAGAGATAGATGCTGGGCATTCCGGGGCTCTCCCTGATCAGTGGCCCACTGCCCCTCGCCCTGAAGCAGGGCATCGGGCACACGACCTTGGATCAGGATGCACCTATTATGTACGCTTGGAAGCTGTCCAAGCGTACAGGTTTTCGGGTCGCCCCCAGTCGATCAGAGGCCCAGCCCCTCGGGCAGGCCCAGCATGATGTTCATGTTCTGCACGGCCGCACCCGACGCGCCCTTGCCCAGGTTGTCGAGAACCGCCACGATCAGCGCACAGCCGCCATCCTCGTCGCCATGGACGCTGATGCGCATGCGGTTGGTGCCGTTCATGTCCTGCGGGTCGATGCGCGCGCCCAGGGTGTCGGCGCGCACGACCTGCACGAATTCCTGCCCGGCATAGTGATCGGCCAGCGCCTGGTGCAGCGCACCGATGCTGCGGTCGTCGTCCAGATGCAGCGGCAGCTGCACCGCCATGCCCTGCGCGAAGCTGCCGACCGAGGGCGCGAAGACCGGCTGCATCAGCAGCCCGCCATGCGTCATGATCTCGGGGATGTGCTTGTGGCGCTGGTTCAGGCCATAGACGAAATGGGCGGGCGCGGTGCCGGCATCGTATTCGGCGACCAGCGCCTTGCCGCCACCGGTATAGCCGCTGACGGCATGGACGGACAGCGCCTCGGTTTCCTCGATCAGGCCCGCCGCGACCAGCGGCGCGATCATGGCGATGGCGCCGGTGCTGTAGCAGCCCGGGTTGCTGACGTGGCGCGCCGCGGCGATCCGCTCGCGCATTTCGGGGGCCAGTTCCGCGAAGCCGAAGACCCAGTCGGGATCGATCCGGTGCGCGGTCGAGGCGTCGATCAGGCGCACATCCATGTCGCGCGTCAGCTCGACCGCCTCGCGGGCGGCATCGTCGGGCAGGCACAGGATGGCGATGTCGGCCTGGGCGAATGCCTCGGCGCGGGCGGCGGTTTCCTTGCGTCGTGCAGGATCGACCTGAACCAGGCGGATGTCGTCGCGGCGCTCCAGCCGCTCGCGGATCTGCAGGCCGGTGGTGCCGGCTTCGCCATCGATGAACACGCTGTAGGTCATGGGCAATCCCTTCGGTCGAACCGCCACAGCCTTAGACGATCCGGCGCCGCGCGACAACGTCTGGCCCTGGTTCAGGTCGCACAGATGTCCGAGCGTGTCAGGAACCGCCTCTCGCGGCCGTTGTCCAGGCTGAACATCCCCCCGCGTCCCGGCACCACGTCGATGATCAGGTCGGTATGCTTCCACGTCTCGTACTGGCTGCCCGAGATGTAGAAGGGCGCGTCGCCCACATGGCCCAGCTGCACGTCGCGCTCGCCCACCCGGAATTCGCCCTGGGCATAGCACATCGGCGACGAGCCGTCGCAGCAGCCCCCCGACTGGTGGAACAGGACGGGGCCGTGATCGGCCTCGATCTCGGCCAGAAGGGCCAGTGCCTCGGGGGTCGCCGTGACCTTGCTCATGATTTCAGCCTCCTCCTCAGAAATGCCAGGACCCTGCGTTCGTCCGGGTCGAGCCCCGCCCCCGCAAGGTCGCGGTCGATGCGGTCGCGGATGTCCAGGACCAGCTCGTCCGCCAGCCATGCCTCGATCACCTCGGGGTGGACATAGCATTTGCGGCAGATCGCGGGCGTGTTGCCCAACCGCGCGGCGACCGATCCGATGACCTCGCGCAGGGTGCGGTCGCATCCGGTCCGCGATCCTTCGCGTTCGCATTCCGCAAGGGCCAGCGCGGCCAGGACGGTGCCGGTCCATGTGCGGAAATCCTTGGCCGACACGTCCCGCCCCGAGATCCGGCGCAGATAGTCGTTCACCTCGCCCGAGGTGATGGGACGGCGCTTGCCGTCATCGTCCAGGTACTGGAACAGGTGCTGGCCGGGGATGTCCTGCAGGTTGCGGATGACGCGGGCGACGCGGCGGTCGGTCAGGCGCAGGTCCCATTCCTTTCCCGACTTGCCGGTGAAGCGGAACCGGATGCGGCTGCCCGACAGGTCCACGTGGCGTTCGCGCAGCGTCGTCAGCCCGTGCGAGCGGTTCGTCCGCGCATAGCGCGCATTGCCCACGCGGATCAGGCTGTGTTCCAGCAGGTGCACGATGGTCGCCGCGACCTTGTCGAAGCCCAGCCCCCGCTTGCGCATGTCGGCATCGACATGGTCGCGGATGGCGGGAAGGGCTGCGGCGAATTCCATCATGTGGTCGTATTTCGCGGATTCGCGCAGGGCGCGGAAATCGGGGTGATAGATGTATTGCTTGCGCCCCTTGGCATCGCGGCCCGTGGCCTGGATATGGCCGCGCGGATCGGGACAGATCCACACCTCGCGCCAGGCGGGCGGGATGGCCAGCGCATCCAGACGCCTGCGCAGCGCCTTGTCGCGGATGACGGACCCGTCCGCCGCAAGATAGCTGAATCCCTTGCCGCGACCGCGCCTGCCCAGACCCTCCATGTCGGGGCCGACATGGAACAACCCGATCGAGCGGGCGGCATCTTCGGGATCGACGATATCGGCGTCCCGGCTGGCCGTATCCTTGGGCATGGGGTCGTCCGCGAACTGGGAAACTGGTCCGGCCCAACGTCGCCATCCCCCCGGCGGTTGCGACGGAAAGGCGGCCCCCGCAAGGGCCGCCCCGGTCCGCATCAGAAGAAGCCCAGCTTCTTCGGGCTGTAGCTGACCAGCATGTTCTTGGTCTGCTGGTAATGGTCCAGCATCATGCGGTGGTTTTCCCGCCCGATGCCCGACTGCTTGTAGCCGCCGAAGGCCGCATGGGCCGGATAGGCGTGATAGCAGTTCGTCCAGACGCGCCCGGCCTGGATCGCCCGCCCGAAGCGGTAGCAGGTATTGGCATCGCGCGACCACACGCCCGCCCCCAGGCCATAGAGCGTGTCGTTCGCGATCGACAGCGCCTCGGCATCGTCCTTGAAGGTGGCCACCGACACGACGGGGCCGAAGATCTCCTCCTGGAAGACGCGCATGCGGTTGTGCCCCTTGAGGACCGTCGGCTTGACATAGAATCCGCTCGACAGCTCTCCTCCGTGATCGGCGGCGGCACCGCCCGTCAGCACCTCGGCGCCTTCCTTCCGGCCGATGTCGAAATAGGAGAGGATCTTCTCCTGCTGCTCGCTGCTGGCCTGCGCGCCGATCATCGTGCCCTCGTTGCGCGGATCGCCCTGCACGATGGCCTCGACCCGCTTCAGCGCGCGGTCCATGAAGCGGTCGTAGATCTTCTCGTGGATCAGCGCGCGCGACGGGCAGGTGCAGACCTCGCCCTGGTTCAGCGCGAACATCACGAAGCCCTCGATCGCCTTGTCGAGGAAATCGTCATCCTCGCGGCAGACATCCTCGAAGAAGACGTTGGGGGACTTGCCGCCCAGTTCCAGCGTGACGGGGATCAGGTTCTCGGACGCGTATTGCATGATCATGCGGCCGGTCGTCGTCTCGCCGGTGAAGGCGATCTTGGCGATGCGCGGGTTGCTGGCCAGCGGCTTGCCGGCCTCCAGCCCGAAGCCGTTCACGATGTTCAGCACCCCCGGCGGCAAGAGGTCCGCGATCAGTTCGGCAAAGATCATGATCGTGGCCGGGGTCTGTTCGGCCGGTTTCAGGACGACGCAGTTCCCTGCCGCCAGCGCGGGCGCCAGCTTCCAACAGGCCATCAGCAGCGGGAAGTTCCACGGGATGATCTGCCCCACGACGCCAAGCGGCTCGTGGAAGTGATACGCGATGGTGTCGTGGTCGATCTCACTGATGCCACCCTCCTGCGCGCGCAGGACACCGGCGAAATAGCGGAAGTGATCGACGGCCAGCGGCAGGTCGGCGGCCATCGTCTCGCGGATGGGCTTGCCGTTGTCCCATGTCTCGGCGGTGGCAAGCAGCTGCAGGTTCTGCTCCATCCGGTCGGCGATCTTCAGCAGGATGCCGGACCGTTCGGTGGCGGACATCCGGCCCCAGCCGTCCTTGGCGGCATGGGCCGCATCCAGCGCGGCCTCGATGTCGTCGGCGTTCGAGCGGGCGATCTCGCCTATGGCGGCGCCGGTGATGGGGGTGACGTTGGTGAAGTACTTGCCCGAACGCGGGGCGACGAACTTGCCCCCGATGAAGTTGTCATAGCGGCTGGCAAAGGGCATCACGCCCACGCCCTTGAATTCATGCGTCTGGTCGTTCGGCATCCTATCCTCCCTTGGATGTGCGTGCCCGGATCTCCCGTCCCGGGTGTGGTGCAAGGGTTGCGGCGGGCGCGATTCGGGGCAATCGCCCGGACATGCCGCGCCGCAGAAGATGTCTCAGGGGTGGGACAGTCAGCCCTCCTGATGCCCGATGCCCAGCCGCGCCATGCGCCGGTACATGGTTGCGCGCCCGATCCCCAGGGCCCGCGCGGCGCGCGAGACGTTCCCGTCGGCCCGCGCAAGCGCGCGCATCAGCGCCGCGCGTTCGGCACGGTCCAGCGCCGGCAGGTCGGCCTGCCCGCCCAGAAGATCGGCGGCGGGACGGGGCCTGATCGCGCCCTCGCGTTCCAGGCCCAGCATCCGCCGCGCCGCGCGCGTGGCCCCCACCGCCAGATCGTCGCGATCGACCGCCAGCAATGCCGAGGCGTCGCCCGCCACGTCCGATGCCATGACGATCCGCGCGCCCGCAAAGCTCATGCGGAAGAACACGGCCTCGATCGCGCGGGCGGTCTGCTGCACCTGCGCCGAGATGAGGCGGTTGTAGCGCTCCGTCTGGTCGGCCCGCGCGCTGCTGACGTCCAGCGCGGCCAGAAGCCGCCCGTCCGGCCCCCAGATCGGCGCATCCATGCAGGACATGCCGGTATTGCGGGTGTGGAAATGCTCGTCGCGATGGATGGTGACCTGCCGCCCCTCGGCCAGGCAGGTGCCGATGCCGTTGGTGCCCTGCGCCGCCTCGGACCAGTCGGCGCCGACCCACAGCCCCCAGTCGCGGAACTGCGGCGCATCCCCGTCCGAGACCCGCTGATCCAGCACGATCCCCTGCGCATCGGTCAGCATGACGTTGCAGCCCGACAGCCCGACCAGGTTGTACAGCTGGTCCAGCTGCGGCGAGGCGACATCCAGGAACCCCGCCATCGCCCGTCGCCGATCGGCCAGCGCGGCCTCGGTCAGGCGTTCGGGGGCGCGGCGGTCGGCCGGGTCCAGCCCGTGTTTCAGAAGGGACCGGCGCCATGACGCCGCAAGGGCCGAGGTCGCGGAATTGGACCGCGACCGCGCGGCGACAAGCTCCGCGTGGTTTCGTTCGCTCATGTGATCCTCCCACCGGGGATCATAGCACGGCATGGGCGTCGCGGGCTGCAGCTTTTGCCGCAGCCCGCGAATGGGCGGATATCAGCGGACGGGGCCTTCGGGCTTGATGGTCCCGCCCTGGTCCGGAGCGTCCTGCGCAGGGGCCGCCGCACCGCCCGGCGCACCCGAGGGCGCGACGCGCGGACTGTAGGGGGGCAACCCTTCGGGGCCGTCGCGATAGAGCAGCGATTCCCCCTTGTGGAACAGGTGCAGCGCCTGCGGATCGGCGGTCAGCCGGACCGTGCGCCCGTTCAGCCCCGGATGGATGCCCGGCAGCTTGGCGATGATCGGAACCACCTCGGCATCGCCGGTCCCGAAATAGAGAAGCGTGACCTCGCCCAGGGCCTCGGTCAGATCGACCTTGCCCTCGAACAGCGCGGGTCCGTCGGCCTCTCGCATGTCCTCGGGGCGGACGCCCAGGTTGACAGGCATCCCCTCGTCGCCCGCGCGCGTGGGGATCGCCACCTGGGCGGTCAGCCCGCCATCCAGCTCGACCGTGGTGACCGGGCCGACGGAGGTCACGCGACCGGGCAGCAGGTTCATGGCGGGGCTGCCGATGAACTGCGCCACGAATTCGTTGACCGGACGCTCGTACAGCTCCAGTGGCGCGCCGACCTGCGCGATGCCGCCGCCCGCCAGGACCACGATCCGGTCGGCAAGGGTCATCGCCTCGGTCTGGTCATGGGTGACATAGATCATCGTGCGGTCGGGCATCGAGGCCTTCAGCTGCGCGATCTCGATCCGGGTGGCGACGCGCAGCGCCGCGTCCAGGTTCGACAGCGGCTCGTCGAACAGATAGACCTTGGGATCGCGCACGATCGCCCGCCCGATGGCCACCCGCTGACGCTGCCCGCCCGACAGCGCCTTGGGCAGGCGGTCCAGATAGGGCGTCAGCTGCAGCATCTTGCCCGCGCGGTCGGTCGCCTCGCGGATCTGGTCCTTGGACTGGCCCGCGATCTTCAGCGCGAAGGCCATGTTGTCGCGCACCGTCATGTGCGGGTACAGCGCATAGGACTGGAACACCATCGCGATGCCGCGCTGGCTGGGCGGGATGTCGTTCATCCGCTGCCCGTCGATGTCCAGCGTCCCGCCGCTGATCCGTTCCAGCCCCGCGATCATGCGCAGAAGCGTGGACTTGCCGCAGCCCGAGGGCCCGACGAAGACGATGAACTCGCCCGAACGGATGTCGAGGTCGATATCGCTGAGGACCTGCACGTCGCCATAGGACTTGGCGACGCCGGTCAGCTTCAGATCGGCCATCTTCGGTTCCTCCCCTAACCTTCGATGATCTGGACCTGCCAGGGCCGCAGCCCGCCTGCCTCATCGTCGGACAGGTTGGCGCGGACCAGCAGGCTCTGCTCGGCATCGCTGCGGCGGAAGGACAGGATCGGCCCTTCGGATGCCATCTCGGTCATGTCGCCGTGGCGCAGCGCGCTGTGCTTGCGGCGCAGGCCGATGGCCCAGCGATAATGGTGCAGGACCGACTGGGCGTCGGCCTCTTGCGCGACGGCGGTGCGCTGCAGGTGGGTATGCGGCACCGGCAGCCACGGCTTCGAGGTCGAGAAGCCGCCATTCACGCCCATGTCCCAGACCATCGGGGTGCGGCAGCCGTCGCGGCCCTTGAACTCGGGCCAGAACTCGATGCCGTAGGGGTCGCACAGATCCTCGAAGGCGATGTCGGCCTCGGGCAGGCCCAGCTCTTCGCCCTGGTACAGGCAGACCGAGCCGCGCAGGCACATCAGCACCGTGCAATAGGCCTTGGCGGCCTGGTCGGTCAGGTTCCAGCGGCTGATATGGCGCACCACGTCATGGTTCGACATGGCCCAGCAGGCCCAGCTGTTCGGCGCGACCTCGAGCATGCGCTCGAAGACCTGCACGATGCGGTCGGCGGGCAGATCGTCGCCCGACAGGAAGTCGAAGACATAGGACATCTGCACGCGACCCGGCACGCCGGTATATTCCTCGAGCAGTTCCAGCCCGCGCTCGCTGTCGCCGATCTCGCCGACGACGACGGCACCCCAGGGGGCGATCGTCTCGCGGAAGCGTTCCAGGAAGGCCAGGTTCTCGGGCTGGGACTTCGAGAACCGGTGGCTCTGGTGGTTGTAGGGGTTCACGGCGGGCGCGGTATCGGCCTTGCGCAGTTCGGGCGCCAGCGGCGGGTTGTCGCGCAGCTGCGCGTCGTGGAAATAGAAGTTGATCGTGTCCAGACGGAAGCCGTCCACGCCGCGATCCAGCCAGAACTTCGCCATGTCCAGCAGGGCGTCCTGCACGGCCGGGTTGTGGAAGTTCAGGTCGGGCTGCGACGACAGGAAGTTGTGCAGGAAATACTGCTCTCGCCGCGCATCCCACTGCCATGCGCTGCCGCCGAAGATCGACAGCCAGTTGTTCGGCGCGGTCCCGTCGGGCTTGGGGTCGGCCCAGACATACCAGTCGGACTTGGGGTTGTCGCGGCTGGAACGGCTTTCCTTGAACCATTCGTGCTGGTCCGAGGTATGCGACATCACCAGGTCGATCATCACCTTCAGGCCCAGTTCGTGGGCGCGTTCGATCAGCCAGTCGAAATCGTCCATCGACCCGAACAGCGGGTCGATGCCGCGGTAATCGCTGACATCGTAACCGAAATCCTTCATCGGGGACGTGAAGAAGGGAGAGATCCAGACCGCGTCCACGCCCAGCGAGGCGACATAGGGAAGGCGCTGCGCGATCCCCGCAAGGTCGCCCACGCCGTCGCCGGTCGTGTCTTGGAAACTGCGCGGGTAGATCTGATAGATGATCCCGCCCTTCCACCAATCCGTCGTCTGTTCCGTCAAGTCATCCACCTTTCACGGAGCCGGCCAGCAATCCGCGGACCAGGTATTTCTGCATTGCGAAGAAGACCGCCAGCGGCACCGCGATCGAGATGAACGCGGATGTCGCCAGGATCTCCCATTCCCCCCCGCGAGAGCCCATCAGCTCTCGAAGAAGGCCGGTCATCACCAGCTGTTCGCGGGTATTGCCCAGGAAGACGGTGGCCACCAGAAGATCGTTCCAGACCCACAGGAACTGGAAGATCGCGAAGCTGGCCAGCGCCGGGAACGACAGGGGCAGGATGATGCGGCGGAAGATCTGGAAATCCGTCGCCCCGTCCACGCGCGCGGATTCGATGATCTCGCGCGGCAGGCCCACCATGTAGTTGCGAAGAAGATAGACCGCCAGCGGCAGGCCGAAGCCGGTATGCGCCAGCCAGATCCCCAGGTATCCCTTGCCGATGCCCATCTCGTTGTGCAGCCGCAACAGCGGGATCAGCGCGACCTGCAGCGGCACGACCAGCAGGCCGACCACCGCCGCCGTCAGCAGCGCGCGGCCCGGAAACTGCATCCATGCCAGCGCATAGGCCGCGAAGGCCGCGATCATGATCGGGATCACCGTCGCCGGGATCGTGACCGTCATGGTGTTCATGAAGGCGCGCCCCAGTCCCGTGGCCGACAGCACGCGGGAATAGTTGTCAGTCGTGAAGCTGGGCGGCGAGGAGGTGGTGACGAAGATCCGCTCTCCTCGGCGCATGTCGAACTGCGTGTCCGACACCATGCGATAGCTGCCGTCGTCGGCCACGGTGATGTCGATGCCCTCGTCGATCTCGACCGTGTCGCCGGGCGCATGGGCACCCGGTTCGCGGGCGCTGGTGCCCCAGGCGACCAGCTGTTCGCCATCGGCGGTGACGCTGCCCTCGATCACCCAGACGCCGTCCTGCAGGGCACCCTCGGTGCCCGACCGCACGAAGCCGGTCTGCTCGGACCCCGAGAAGCTCTGCCACCAGCCCGATTGCGCGATCTGGTCGCGGTCGCGGAACGAGGACACGAACAGGCCGAGCGTCGGGATCGTCCACAGCAGCACCAGGAGGAACGCCGCGATGTTCACCGCCCAGCCGAGCGAGGATTTCTGTCCGGCCATCCCCTCCATCAGCGGACCTCCTTGCGGGCGTTCCAGATGTTCCAGACCATGATCGGCGTGACCAGGATCATCAGGACGATGGCGATGGCCGAGCCGCGCCCGTAATCGGGCGTGCCGCGGAACATCCAGTCATACATCAGGTTGGCCAGCACCTGCGTGCCCCATTGCCCGTTGGTCATCACGAAGACGATGTCGAAGACCTTCAGCACGACGATGGTGATGGTGGTCCAGACGACCGCGATGGTCCCCATGATCTGCGGCACCTTGATCTTGAAGAACACCTGCAGGGGCGATGCGCCGTCCAGGATGGCGGCCTCGATGGTTTCCTCGGGGATGCCGCGCAGGGCGGCCGACAGGATGACCATGGCAAAGCCGGTCTGGATCCAGACCAGCACGATCATCAGGAAGAAGTTGTTCCAGAAGGGCAGGCTCAGCCAGATCTGCGGCTCGGCGCCCATCTGCGTGACGATCCAGTTCAGAAGGCCGATCTGGGCCTCGCCCGAGGCGCGGTATTCATAGATGAACTTCCAGATGACGCCCGCGCCGACGAAGCTGATCGCCATGGGCATGAAGATCAGCGACTTGCCGATATTGCCCCAGCGGATGCGGTCGGTCAGCTGCGCCGCCAGCAGGCCGAACGCCGTGGAGGCCGCGGGCACGAACAGCAGCCACAGCATGTTGTTCAGCATGGATTCGCGGAACTTGCCGTCGCTCAGCAGCCAGGCATAGTTGTCGGCCCCCACGAAGCGGGTGCCGTTGGAATTGAACAGCGACCGCCACAGGCTGTCGAAGACCGGATAGACCAGGTACATCCCCAGAAAGACGATCGCCGGCCCCAGGAACAGCCACGGCCTGATCTGGTTGGCGCGGCGGATGTTGTCCCCCGCCTTCGGCCCCTTGGCCGGAAAGATCTTGTCGAGGACCCAGTTCGAGCCCCAGAACCACGCCACGCATCCGAAGACGCCGATGGCGATGGTGCTGATGGCCAGCCAGAACAGTTCCATGTCGTCCTACCCCCTGCGGTATCGCGTCGGGCATGGCGCGATCGCCATGCCCCGTTTCAAGGCCGGATCAGTCCAGCGAGGCCCAGGTCTCCTGGATGCGGTCGGCAACGTCCTGCGCGGAATCGCCGCCGACGAAATCGACCATGCCGGTCCAGAAGGCGCCCGCGCCGATCGCGCCCGGCATCAGGTCCGACCCGTCGAAGCGGAAGACCGTCGCATCCAGCAGGATCTGACCCATGCGCTTCAGCGTCTCGTCGCCATAGGCGTCGGGATTGGCGCCCGAATGCGGCGTGACGAAGCCCTTCTGCGCCATCCAGATCTCGTGGGCGGCGGGGGTCTTCAGGAACTCGACGAAGGCCATGGCGGCGGGGTTGTCGCTCATGACGGCGAACATGGTGCCGCCGCCCAGCACGGGCTGGCCGAACTCGCCCGATTCGGGGGCGGGCATGTAGAAGAAGTCCGCATCCTCGCCGATCATCGTGCCCTCGGGGAAGAAGGTCGGGATGAAGCTGGCCTGGCGGTGCATGTAGCAGCCCGGAGGGCTGTCGAAGAGGCCGGCGGGGCTCTCGCGGAAATCGGTCACCGGAACGGCGCCCACGCCGCCCGCGACGAAGTCCTCGTTCTTGGCGAACCAGCCGAATTCCTCGATGGCGGCGACGACCTTGGGATCGTTGAACGGCATCCCGTTCGTGGTCCAGGCGTCGTAATCCTCGGGGGTGGCGGTACGCAGCATCAGGTCCTCGACCCAGTCGGTCGCGGGCCAGCCCGTCGCGCCGCCCGATCCCAAGCCGATGCACCAGGGCGTCTCGCCATCCTCGACCATCTGCTCGGTCAGGGCCTTCAGGTCCTCGTAGGTCTCGGGCACGTCATAGCCGAAATCCTCGAAATTCTCGGGAACGTACCAGACCAGCGACTTCACGTCGGCCTTGTAGGGGAAGGCGAACAGCTGCTCGGTCCCGTCCTGCCCGGCATAGGTGCCAAGCTTCGCCCAGCTTTCGCCAGCGGCATAATTGTCGACCAGCCACTGGCGGGTCTCGTCGCCCAGCGGCTGGAGATAGCCGCGCTTGGCCAGATCCGACGCAAGCCCCGGCTGCGGGAAGACGGCGACATCGGGCGGAGAACCTGCCTCGCTGTCGATCACGATCTGCTGCTCGAAGCTGTCGGACCCGGAATAGCTGGCATTCGCGCCGGTGGCCTCGTTGAAATAGGCGATGACCGAGCTGAACAGCTCCTGGTCGCCACCCAGCCAGGGGCCGAGGATGTCGAAGCTTTCCCCCTCGAGGCCGGTATGCGCGGCCTTGAACTCCTCGAGGCTGGCCCAGTCGATGCGGTCGTCGCTGCCCGGCTCGATCACCAGCTGCGCCTGCGCGGTTCCCGCCAGCAGCGCCATGGCCGCCGCGGTCGTCATGATCTTCTGTTTCAACTCGTCCTCCCTGACTGTCGATGCCGCCCCTTGCCGGGCGGGTATTGGGGCGAAGCTTCGGGCAGAACAGGCCGGAATGTCAAACGCTTCCGGAAGCTGCCGCATCCGTGCGGCAAGGGCGATTCCCGCGCCCGTTCCGGTGTTTCCAGCGATTTCCGGATCGTCCTGCCACAAGCGGGCCGCAGGCTGCGGGCGGCGACGTTGCGGCATTCCGCACATGCGTTTCGAAACCGCTTTCGATACGGTTCCCCGAAGGCCATGCCGGTTCGTCCATCGCGCACCCCCTGCCATCGCGGGACCACCGGCCCCAGGCCTTCATTCAGCCCGCGCACATGCCTCGCGTCAAGCGTGCATCGCGGCGCGCTTCACGGGATTTTGTACGACCCTCTTGATTTTGGATTTCAGGTGCCTAAGCTGGCCTTCCATCAACGCCCCCAAGGGGGATGCACGATGACGGAACACCGCCCGGGGGCGATGGAGGGCGCCCACGGACGGTTCACGCGCAGGCCGATCGCATCGGCATGACCGATCCGCTGAGCGGCCTGCGCGCTTATTCCATCACAAGCCCATTACACCGGCAAAACGAAAGACGGTTTCAGCCGGCCAGGGCCAGCCCGATTCCCGTGCCCGCGGCCAGGGCCAGCACGGTCACCAGCCAGATCGGCAGCGCCGGACGGGGCGCGACGACCGTCAGGCGGGCCTCTTCGGGGTGGGCGCGTTCCCACAGGGCCTGTTCGACCATGCGCGGCAGCAGCGGACCGAAGCGGGCGACGGTCTGCGCGACTTCGCCCAGGTCGTGGGCCACGGCCTTGGGGCCGATGCTTTTCTTGATGTAGTCCGACACGACCGGCTTGGCCGCGTCCCAGATGTTCAGCTGCGGGTCCAGCGACCGGGCGACACCCTCGACCACGACCATGGTGCGCTGCAGCAGGATCAGCTCGGTCCGGGTGGGCATGCCGAAACGCTCGGTCACCTCGAACAGGTAGGACAGCAGATTCGCCATGCTGATGCGGCTGGCATCGGCGCCGAAGATCGGCTCGCCCACGGCGCGCAGGGCGCGGGCGAAGGCGGCCTCGTCGCGGTCGCGGGGGACGTATCCGGCCTCGAAATGCACGCGCGCCACGCGGCGATAGTCGCGCTGGATGAAGCCGTAGAGGATCTGGGCATAGACGCGGCGGGTATATTCGTCGATCTCGCCCATGATCCCGAAATCATAGGCGATCACGTCGCCATTGGCCGCGACTTTCAGGTTGCCGTGATGCATGTCGGCATGGAAGAAGCCGTCGCGCAGGGCGTGGGACAGGAACAGCTGGATCACCCGGCGCGCGATGTCGGTGACATCGTGGCCCGCGGCGATCAGCGCGTCGCGATCGCCCATGGGCAGGCCCTCGGCCCAGTCCGCGCTCATGACCCGGCGGGCGGACAGGCCCCAGTCGGGGCGCGGCACCTGGAAGCCCGCATCCTCGGTCGTGTTCTCGGCGAACTCGGATGCGGCGGCGGCTTCCAGCCGCAGGTCCTGTTCGGCGGTGACGGTCTGCTCGAAATGGCGCACCACGTCGCGCGGGCGCAACCTGCGCGACGACGGGGCGATGATCTCGATCATGCGGGCGCCGAAATGGAAGGCGTCGATGTCACGCTTGAAGGCGGGGCCGATGCCGGGGCGGACGACCTTGACGGCGACCTCTCGGCCGGTCTCGCGGATGCGGGCGCGGTGCACCTGCGCGATGGAGGCCGCGGCCACGGGCTCGGAAAACTCGCTGAACAGCTCGTCCACGGGGGCGCGCAGCTCGGTCTCGATGACCTTGCGGGCGGTGGCGGTGTCGAAGGGCGGCAGGCGGTCCTGCAGCATCCGCAGCTGGCCGGCCAGTTCCGGCCCCACGACATCGGCGCGCGTGGACAGGATCTGGCCGAACTTGATGTAGGCCGGGCCAAGCGCGGTGATCGCACGCGTGATCGGCGGCAGGTTCGGATCGCCCTTGTAGCCCAGCCAGCGGAAGGGCCAGCCCATGACCCGCGCCGCCATGCGCAGCCGGATCGGTGCATCGACCGCGTCCAGCACGGCGGCCATCGCGCCGGTCCGTTCGAAGGTCGCGCCCGTGCGGATTAGCCGCAGGATGTTCAGGGGGCCGCGCATGGGCTCAGATCTTCCAGCCCGAATGCAGCGCGGCGATGCCCATCGACAGGTTGCGATACTGGACCCGACCGAAGCCCGCATCGCCGATCATCTGCGCGAAGGTCTCCTGGTCGGGGAACTTGCGGATCGATTCGACCAGGTACTGATAGCTGTCGCGATCGCCCGTCACCGCCTGCCCCATCGCGGGGATCACGTTGAAGCTGTAGCGGTCATAGGCCCATTGCGCGGCGGGCACCGGGATCTGGTTGAATTCCAGCACGACGATCCGCCCGCCGGGGCGCAGGACGCGGTATGCCTCGGCCAGCGCATCGGGGATGCGGGTGACGTTGCGGATGCCGAAGCTGATCGTGTAGCGGTCGAAGCTGTTGTCGGCGAAGGGCAGCTTCATCGCGTCGCCCGTGACCCAGGCCAGCCGGTCGGCGCGCTCGACGGCCTCGGCGCGCTTCTGACCCTCGACCAGCATGGATTCGGTCATGTCGCAGACGGTGACGCGCGCGCCGGGCGCACGCTCCAGGAAGCGGAAGGCCACGTCGCCCGTACCGCCTGCCACGTCCAGCAGGTGCTGCCCGTCGCGGGGCGCAAGCCAGTCCATCAGCGCGGTCTTCCACAGGCGGTGGATGCCCGCGCTCATCAGGTCGTTCATCAGGTCATAGCGGGACGCCACGCTGGAAAAGACGCCGTGGACCATGCCCGCCTTTGCGTCCTCGTCGACCGTCTGGAAACCGAAATGTGTCTGCTTGCCGTGTGTCATGCCGCTTGCCGTTTGTCCGTTCAGACGCCAGATAATCCCGGCCCGCCGCGGGCACAATGCGACGAAAGGGAATGGATTGCCAGAACTGCCGGAAGTCGAAACCGTCAGGCGCGGCCTTCAGCCGCACATGGAGGGGCTGCGCATCGCCGATGCCGATATCCGCCGCCCGGACCTGCGCTGGCCGCTGCCGCCCGACCTGCGGCAGGTGATGACGGGCGCGCGCGTCACGGGCCTGCGGCGCCGGTCGAAATACCTGCTGACCGACATCGGCGACCGCGGCACCGTCCTGTGGCACCTGGGCATGTCCGGCCGCATGCTGATCGAGGGCGCCAGCCAGGGCGAATTCCACCGCGACCCCGCCGTCTATGCCCGCCACGATCACGTGGTCCTGCGGATGGAGACAGGGACGACCATCACCTTCAACGACGCGCGGCGCTTCGGCATGGTGGACCTGATCCGCCCGGGCCAGAGCCACCCGCTGCTGGACCACCTGGGCCCCGAGCCGCTGGATCCAGGCTTCACCGCCGACCACCTGGCCGCGGCCTTCGCGGGGCGGCGCGTGCCGGTCAAGCAGGCGCTGCTGGATCAGCGCATCGTGGCGGGGCTGGGCAACATCTATGTCAGCGAATCGCTGTTCCGGGCGGGGATCGACCCGCGCCGCGCGGCGGGCCGGATCGGGCGGTCGCGGATCGCGGATCTTGTCGGGCATGTGCGCGACGTGCTGGCCGACGCGATCGAGGCCGGGGGATCGTCCCTGCGCGACCACCGCCAGGCCACCGGAGAGCTGGGCTATTTCCAGCACAGCTTCCGCGTCTATGACCGCGAGGGACAGCCCTGCCTGCGCGCAGGCTGCGCGGGAACCGTGCGCCGGATCGTGCAATCGGGCCGGTCCAGCTTCTGGTGCGCCGCCTGCCAGCGCTGAACGCTTGGATTTCCGCGCCAAGTGCTGCTAGGACTCGCACGCAGTGCAAAACGGCAAGGGGTCCAAAGGCACCATGGCTTACGAAACCATCATCGTGGAGATCGAGGACGAGATCGCCCTGATCCGGCTGAACCGTCCCGAGGCGCTGAACGCGCTGAACGCCACGCTTCTGGAAGAGCTGTCCTCGGCCCTGACCGAGGCCGACCGCAACGACAAGGTGCGCTGCATCGTCCTGACCGGCAGCGAGAAGGCATTCGCCGCAGGCGCCGACATCAAGGAGATGTCCGACAAGAGCTTCGTCGATGTCAGCGACGAGGACCTGTTCGGCGCGCAGATCGAACAGATCACCCGCGTCCGCAAGCCGCTGATCGCGGCGGTCAGCGGCTATGCCCTGGGCGGCGGCTGCGAGCTGGCGATGGTCTGCGACTTCATCATCTGCGCCGAGAACGCCAAGTTCGGCCAGCCCGAGATCAACCTGGGCGTCTGCGCCGGCATCGGCGGCACGCAGCGCCTGACGCGCTTCGTGGGCAAGGCCAAGGCCATGGACATGAACCTGACCGGCCGCTTCATGGATGCCGCCGAGGCCGAGCGTTCGGGCCTGGTCAGCCGGGTCGTCCCGACCCCCAAGCTGATCTCCGAGGCGATGACCGCCGCGCGCAAGATCGCCGAGAAGTCGATGATCGCCGCCCGCACCGTCAAGGAATCGGTTAACCGTTCGTACGAGACGACGCTGCAGGAGGGCCTGCTGTTCGAGCGCCGCGCCTTCCATTCGCTGTTCGCGACCGAGGACCAGAAGGAAGGCATGGCCGCGTTCCTCGAAAAAAGAGAGCCCCAGTTCCGCGATCGCTGATCGGGGCTTTCCTTTCGGGCCGCTTTGTCCTATAGGCCCTGTCCTACATGCGCGTGGGCCCGCTTAAGGCAAGAATCAGGACGGCTTTTCCGAAAGCCGTCGCCTTGGGTCTTTTGCGCGACGAAACGCAACAGACCCGTAAGGAGCCACCACAATGGCCAATACCGCCCAGTCCAAGAAGCGCGCCCGCCAGGTCGAGCGTCGTACCGACGTCAACAAGGCACGCCGCTCGCGCATCCGCACCTTCCTGCGCAAGGTCGAAGAAGGCATCGCCTCGGGCAATGCCGAGACCGCACGCGCAGCCCTGCTGAGCGCCGAATCCGAGCTGATGCGCGGCGTCACGAAGGGCGTCGTCCACAAGAACACCGCTGCCCGCAAGATCTCGCGCCTGGCAGCGCGCGTGAAGGCGATCAACGCCTGATCGCGACCGCCGTTTCAACGGCGGATTCCAAGCCGATTCTACCGGAAACGGATAAGAGGGGTGCATGCGTTTCGCATGTGCCCCTTTTGCATGCGCAGAATAACCGTTTCAAAAAATTCAATGTTTTCAGTGGTGTGTCTTTTTTGTCCGAAGACTCAACGACCTCCGAGATTCGAATCTGGAAACTCGCTGTCAAGCGCATAGTTCGGTTGCGGCAGCCCGAGGGCTGGGGCTAATTTCCAACCTGCGATTCACGTCGCTGTCGGGGGACGGGCCGAACCTGATGCATGGATTTCCACGCATCGCACGGCCGGGCGTTCAAGCGGTTCGCGCTGCTTACGCCCCTCGGGTCCGCATCGGTCGGCTGCCACCGGTCGGTTCGGGTCCTGTGTCTTTGAAGGTTAGCGGGCAAATGCCCTGAAACGGTCGCTTCGACCGTCAGGGATCCTTTGTCCGTTCCGCACCCCGACAGCGCGCGCAACAATTCTGTCCCGCCGGATGAACCGGCGGGGATCGGGGACAGGCACGGGAAACGGGCGATGATGGACAAGATCTGGGGTCAGGCATGCGCAGAGCTGGAAGGCAGCGTGGGGCCGCATAATTACAATCACTGGATCAAGCCGCTGCGCCTCACCTCGATCGACGAGGGTGCCGCGCGCCTGGTCAGCCCCACGCGCTTCATCTCGGACTGGGTGAACCGCCATTACGGCAACCAGATCCTCGAGGTGCTGAACCGCCAGGGCGCCACGGTCGAGCGTCTGCGCTTCGACGTGGGCAGCGCCGCGCCCAAGCCCGTTCCCGCAAACGATCCGGCCCCCGCCCAGCCGACCACGCGCATCGCCCCGCGTGCCGATCTGGGTGCGCCGCTGGACCCGCGCTACACCTTCTCGAACTTCGTCGTCGGCAAGCCGAACGAGCTGGCCCATGCCGCCGCCCGTCGCGTGGCCGAGGGCGGTCCCGTCGGCTTCAACCCGCTGTTCCTCTATGGCGGCGTGGGCCTGGGCAAGACGCACCTGATGCATGCGATCGCGCATGAATACGGCGTCCGCCATCCGAACGCGCAGGTGCTGTACCTGTCGGCCGAACAGTTCATGTACCGCTTCGTGCAGGCCCTGCGCGAAAGCTCGATCATGGATTTCAAGAGCATGTTCCGCAACGTGAACATGCTGATGGTCGACGACGTGCAGTTCATCGCCGGCAAGGACAGCACGCAGGAGGAATTCTTCCACACCTTCAACGCGCTGGTCGATCAGGGCAAGCAGATCGTCATCTCTGCCGACCGCGCCCCCGCCGAGATCAAGGGCCTGGAGGAACGCATCAAGTCGCGCCTGTCCTGCGGCCTGATCGTGGACCTGCACCCCACCACCTACGAGCTGCGCCTGGGCATCCTGCAATCCAAGACCGAGGCCTTCCACCGCCAGCACCCGGACCTGGTGATCGGCGCGGGCGTGCTGGAATTCCTGGCCCACCGCATCAGCACCAACGTCCGCGTCCTGGAAGGCGCGCTGCAGCGTCTCTTCGCCCATGCCAGCCTGCTGCGCCGCGAGATCACGCTGGAGGTCGCGCAGGAATGCCTGACCGACATCCTGCGCACGAACGACCGCAAGATCTCGATCGACGACATCCAGCGCAAGGTCGCGGAACATTACAACATCCGCCTGGCCGACATGATCGGCCCCAAGCGCGCGCGCAACGTCGCCCGCCCGCGCCAGATCGCGATGTATCTGTGCAAGCAGCTGACCAGCCGCTCGCTGCCGGAAATCGGTCGCCGCTTCGGCGGTCGCGACCACACGACCATCATGCATGGCGTCCGCAAGGTCGATGAACTGATGGGCGACGACACCGCCCTGGCCGAGGACGTCGCCGTCCTGCGCCGGATGCTGGAAGGCTGATCCATCTAACGTCTTGAGCGATGCGCCGGGGGCCGTTACACATCGGGTCCGGCCTTCGCATCGATGGCCGAATGGGACAGGGGAAGCTGATGAAATTCTCGATCGAGCGTGCCGTGCTGGTCAAGGCCGTCGCACAGGCCCAATCCGTCGTCGAGCGTCGGAACACCATTCCGATCCTTGCCAACGTCCTGATCGAGACATCGGATGACGGCGTCAGCTTCCGCGCGACCGATCTGGACACCGAGGTCGTGGACCGCGCGCCCGCGCAGGTCGTGCGCCCCGGCGCCACGACCGTCAGCGCCGTCATGCTGAACGAGATCGCCCGCAAGCTGCCCGACGGCGCGCTGGTGCAGATCAGCGCCGATGCGGAATCGGGACGTCTGCAGGTGCAGGCGGGCCGCTCCAGCTTCAACCTCGCGACCCTGCCGCGAGAGGATTTCCCGGTCATGGCGACCAGCGAATACGCCGCGAACTTCACCGCCCCCGCGGGCGTGCTCAAGCGGCTGTTCGACAAGTCGAAATTCGCCATCTCGACCGAAGAGACGCGGTATTACCTGAACGGCGTCTACATGCATGTCTCGGACAGCCCCGAGGGGCGCAGCCTGCGCTGCGTGGCGACCGACGGCCACCGCCTGGCCCGCATCGACGCCGACCTGCCCGATGGCGCCGCCGACATGCCGGGCGTGATCGTTCCGCGCAAGACCGTGGGCGAGCTGCGCAAGCTGCTGGACGACGACGAGGCCGAGATCGCCGTCTCCGTCAGCGAGACGAAGATCCGCTTCGCCACGCCGACCATCACGCTTACCTCGAAGGTGATCGACGGGACCTTCCCCGATTACAGCCGCGTCATCCCCGTCAGCAACGCCCGCAAGCTGGAGGTGGACGCGACCGACTTCGCCCGCGCGGTGGACCGCGTGGCCACCGTCAGCAGCGAACGTTCGCGCGCGGTCAAGCTGGCGCTGGACCAGGACCGCCTGATCCTGTCGGTCAACGCCCCCGATGCCGGCGCCGCCGAGGAGGAGCTGATCGTGGCCTATGGCGACGAGCCGCTGGAAATCGGCTTCAACGCGAAATACCTGCAGGAGATCGCAAGCCAGGTCGATCGCGACAATGCCGTGTTCATGTTCAACGGATCGGGCGACGCCGCCCTCATCCGCGAGGGCAGCGACGAGAGCGCGGTCTATGTCGTCATGCCGATGCGCGTGTGACACTGCGGCGGATCGAGCTGGCGCAGTTCCGGTCCTGGCCGCGCCTGGATCTTGATCTGGACGCGCGCCCGCTGGCGATCTTCGGCCCGAACGGATCGGGCAAGACCAACATCCTGGAAGCCGCGTCAATGCTGGCGCCGGGGCGCGGCTTTCGCGCGGCGCCAGCCCCCGAACAGGCGCGCAAGGGCGTCGATGCGGGCTGGCGCATCCGCGCCGAACTGTCCGACAACCTGATCGAGACCCAGGCCGCACCCGGCCAGTCCCGCAGCGTCGCCATCGACGACAGGCAGGTGCCCCAGACCGCGCTGGCCCGCCTGCTGCGGGTGATCTGGCTGGTCCCCGCGATGGACCGCCTGTGGACCGAGGCCCCCGAGGGGCGGCGGCGTTTCCTCGACCGCGTGACGCTGTCGCTGATGCCCGACCATGCCGATCTTGCGCTGAGCTATGACAAGGCGATGCGCGAACGGAACCGCCTGCTGCGCGACCAGGCGGGCGATCCGCGCTGGTATCGCGCGCTCGAGGCCCGCATGGCCGAGGCCGGCGCCGCCCTGACCCGCAACCGGCTGGAGGCGCTGGACCGGATCGCCGCGGCGCAGGAAGGCGGGCGCGACTTTCCGGCCGCACGCCTGACGCTGCTGCCCGGCGAGGGTCATGCCGACGATGCGGATGCCGCATCCATCGCCGACCGCATGGCCGCGATGCGCCCGCGCGACATGGCGGCGGGGCGCAGCCTGACCGGCCCGCACCGTGCCGATCTGGGCGCGCATTGGGGCCCCGAGGACATGCCCGCCGCGCTGTCCTCGACCGGCGAACAGAAGGCGCTGCTGCTGTCGCTGATCCTGGCCAATGCCCGTGCGCTGTCCGACCAGCCGGTGCTTCTGCTGCTGGACGAGGTGGCGGCCCATCTGGATGCCGACCGCCGCGCGGCACTCTATGACCGGATCGCCACCATGCCCGCCCAGAGCCTTCTGACCGGCACCGGCCCCGAGCTGTTCGACGCCTTCGGCATCCGCGCGCGCGCCCTGTCCGTGACCCGCGACGGCAGCCGTTCGCAGGCCGCCTGGCCGGACTGATCGAAAACCCGCCGCGGGGGCTGAAAAACCCTGTCAAAGCCGTGACTTTGCCCGCCCGAGGGGATATATCGGGACAGTACGACAAGGAACCTTCATCCATGAACGACACTGCCGCGCAACCCGCCAGCTATGGCGCCGATTCCATCAAGGTTCTCAAGGGCCTCGAGGCCGTGCGCAAGCGTCCCGGCATGTATATCGGCGATACCGACGACGGATCGGGCCTGCACCACATGGTCTACGAGGTCGTGGACAACGGCATCGACGAGGCGCTGGCCGGTCACGCCGACTTCGTCCGGGTGAAGATCCATGCCGACAACAGCGTCAGCGTGCGCGACAACGGGCGCGGCATCCCGGTGGACATGCACCCCACCGAAGGCGTCAGCGCGGCCGAGGTCATCATGACCCAGCTGCATGCGGGCGGCAAGTTCGACCAGAACAGCTACAAGGTTTCGGGCGGTCTGCACGGGGTGGGCGTGTCGGTCGTGAACGCGCTGTCGGACTGGCTGGAACTGCGCATCTGGCGCAACGGCCAGGAACATTACGCCCGCTTCGAGAAGGGCGAGACCGCCGAGCATCTGCGCGTCGTGGGCGATGCGCCGGGCGAATCCGGGACCGAGGTGCGCTTCATGGCCTCGTCCAAGACGACGGACCCGGAAGGCACGTTCAGCAATCTCGACTATGTCTTCAAGACGCTGGAGAACCGCCTGCGGGAGCTGGCCTTCCTCAACAGCGGCGTCCGCATCATCATCGAGGACGAGCGTCCCGCCGAGCCCCTGCGGACCGAGCTGTTCTATGACGGCGGCGTGCGCGAGTTCGTGAAATATCTCGACCGTTCCAAGACCACCACGATGGAGACGCCGATCTTCATGACCGGCGAGCGGAACGGCATCGGGGTCGAGGTCGCGATGTGGTGGAACGACAGCTATCACGAGACGGTGCTGCCCTTCACCAACAACATCCCGCAGCGCGACGGCGGCACGCATATGGCGGGCTTCCGCGGGGCGCTGACGCGCGTCATTACCAAATACGCGCAGGAAAGCGGCATCGCCCGCAAGGAAAAGGTGGACTTCACCGGCGACGACGCCCGCGAGGGCCTGACCTGCGTCCTGTCCGTGAAGGTGCCGGACCCGAAATTCTCCAGCCAGACCAAGGACAAGCTGGTCAGCAGCGAGGTGCGCCCCGCGGTCGAAGGGCTGGTGGGCGAGAAGCTGGCCGAATGGTTCGAGGAGAACCCCAACGACGCCAAGCAGATCGTCGGCAAGATCATCGAGGCCGCGCTGGCCCGCGAGGCTGCCCGCAAGGCGCGCGAGCTGACGCGCCGCAAGACCGCGATGGACGTGGCCTCGCTGCCCGGCAAGCTGGCCGATTGCCAGGAAAAGGACCCCTCGCTGTCCGAACTGTTCATCGTCGAGGGCGACTCGGCAGGCGGTTCGGCCAAGCAGGGCCGCTCGCGCAAGAACCAGGCCGTGCTGCCCCTGCGCGGCAAGATCCTGAACGTGGAACGCGCGCGCTTCGACCGGATGCTGTCCTCGGAAACGGTCGGCACGCTGATCACCGCGCTTGGCACCGGGATCGGGCGCGACGAATTCGACCTCAAGAAGCTGCGCTACCACAAGATCGTCATCATGACCGATGCCGACGTGGACGGCGCGCATATCCGCACGCTGCTTCTGACCTTCTTCTTCCGCCAGATGCCCGAGCTGATCAAGGCGGGGCATCTCTATATCGCGCAACCGCCGCTGTATAAGGTCGGTCGCGGCCGGTCCGAGGTCTATCTGAAGAACGAGGCCGCGCTGGAGGATTACCTGATCCAGCAGGGCATCGACGGCGCCAGCCTGCGCCTTGCCGACGGCCAGCAGATCACCGGCAACGACCTTGCCCGCGTGGTCGAGGAGGCCCGCACCGCGCGGCGCATCCTGCGCGCCTATCCCACGCATTACCCGCCCCACATCACCGAACAGGCGGCAATCGCCGGTGCGCTGGTGCAGGGCCGGGTGGACAGCGACGCGCAGGGCGTGGCCGATGCCATAGCCGGCCGGCTGGACCTGATCGCCGCCGAATACGAACGCGGCTGGCAGGGGCGCCCGACCCAGGACGCCGGCATCCGCCTGACGCGCACCCTGCGCGGGGTCGAGGAGGCGCGCGTGCTGGACGGCCAGATGCTGCGCAGCGGCGAAAGCCGCCGCCTGGGCGAGATGACGCAGGCCCTGCAGGAGATCTATTCCAAGCCCGCCCACTTGGTCCGCAAGGATCGCGACCAGCCGATCTATGGCCCGCTCGGGCTGCTGTCGGCGGTCTTCATGGAGGGCGAGAAGGGCCTGTCGCTGCAACGCTACAAGGGTCTGGGCGAGATGAACCCCGAACAGCTGTGGGAAACCACGCTGGACCCGGTCGCCCGCACCATGCTGCAGGTCCGCATCGAGGACGTGGCCGAGGCCGAGGACCTGTTCACCAAGCTGATGGGCGACGTGGTCGAACCGCGCCGCGAATTCATCCAGCAGAACGCGCTCAACGTCGAGAACCTCGACACCTGATCCCGAAACGCCCGGACCCGCCGTCCGGGCGTCTTCGCATCAGCGCATCTCGATCCGCGCGAATGCCTCCAGCACCAGCCGCTCGGACCGGTCCAGATAGGATGCCAGATGCTCGGCGGCACCCTGCGTGTCGCCCGCCACCAGCTTGTGCAGCAGGTCCTGGTTCGTCTCGATGAAGGGGGCGTGCAGCTCTTGCGCGTCGTCGATCAGCCCGAAGGCCAGCCGCAGTTCCGCAGTCAGCTGCGCGAAGAATGCCGTCAGCCGCGGGCTGTCGGTCAGCGCGACGATGCCCGCATGGAACTGCATGTTGGCGCTGCCGACCCCCTGCCAGTCCCCCGCCTCCCTCGCGGCGCGCGCGTCGTCCACCGCCTCGGACATCCGGGCGATGGCCGGGTGGCGGGGGCGCGCATTGGCAAGGGCCGGAAGCTCGATCAGGCGCCGCACGCGATAGATGTCGAGGATCGCCCCCATCGAGGGCACGGCGACCGAAACGCCCCGGTTCGGCAGATGCGTCAGCAGCCCCTCGCGGGTCAGCAGGCGGAACACCTCTCGCAGGGTGTTGCGCGAGACCTGCATGTCGGCGGCCAGCGCGGCCTCGGACAGGCGCTGGCCGGGGCGCAGGATGCCGCCCGTGATGCGGTCGCGAAGTCGGGCCGCGATTTCCTCGGGCAGGCTGGGTGTGGTCGTATCGCTCATCAGGGTCGGATCATTGCGCGAACGCCGTCCTGCGACAAGCGCCGTCACATCGATTCGCCCGAATGTCGGGGGCTTCAGGCCCGATAACTGCCTAAACAAAGGGCATAACAGGGGCGTGATCACATTTATTGTTCAACAATCTGTGCAGATTTGTCGGAAATTTATTGACCGATCGCCGCACCGTCATCGAACCTTCGTGAAAAGAACGACAGGAGAGCATCATGACAACCAGCGCGCCCACGGCCGCCAACGCCACCGTCAGGGGCGGCTTCCTTGCCGCGATCTTCCTGATGGCCACCTCGGCCGTGGGGCCGGGCTTCATCACGCAGACCGCCAGCTTCACCGCGCAGATGGGATCGGCCTTCGCCTTCGCGATCCTGGCCTCGATCATCATCGACTTCGTGGTGCAGCTGAACGTGTGGCGCATCACCGCGCTGACGGGCCGGCGCGCGTCCCAGACGGCGAACGCGGCGATCCCCGGCGCGGGATACCTGCTGTCGGCGCTGGTCGTGATCGGCGGGCTGGCCTTCAATATCGGCAACATCGCGGGCGGAGGCCTGGGGCTGAACGCGCTGCTGGGCTTGGATCCGAAGATCGGCGGCGCGATCACCGCCGCGCTGGCCATCGCGATCTTCCTGTCGCATCGCGCGGGCCTGCTGCTGGACCGCATGATCGTCGGGCTGGGCGTCGTGATGATCCTGATGACGCTGTTCGTCGCGCTGCAATCGAACCCGCCCGTGGGCGAGGCGCTGCGCCAGGCGGTCTTCCCCTCCGATATCGACTTTGCCGCGATCACGACCATCGTGGGCGGCACGGTCGGCGGCTACATCACCTATTCCGGGGCGCATCGCCTGCTGGACAAGGGCCTGACCGGGACCGAGAACCTTGCCGCCGTGACCCGCGCCGCGCTGACCGGCATCGCGGTCACCGGGGTCATGCGCTTCGTTCTGTTCTGCGCGATCCTGGGGGTCGTCGCGTCGGGCGTCACGCTGGACCTGTCGGGGCAGGCCGCGAACCCCGCGGCACAGGCCTTCGCCGCCGCAGCCGGAGAGATCGGCCTGCGCGTCTTCGGCCTGGTCCTGTGGGCAGCGGCGATCACCTCGGTCATCGGGGCGGCCTATACCTCGGTCAGCTTCCTCGACGTGGTAGGCGTGCGCGGCGATGCGGCACGGGGGCGCGCGACGGTCGGCTTCATCGCCTTCTCGCTGGCGGTGTTCCTGTCCCTGGGGACCGCGCCCGCCGCGATCCTGGTCTTTGTCGGCGGCTTCAACGGGCTTATCCTGCCCATCGGCCTGACCATCTTCACCTATGTCGGTTTCGCGCGATCCGACCTGATGGGGGGGCACCGCTACAACCGGCCGCTGCTGCTGGCAGGCGCGATCATCTGCGCGCTGACCTGGTACATGGGGGCCGCATCGGTCGGCACAATCTTCGCCTTCCTCGGCCAGTGAACAAGGAGACCCGCATGACCACCATCGACCTGAACAGCGACCTGGGCGAGGGCTATGGCGCCTGGTCCATGGGCGACGACGCAGCCATGCTGGACATCGTCAGCAGCGCCAACATCGCCTGCGGCTTTCACGCGGGCGACCCGGCATCGCTGCTGGCGGTGCTGCGAATGGCCGCCGAACGCGGCGTGTCCGTGGGCGCGCATGTCAGCTATCCCGACCGGGTGGGCTTCGGTCGGCGCGCGATGGATGTCGCGCCGGACGACCTGACCGCCGATGTCATCTATCAGATCGGGGCGCTGCAGGGGCTGGCGCGGGCGGCGGGAACGCGGGTCGCCTATGTCAAGCCGCATGGCGCGCTGTACAACACCATCGCGTCGGATGCGCGGCAGGGCGATGCGGTGATCGCGGGGATCCTGGCGGTCGATCCGTCGCTGGTGCTGATGGGGCTGGCCGGGGCGCCGATCCTGACCCGCGCCCGCGATGCGGGCCTTGCGACCGTGGCCGAGGCCTTCGCGGATCGCGCCTATACCCCCGGCGGCGCGCTGGTGTCGCGCCGCGATCCCGGCGCGGTGCTGCACGACCCCGAGATTGTCGCCGCGCGGATGCTGCATCTTGCGCGCACGGGCACCATCCAGGCCATCGACGGCAGCATGCTGGACCTGCAGGCCGACAGCATCTGCGTGCATGGCGACAGCCCCGGCGCCGTCGCCATGGCCGCCCGCATCCGCGACCTGCTTCTGGCCGAGGGCGTGACCATCGCCCCCTTCGCGGGCAAATGACCATGCGCTTCCTGCCCATCGGCCCGCAGATGACCCTGGTCGAGCTGCCGGATCTGGACGCCACGCTGGCGCTGTTCGACGCGCTTGCCGCAGACCCCGTGCCGGGCGTGGCCGAGATCATTCCCGCCGCCCGCACCCTGATGATCCGCACCGCCCCCGGCACCCTTGCCGACGCGGCGCTTGCGCGGCGCATCGCGCAGGCCGCCCCGCGTCCGGGCACCGCCCCCGCCCTGCGAGACGCCCGCCTGATCGAGATCCCCGTCACCTATGACGGCGAGGATCTGGACGACGTGGCCCGCCACATGGACCTGACCACACCCGAGGTGATCGCCGCCCATCAGGCCGCGACATGGCAGACGGCCTTCTGCGGCTTTGCCCCCGGCTTCGCCTACATGACCTGCGACGATCCGCGCTTCGACCTGCCGCGCCGCGCGACGCCGCGCACGCGCATTCCCGCGGGCTCGGTCGCGCTGGCGGGGCGCTTCGGCGGGATCTATCCGCAGGCAAGCCCCGGCGGCTGGCAGCTCATCGGCCGGACCGAGCTGCCGATGTTCGACCTGACCCGCGACCCGCCCGCGCTGCTGCAACCGGGAACGCGCGTGCGCTTCGTCGAAGGTCGCGCCACGCCGCATTCGGTGGCCGTGCCCACACCCGCACCGGCCAGGGGGCTGAGGGTTGAGCGTACCGCATTCCCGATCCTGTTGCAGGACGAGGGTCGCGCCGGTCAGGCCGCGCAGGGCGTCACGGCGTCCGGGGCGATGGACCGGGGCGCGATGCGCCGCGCCAACCGCGCCGTGGGCAACCCCCATGGCCGTGCCGTGCTGGAGATCACCCTCGGGCCGGTGGTGCTTCTGGCCGAGGAGGCGCTGACGCTGGCCCTGACCGGCGCCGCGACCGCGCATGTGAACGACCTGCCCATCGCCCCCGGCGCGGCCTTTGCGATGGATGCGGGCGACCGGCTGCGGATCGACCCGCCCGCGCGTGGGATGCGCAGCTACCTCGCGCTGCGGGGCGGGTTCGACGTGGCCCCCGTGCTGGGATCGGCCGCGACCGACACGCTGTCGAATATCGGCCCCAAACCGCTGACGGCAGGCGATGCGCTGTCGCCCGCCCGCCTGCCCGCCGACGCGACGGGCCTGCCCGAATCCGCGCCCGACCTGCCGGCATCCGACCGGACCGTCACTCTGCCCGTCACCCTGGGGCCGCGCACGGACTGGTTCACCGACGACCAGGTGCAATCCTTCCTGGGCCAGGACTGGCAGGTCACGCCGCAATCCTCGCGCGTGGGGATCCGTCTGCAGGGCGATGCGCTGACCCGCGACGGGGCCGAGCTGCCGTCCGAAGGCACCGCCATCGGCGCGATCCAGGTCCCGCATTCCGGCCAACCCGTCCTGTTCCTTGCCGATCACCCGCTGACCGGCGGCTATCCGGTCATCGCCACCCTCGACCCCTCGGCGCTGGATCTGGCCGCCCAGATCCCGCCCGGCGCACGCATCCGCTTCGTCGCCCGCGCCCCCTTTGCCCCGCTGACACTGGAGCCTTCCCATGACGCTGTTTCTTGACACGGGGCATTCGCCCATCACCCGCATCCTGATCGCCAACCGCGGAGAGATCGCCCTGCGCGTCATCCGCGCCTGCCGCGACGAGGGGATCGAATCCGTCGCCGTCCATGCCGATCCGGACCGCGATGCGCCCTTCGTGCGGCTGGCCGACCAGGCACATGCGCTTGGCGGCGCAAAGCCTGCCGACAGCTATCTCGATGGGGGCAAGATCATCGCGATCGCCCAGCGCACAGGCGCGCAGGCGATCCATCCCGGCTATGGCTTCCTGTCCGAGAACGCGGATTTCGCCCGGGCCGTGCAGGATGCCGGGCTGATCTGGATCGGTCCCGATCCCGCCGTGATCGAGGCGCTTGGCGACAAGATCCGCGCGCGTGAGATCGCCGAGGCCGTGGGCGCACCGCTGGTTGCGGGCAGCCCCGGTCCCGTCGGCAGCGGTGCCGAGGCGCTGGCCTTCGCGCAGGAACACGGCCTGCCCTTGGCGATCAAGGCCGCCCATGGCGGCGGCGGTCGCGGCATGAAGGTTGCCTGGGCGCTGGACGAGGTCGAGGAGCTGTTCGACAGCGCCACCCGCGAGGCCGTCACCGCCTTCGGCCGCGGCGAATGCTATGTCGAGCAGTTCCTCGACAAGCCCCGCCATATCGAGGCGCAGGTGCTGGCCGACCGCCACGGGCGCGTCAAGGTGCTGGGCACGCGCGACTGCTCGCTGCAGCGCCGCAACCAGAAGCTGGTCGAGGAAGCCCCCGCCCCCTTCCTGACGGACGACCAGCGCGACCGCATCCATGCCTCGGCCCGCGCGATCTGCGCCCATGCCGGATATTCCGGCGCCGGCACGGTCGAGTTCCTGCTGTCGGCCTCCGGCACCATCTCGTTCCTCGAGGTGAACACCCGCCTGCAGGTCGAACACCCCGTCACCGAGGAAACGACCGGCATCGACATCGTCCGCGCGATGATCCGCGTGGCCCAAGGCGCGCGCCTGGCCGACGAGGACGTCCCCGCCCCCACCGGCCACGCGATCGAGTTCCGCATCAATGCCGAGGATCCGGCCCGCGGCTTCCTGCCGACCCCCGGCCCGATCGAGGTCTTCGCCGCCCCCGGCGGCATGGGCGTGCGGCTGGACAGCGGCGTCGAACAGGGCGGCACGGTGCCCGGCGCCTTCGATTCGATGATGGCCAAGCTGATCGTCACCGGGCCGGACCGCGCGACCGCGCTGGCCCGCGCCGCGCGCGCGCTGGCGGAATTCCGCATCGAGGGTGTCGCCTCGGTCCTGCCCTTCCACCGCGAGGTTCTGAAGGCGCCCGAGTTCCGCGCCGATGAAGGCGGCTTCGCGGTCCATACCCGCTGGATCGAGACCGACTTCGCCGAACGGCTGGATGCCGCGCTGACCCCCGCCCCGCGCGTCACGCCCGACCCCGATCCCGTGATGCTGCGCCTGCCGATCGAGATCGACGGCCGCCGCCACATGATCGCGCTGCCGCAATCGCTGCTGGCGGGGATGGGCAGCGCTGCCCCCGTCGCCGAAACCCGGCCCGCGGACGAGGCGACGGTCACGGCCCCCATCGCGGGCACCCTGTCGGCCTGGCAGGTCGAGGACGGCGCCGAGGTCCGGCAGGGTCAGGTCATCGCCGTGATCGAGGCGATGAAGATGGAGACCCGCATCGAGGCCCACCGCGCGGGCCGCCTGACCCGCATCGCGGCCGAGGGCGACACGCTGGCCCATGACGCACCCGTGGCGCGGATCGGGGACTGACAGCCCGCACGCCGGGGGGCTTGCATCGGGGCGGCATCCGTCACAGCGTGACTCCGCCCCGAATTCCTGAAAGGCCCTGCCCATGCTGATCTTCTGGCGCAAGTCGCTGGTGATGTTCTCGGTCCCCAAGACCGGCACGCACAGCTATATCGACCATCTGCATGCCCATGCCGACATGGTCTTTCGCCATCCGGTCGGTGTTGTTGCATTACCCTGGCTTTAGGGGTGACTGCCCCTATCCCCGCTGACGTCGGGCCACGCGGGCGATCTCGGCGGTGCCGAGGGCGTTAAAGCGGTTCATGAGGGCGATGCGGATTGGAACCTCGGCGGTTTGGCGGTCTGGGTCTCTTGCAGCGATCCGTTCGCCGAAGGCTTTGAAGCACCGCATCTTCGCCTCGAGGCGACTTCGGATATGGTAGCCCGTCGAGCGCTGCCAGAACGCCCTGCCGTAGTGACGCGTTGCGCGCAGGGTCTCGTTTCGGACTCTGGCCGCCGGGCCGTCGTCCTTCCAGGGTCTGCCGTTCTTGCGGATCGGAATGATCGGGACGGCATCGCGTTCGAGGACAGCGGTGTGGCAACGGCGGGTATCGTAAGCGCCATCAGCCGTCACCGTGCCGATTGGTTCGTCCTGAGGCACCTGATCGAGCAGCTCGGGCGGGACGTCGGACGTGGCGGGGTCCATGGCGATATGAACCTTTCGCCACTGGCGGCGCCCCTGCACGCCGGGCTTGCGGGCCTGCCATTCACCATCGCCGAGAAACTTGATGCCGGTGCTGTCCACGAGCAGGTTGAGCGGGCCCTCGTCGCGGCGATACGGGATCTGCACCGCCAGGGTTTTCTGCCGGCGGCAGAGCGTAGATGCGTCCGGAACGGACCATTCGAGCCCTGCTTGCTGCAAGAGGGTGGCGACCATCCCTGCGGTCTGTCGCAAGGGGAGCCTGAACAGAGCCTTGATCGACAAGCAGAACTGGATCGCCGCATCGGAGAAGACCGGTGGCCTGCCGGCATGACCGTCGTGCGGCGCGAGCCACGTCATGTCTTTGTCGAACCAGATCAGCATCTCGCCGCGCTTGCGCAGCGCGGCATTGTAGGCGGACCAGTTCGTGGTGCGGTAGCGGGTTGGCGTCGCCTTCGGCATGACGCCCTACAAACTTGCTGGATCCCAGCTGTGAATCCTCACCGGCTCAGGTTCTGCAACAACGCCTTTCCGGTCAAGTACGACAAGCGCCGCTACAAGCGGCGAAACCGCATCGAGATCATGTTCGGCAGGCTCAAGGACTGGAGGCGTGTGGCGACCCGATACGACCGCTCCCAGAAGGGCTACCTCTCAGCTATCGCCCTCACAGCTGTCGTCATCTATTGGTTATGAATCCTGACCCTGGGCAGGCTTGCTTCGGCTCAATTAAAAGTCTACTATTTTCATTTAAGTTAGCGCGACGCAAGCCGCTGATATCAACATATATGCCTCTAGCATAGGAATTATCGTATTGAATATCTCGAAAGAAACTCCCTCCGAATCCCGAGCGCCCTCCCTGGTTATTGTCGGTGGATCAAACTCGCTACTTAAGCACGGGTGGGCAGACAAACTTAAGGAAATTCACCCCAATAAAAACTACGTTACCAATCTTAGTATTGGAGCATCGACTTCTGCCATGGGGCTTTATCGGTTGCTGACCTGTGCGGATATGCCGAATAATCCGGTTATTCTGTGGGAGTACGCACTAAACGAAGCGAACTACTTTTCGCATGGGCTGCCTGTCAAAGTACTGATCCATCATACGCAATGGCTCTTCGAAATATGCGCCCGCCGCGGCTATCGCGTATTGCCGATCGTCCTCTATAACAAAAGCGAAGCAGGCAGCGCCGAGCAGGTAAAATATCGCGATCTCCTAGCGCGGACGTTTGCGGCCTATGGCCTAACGCCGGTCGATGCCAGCCAACTTTGGCGCAAAAACTTCGGCCATCTATCCGTCGACCAGCTTTACGCGGATAACCCTCATTATTCGGTGGAGACTGAATTCCCGAGTGCTTTGGCTCAGACGGTGCTGCAGCAGTCTCGGTCGGCAAAAGTGCCCAAGTGCGGGAAGGAACTGGAAAGGCGGTTTTCAGGCAAGGACCTACAGATCGTGTTCCCGAATTCCGGAAGGTCGGAGGCTTTTGCCAACCGAATCCTCAAATGTGACATTTTTCCGCTAGGGGCGGACCTGCATTTCAATCTGTCAGGCCGGCTTCTAGCCTGCTTCCTGATTGCCTCACGGGCTGAGCCTGCGATCACCTTTCATTCGGACCGCGGGCAGAAGGGACCGTATTCAGTAGAGATCAGTTCAAAGGTCGATGGTCCAGTCCGGCAATTAAAGCACCTGCTGCTGTGGTCGCCGCAGGACCCCCCGCTGGAGGCGCGGGGCGATCTGTTCCTATCTGCCCAGCCCAGCTTCGGCATAACACCAATGCTCCAGCATACCATGGCTTGGAACCCGTTTGAGGAGGGCAGCAGTCCGGGATCGGGGGGAGTGATTGGTATCTTAGCAGAGGTGGGTGCCTAACGTAAGCCTCAACGGGGGCC
Source organism: Paracoccus sp. PARArs4 (assembly GCF_947311865.1). Taxonomy (NCBI): domain Bacteria; kingdom Pseudomonadati; phylum Pseudomonadota; class Alphaproteobacteria; order Rhodobacterales; family Paracoccaceae; genus Paracoccus; species Paracoccus sp. PARArs4. The sequence continues at coordinate 5,695 of NZ_CAMZMW010000022.1, read as the reverse complement.
CCAAGCTGCCGTTCACCCAAATCTGCCGCCGCAGGGTGCTGGTGCAGTTATACAGTTGTCGATACTATCACCAAGTTGTGGTTTCACCTATGGTGATGGGCAGTCGTGGGCTGCCCCGCGATACGGTACCGATTGGAAGTCGCGGCCCGTGGAAGACAAGGCGGGTGAAACCCGGATTAGAGGATCAAAGAAACGGCTATGACGAAACGGGAAGACCAGCATGGACAGACGCATCCGTCCGACCTTTACGCACGATTTCTTGAACTGATTGGCCGGAACAACGCACCCGACGTTTCGGATTTCCGGGAAGCTCTGCTCGCTCAGCGGCACCAACTTCACCGCATCGGCTTTCCGCGCCGCAACCTAATGACCGGATTTTCCGCGAACCTTCCACGCCTGTTTCCTAACCTGATTGCCATGGACGAAACGGACATCGACGGCAACGCTCCAGTGATGATGTACGGTGCGATCCTAGACGACTTGTCCAAATCGCATGACAGCACTCGCAATCTGCTTCCGCGTGTGCGTCGCCAAGATCGGGTGCTCTTCTTCGAAATGGGGTTCCTAGCCTCAACCACCAGTTGGTCCGAAGCGCTGGCCTCGCGCGATCCGAGGCAGGCCTGTCTGGGCTATATTTTTGACGACCGCGCCCAATACTACATGTCGGATTACGAAACTCGGTTGGACGAAAAGCTGAACGGCGACTTCAGCCTAACCGTGGAACAGCGCGCCCGGGCCGAGCGCGCGATGCAGCGCATTGTCGATGCGCGCATCTCGAAGTACAATTCTCAGCCCTTTTACCGACCTTCGGTGTCGCCCGACTACGCGCGCCGCGTGCTGGTCGTCGACCAGAACTTCTCAGATGCCTCGACCTTCTACGGGCGCGCGTCGGAGCAAGATTTCAAGGCGATGCTTGACGCCGCCGTTTCCGAGAACCCAGATGCCGAGATCTTGGTCAAGACCCACCCGGACCTGAATTGGGTTAAGGGTGCCACGCGGCGGGGCTATTTTGACCACCTAACTTCGGAAGGGCGCGTTCGAATCCTGCGTGACAGCGTCAATCCCTTCGAGTTGTTCGATATGGTCGATAAAGTCTATGTCGGCACTAGCGGCATGGGACTGGAGGCATTGCTAGCCGGTAAGCCGGTAGTCTGCTTCGGAGCGCCCCTCTATGCTGGCTGGGGTCTGACCGACGACCGGACGACGGTGCCGCATCGCCACCGCTCCCGCGACTTGGCAGAGCTGTTCTACGCCATTTACATCTGGTACACGATCTACCACCTGCCGGAAGGCGATATGCCCGCCGAGATCGAGGACGTGTTGGATTTCATTGAGACCAACCGTCCGGTCCGCCCATCTCCCCAGGAAGTACAGGACATCCCTGACGTATCGATCGTGATCCCCGTTTATGGTGTGGAACGCTATGTCGCCGAATGCCTTGGCTCAATCCAACGGCAGAGCATGCAGAATTTCGAAGTCATCCTGATCGACGATGTCAGCCCTGACAGGTCGGCCGATATCGTCGAAAGCTTTGTCGCGCACGACCCTCGGTTCCGTTTAGTCCGGCGCACCGAGAACGTCGGACCGGGCTTTGCGCGCAACCAAGGCATGGATTTGGCGAGTGGACGATTCGTGCTATTTATCGACCCCGACGACTACATGCCCGATCCCGGCCATCTGAAGCGCGTCGTGGACATGGCCGACGCGGACGAGGCCGACATGGTGCGCTATCGCAAGCGCTATGAGCAAATCGAGGACGAGCAGGGTAACGTCCTAAAAATGCGGCGTGACACCACTGAGGGGTTCTTCCCCCGCGAGGTCCATCGCACCTCTCTGGACAAGCATCACGAAATAGCCCATTCGCGACATTTCTGGAACTGGCTTTACCGACGCGACTTTCTAGACCGCAACCAAATTAGATTCTTGACCAGCTATCGTGAGGAGCGCGCTTTTCTGCTCCAAGCATACATGGCCGACCCAGTGATCTCGCTCTGCAACAGCAATGGTGTCGTGTATCGTATCCGGTCTGATTCCGCTGTTCGGCGCGCGCAGACTATGGCGGATGTGGACAACCAGTTACAGAACTTCGACCTTGTGGTCCGGCACTTGCGCGACCACGGCGCGCTGGACCCCGGATCACCCCATTGGTGGCTTGCACGCTTTCAAGTGTCGCAGTTTTTACATTATCTATATTTTGGATTTGCTTGGAAGACCGCAAAAGCCGAAAAGTCCGAGGATATCTTCATCGAACGGCTTGCCGCCACGCTTGAGCGCTCTGGCCTCGGCCCTCAACATCTTCTTCGGGATCCTTCGCAGCTTTCAGCCGTCCATCTTCGCGCGGGTGCTTATGGACTACTGTTCGCCGCAACCCGCCTGCGGCGCCGCGACTATATCGAGCGCGCACATGCTATTAAGCCCATTGATGCGGCTGAGCTTTACAAGGAGTACCTACAGAATCCTAAAAATGCGGCGGAGCGCGATTTTCAGCAGGCGCTGAATACTTACGCCCGCAACAAACTAGTTAAGCCCTCAACATCACCGAACGCTATGCCCTGCAAGCTGCCGCGTGTGATCTTGCATCTTGGCGCCACTAAAACCGGTAGTACTGTATTGCAGCACCTGCTAGAGGACAACCGCCCCGAGCTACTGCGCAATGGAATCTGGTATCCCGAAGTCGGCCTTTTCTGGCAGGCTGACCGGCCGCACAAGCAGGCTGGCCATGTCGGATTTATCAGCGAGGCATCCGACAAACGGCAGATCCTGCGCCAGCACCTGCTGAGTGGGCTGTCGCTGATGGATGGGCGGATCCATACTATCGTGCTGTCCTCAGAGGCCTTTTTCCTCAACCGCAACTCTTTGAATCTTGCTGAGTATTTTAAGAATTTCAACCCGGAGATGGTGGTCTATCTACGCCGCCAAGACGAATGGGCAAACTCCCAGTACTGCGAGTTCGTGGCCGGCGGTGCGATCAATTCGACTTCGGAAAGCTTCGCAAGATGGCTGGCCAAAGACAAGACGCAGGAATTGTTGGACTACGATGGCCTGGTTCGCGGGTGGGAACAGCACCTTCCCCCCAAGGCAATCCACGTACGCCGCTATCTGCGCACGCGCAGTCAAGAATGGAGCATCATTGATGATTTTGCCAGCGTCACTCGACTGCCTTTGATTGCTCGATTGCCCCTGCCCGACCGGCACAAGACCAACGAAGCTCGCGTATCGGCCACACACGTTGAATTGATCCGGCAGTTCAACAAGCGGCCCTTCTCCAACAAGCAGATCTACTTGAAGTTCATCGAGGCGATCACAACCGGCTTGGTCGCTTGGCGGCGGCAAAACAAGTTGCCGATGCCTGCACCTTGGGTCTTATCGGACAAAGAAGCCACAAGCCTCATGGAGGCGGCAGCAGCTGGGAACGGTCGCATCGCACGGGACTACTTCGACTCGGAGGCGATAGATTTGTTCCCTCGACGCGAGGCCCCGCCGCCATCCTGCCCAATTTATCTTGAGGAGTTCCAACTGGCCGAGGCAGCCTATGCAGAAAGCAGAACCGCAGCCAAAAAGGCCAAGGCCAAGAAAAAGCTGAAAAGGATTGTGAACTATGGGCCGTTTGGATGGCGGCTCTGGTCCTCGGTTCCTATGATGGCGCTAGTGTATCGTCGGCGCGGTCGAAATGACCTAGCATCCAGCCTAACGGAAAACCCGGCCGCCTTTGCACGCGAACATTGGGAGGGCCGCCATTCAAGGCTGTGTTGGCTGGCCTATTCCAAGGCAAGCCCTCTTGGTCCGCAAAACATGCTACGCGTTTGGCTTCCGATCCTGGAGCCGGTCGTACGTCGGCGCGGCGGCGATACGGCGGTTAAGCATCTGCACAGTACCCCAATTGTCTTTGTCAGGAACATCCGCAACCCATTTGCCAAGCTGGTAGGCCGGCTGATGTTTCCCATGGGCGAAAAATCATAAACACCGTGGCGTCTTTAAAGAACCCGATGACTAACACGACCGCTAGCCGCAAGATTGTGACTCTCGAGGTTCCTGAGGCATGGTTCAGGGACTCCGAAGACGGCCAGCGGCACCGTCTTTTCTACAGTTCGCTGCTTGCAGCGCTGGCCGACCTCGGTGTGCTTGTGGACCCCGTCTGGTTGCCGCGTGGAGCCGAACGCGCGCCTCGTCCCGACGGAGCGGGGGATGCCACGATCAGCTTTCATTCCCATGGCCGGGCTGGCAACATCTTGCGCTGTAAGGAAGGTTATATTTCCCCTTATTATACTATGGACCGGATGGGTTATGCTTGCTTTTCAGAACTGGCCAGTCACCCCGAACGGTTCGCAGCGGAGATCAGTAGAAAGGATGCCAGACAGGCAGGAACCTTTGTGCGGGCATTGGCGCAAGGAATGCGGAAAGAAAACCGTTCAAAGTATCTCCAGCCCGAACAGGGTACCGACATTAAGTCGGGATATCTGTTCATTCCCCTGCAGGTCGAGAACGATTCCGTCACCAAAGGTTTGTGGTTGGATAAGTTCAAGGCCGTCCGCTGCATTGTCGAGGCAGCCGCCGCCCAGAGGTTAAGGGTCGTCATTAAGCGACATCCGCGCTGTAGAAGCAAAGCAATCTCGGCGTTGCTGTCCGAGCTCGCCCAGAGGCCGAACGTATCGCTTTCGCAGGCTTCTATCCATACCCTAGTCGCGGACGCTAAGTTGGTGGCGGGAGCAAATTCTGGCGTTCTTTTCGAAGCGCTGATTCAGGGTAAGCCCGTCATTAGCTATGCTGCTTCGGATTTTGGACAAGCGACGCAGCAGGTACGCACGTATGATGAGCTGACCCGCGCAGTAGCGGCTCCGGTAACGCCAGATCCGAGTTTCCGTGACCGCTTCTTGTTCTGGTACTTGACAGAATACTGCGTTCAGACAGACGATATCGCCACTATAAAGCTTAAGATCGAGATGCTTCTAGACAGCGGTGCAGGTAATCGGTACGGAGTCGCCGGCCATGCATATAGGTACAGGCTTTATGCTTACTCTTTAGCCGATCGTTTGCGGAGAAGGCTGTTCTGACCTTCGACAAATGGGTCGCGGGGTTCAGTCCACGATCAGTGTCTTAGGCTCCAGACTCGTTAATTTTCAAAGCCAGAAGATGACAGTTGCGGCGAGAGCGACGGCGGACAGAAAGACCCTCGGGCACCTGTCGTAGCGGGTCGCAATGCGGCGCCAATCCTTGAGCCTGCCGAACATGATCTCGATACGGTTGCGCCGCTTGTAGCGGCGTTTGTCGTATTTGACTGGCTTGCCTCGGGACTTCCGGCCAGGAATGCAGGGCGTGATGCCCTTGTCCTGCAAGGCTTCACGATACCAGTCGGCGTCATAACCCCGATCGGCCAACAGCCATTCGGCCTCGGGCAGGGCACCCAAAAGGGCCGCCGCGCCGGTGTAGTCGCTGATTTGGCCGGCTGTCATGAAGAACTTGATCGGACGGCCTTTCGCGTCAGTGACGGCATGCAATTTGGTGTTCATGCCACCCTTCGTCCGCCCAATCAGCCTGCCACGCCCCCCTTTTTCAACCGCAGGCTTGAGGCTGTGCGGTGCGCCTTGAGATAGGTGGCGTCGATCATCACTGTCTTCCGGTCGGCGGCTTCGGAAGCAAGTCCCTCCATCATCCGGGCGAAAACACCCATGTCGCTCCAGCGCTTCCATCGGTTGTA